>JAQYVU010000008.1 GCA_030145385.1 Desulfococcaceae bacterium
TTTCATGACGATTCACAGGGACAAAAACCGGGTCGCGGCCCGACTTGAGGATGATTTCTGCAGGTGTCCGGACGTTTGTCATAAATCTGACACTGCCGGCTTTTTTCGTCGAGATACAGGCAATCGCCATTGGCAAATCGAACGTGTGTATGGGGTCAAACCTTTATTATTGATTATAAAGCTAAAGACTATACCCCTCACACACATCTCTTTACGAAATGAGACTTATATCAAATATTTTTTCTAAAAAAAAGGACTAATTTAAATAACAATATTATTTTGATGGGTTGTGATGGGAAAAGCTAAAAGTAAATTTAAGTTTGAATTGATCTAAAATTATTGATGGAAAAAAGAGTTCAAAATTCAGAAATCAGCTAAAAGGCTATGAACATCGAACCATGAGTAACAACAGCCGAACGCCGGGGGACTCCCATTGCAGCACAACCGAGAGACGATGGTTTCCATGGAAAAAGGGAGCAAACTGTTTGAGCGGCGGCAAAGCTGAGGTCTTTGAGAGGCAAAAAGGTGAACTATAAATAAAAAAATGTCCGGGCCAAAGATTGAGCGAGTTTTTGATCCCGCCATGGAAGCCTGCGGATCGAAGGAACGTGCTGCAGGGCGGGTTTCTTTTGCTACTTTGCTTTGCCCGCCAAAGAAAAGTAGAGAAAAATACAAGCGAATTATTTCAGAGTTACGCTAACCGTTCGGCAATGATATCAGAATCGTTCACGGTCTTCCTCAAAATCGATATTTATTGAACATTCTAAAAAGGCTGGATTCCCGCCTGCGCGGGAATGACGCGTCAGGTGAATAGCATTAGCGGGATGACTCTGACAAATTTCACAAATTGGTGGATTACGCTTCGCTAATCCACCCTACGGACCTTCGGCAACAAACAACATGATAAGCCGAAACATATAAGCAGAGTTCGTCAAGACAGAAATCAGGGAAAAAATATGAACATCGAACATCGAACGCCCAACATCGAACTTTGAATAAGGACTTCTGCCTGTTTTTAAAAATAGAAACTGACTGGGCGGGTTCACTATTTAATGTTCAACGCCTTGCGCGACAAGGCTGGAAGACCAAAGCAATCTTGCTCAAGGCAGGGGATTACTTCGTCGTTCGTTCCTCACTTCTCGTAATGACACCCGGGGTTCAGAAGATTTCGTTAACAGACCTGAGTCAAGCGGTTTTCAAGTTTGCTGCAGATACAAGGAAAAAGCTACCCTCGCTGAAGTCTGCTATGCGGGGGCAGCATTTGATGGCTTCGCAAAAAGTCCACCTTCTGCATTACACTTCATTCTTCGTCACTGCGGAGTAAGTCTAACGAACCGCTGGAACATCACGCCGCAGGCGTGACTCATTCCTCAGAATTTGTGCGCCTTGAATGTGAACTTTTATGCTTTACCATCAAGAGGCGCTTTAGATGCAGTGAAATTGGAAAGCGCCCTCTTCTGCCAATTAAAGACAGATCAAAGTAAACTCCGTTTCTTTCCTTTCTTCGCTTACTTTACCTTCCTTACTCTCCCCAAACCGTCTCTTATCCAACTTCCTCGGAAATTTGAGATACGGCACCACACTCTCATTCTTCATCCCCCCGGTCCCATCATAGGTGATGGACACAATCGGGACGGATGTGATTTTTTCAATTTCCTTTTTCATGGCTTCGGTCACCAGAGACGGACAGCAGAAGGCCGGATTGGTCTGAATAAACAGCGTCAGATCCGGGTGATGCTTGGTCAGGTAATGGATTTTAAGCGTATTTTCCATGGACTCACCAATATTTTCATTGATGATATTATATTGAGATAATATTTTCTCCGGCGGTTCATCATAAACATGCTGCGGTTCTTTTAAGACGCGTTCAAAATATTTATAATATTTTCTTTCAAGAATGCCCATGGTTTTAACAATCGTCTTCACCTTCATGATGCTTGCGTATAATCCCTCATTAAACCATTTTTTATAATACATGGGCGCAATCATTTTACCCATGTCGGTATACGGTGTGGTGATGACTTCACCGCCATTTTCTTCGATGTAGGCAATCAGGTTCTGGTTCATGGTGTCGTTGTCCCGGACATACAGATCACCAAATATCGCCACTTTCGGCCGTGGTGAACGCTTGTCCACCTCGATCCATTCAAAGCGGGAGACGATTTGAGCGACTGCCTCTTCCTTGCTCCGGTTGCCTAAAAACGCATCTTCTAAAATGGTAATGCTTTTTTCAATCACCTGGTCGGTCGTTCCTTTTTCGATTTCATAAGGTCTTGTCCGGCACCCCATTTTTGTGAGCATACCGCCGAACATATGAGAAAAAAAGGCATTCATGGACGCCCGGATGGAAATATCAATAAACGTCAGTTCACCGATAAAAATGCCTGCCTGATCCATGTTGTTTCCGTAAGACGTTAACAGCGATTTGATAAAGTTCGGATACAGTTTCAGGTTGCAGAAATTTGCCTTGCTGAGCCACAACAGGGTATTTGCCGGATCCAGGTTATTTTTTTCAATGGTTTCCACAAATCCCTGGGCAATGGCGTTGACCGGTATACACTGACCGGTATTGAACTTCATGCTTTTTTGAATTGTAGCGCCTGTTTCTTCGATCAGGTACGCGTTGATGCCTTCGCCTTTGAGTGTGGCAACCAGCAGCCGGCAGGATGTATTATCCCAGTTGGGAAAGACCAGATTTTTACCTTTGATATTCCTGGCAGGATTTAAAAACAGGGAAGAATAATCGATTTCTTTTTTCTCTTTTTTAATTCCCTGCTGATTTCTAAGTGAAAAACTGTTGTTTCGAAACGACCGGATAGCTGCTTCAATTCTGGTTTCATAGCCCACGCTCGAATCATGTTCATCCAGTTCCAGTATCAGATACGGTTTTTCATGTTTATCCATCAGCTCTTTAAAATATTTTAAACCAAACGAATCCGGCGTACACTTAAAAGATGTAATAAACACCGGATACACATTCGGGGTTTTGGCTATTTTTTCTGCGGCTTTTAAAATAGCGGCCGGATAATTCCAGTGAATGTCTGCCAAAAGCGGGGCAATGGTATCGGTTTCTTCTTTACCGTCTTTATTGAGGGGCACCATGTCCTGATAAAACGTCTTAATGCCTAAAGAGGAGAAGATTCCGGGGATGCCGCTGTTCATCTCAGGTGATAAAATCGTATACGGTCTGCCCAGAAACACCACACTCACATCATTTGAATTTTCAATTTCTTTTGTATAAGCTGTTTTAAATTTTTCTTCACATGACTGCTTAAAATCCCATGCTTTGTCATAGGCGGATGAAATATCAAAAAAACTGATATCCGCTTCAATGGATTTGAGCATTTTATACAATTCGATTTTGGTATAAAAATTCGTATACAGATACTTCACAAGGGGCCTGAGAATTTTTTTCCGGTTATATTTTGCCATGATCGTGGGTACATACTGCGTATAATAGCAATACTGGCGACGGCCGGTTTTGGATTTGTTTTCCAGGTAATAGGGAAGAAAAATAAAATCGGATTTTCCCATCAAGTATTCAACATGGCCGTACATGGCAGTGGCCGGTGCGCAGAATTCCGTTTCAGAAAGGTTCTTGCCCCTTTTCACCGCGCCTTTGTAATTGCTGCTGAAAACGGTCTTTACACCGAGAGAATCGAAAAAATATTTCCAGAAGGCAATGTCTTCAAACAAATGAAGCGCTGCCGGAATTCCGATGGTAAAATCGTTTTTTTCGATTTTTGCTCCGTTTTGCGCTTTGGCAAAAGCCTGGCCGTTAGGCGAAACCGGAGAAAATTCAATTTTCTTTCTTTCTTTGAGCAGATCAAATCCGGAAATTTTATTGTTCACATATTGTTGGGTATCATAATCGCGTCCGCACAAAAAACCGTAAGCGACTTTTTCCCCATTGATTTGGGCAACGGAAATTTTACAGCTGTTGTTGCAGATGTCACACACTTCAGAGATAACGGGAATTTCCTTTTTGTAGATATCAATGCCCCTGAAAATGGTATTGTTCACATTTTCATCTTTCAGGGTTAATGCGGTTCCCAAAGCGCCGGTTAAATGGCAAAACTTTGACACCAGAATCGGTTTTTTCAGGCGCTGCTCAAACGCTGCCACCAGGGCCCTGTTTTTGGCGGTGGCCCCTTGAAAAAAAACAACGTCGCCGATATTGCTCTGGGTGGCGACTTTTAACAGATAATTTTCCCGTACCGAATGCAGAACAGATGCCAGGACTTCATTGACCGCATATCCTTCGGTGAGGTAATGGTTGAGATCTCTTTCCATAAAAACCGTACACCGGTCACTGGACATGGGAGCCTTAACGTTTTCAGTCCGGGCGGAATAGTCTGAAATCGCACACCCCAGTTTTGAGGCCTGTTCTTCAATGAAACTGCCGGTGCCGGCCGCACACACGTTGTTCATTGTTGATGAAGTAACCATGCCGTTTTTTAATGTGGTGAACTTGGCATCCTGGCCGCCGATTTCAATAATGGTATCCACCGCACTGTTTATCTCACAGGCAGCCCGGGCGTGAGCGGTAATTTCATCAACAATGATATCCGCCCCGATGATTTTACCAATAAATTTTCTGCCCGAACCGGTTGTGCCGCAACCGTTCACAATTAAATCAATATGGTTTTTCAAAACCAGATCATGCATGGATTCGAGTATCAGGCACATGGCGGTAAGCGGCGCGCCGGCCGTCCGTGTATAAAATCCTGCCAGCACCGCATTTTCTTCGCCCAAGAGCACCGCCTTGGTGCTGGTGGACCCGATATCCACCCCGATCCGGACGTTTAATTTCTTTTTGTCTGCCAGGTCTTCATACACATCGACTTCCACAAAATTTTTATTATCCGCTTGTTGTGAATAATAATTGTATTTTTGAAGACTGTTAAAATCCGGATATTCTGAACGGGTCAGCTCAAGACGAGGATAAAACAGCTTTTTACCGGTCTTTTTTTCCAGGAAAATATCAGCGGTTATCGCAGATTTCCCGCCTGATTCGCCCCCCAGTTCATCAGCCAGTTCATCCATGAGGCAAAACGCAGCCCCAACCGCCCCATACAAATGGGACAGTTCATCAACCACAATGTCGGCGCCGGTCATGGATGCCAGATGTTCTTTGACTGCGTTGTTTTTTGACACACCGCCGCAGAAAATTATTTTATCCCGGGTTGTGGTTTCATTAAACAGTGTATCAACAATATTTTTAGCAAGCCCGGCACACAGCCCTTCACTGATTTCACCTAAAGAATAGCCTTCCTGCTGGGCATGTATCAGGTCTGTTTTTGCAAACACCGCACATCGTGACGCTATTTTGGGAAAACCTTTTTTATTGCTGTGGGCGATGCTCGAAAGAGACGCGATGTTTTCAAGATTCAGCCGGCCGGCCTGCTGGTCCAGAAAACTGCCGGTGCCGGCAGCACACGAGGTATTTGATTTAAAATTCTGATACCTGCCTTTTTCATCAAATGACAAGAGCCCGAATTTTTCTCCGCCCACAGACAGTATCGCTTTAAAATCCCCATGGAGTTGTTTGGCCGCACAAATAATGGCCACCTGGTTATTAAATTTGGCGTCATATTTTATAATATCCGGCGTTGATGAGGTAACGGCAATATGAGAAATTCTGCTAAAATCGTAACTATTTAACTGTTCTTTTAAAATTGCTGCAACATCGCCTTTATGAAAAACATAGGAATAGTTGACGATATTTTTATGAAAATCCGCTTCTGCTATACAAACCGCCACAGAACCGATATCAATTCCCAGCACATTTAAATTAACCAATTTTTACACCCTTGATTTTTATATATTTTCCCCAAAATTAATTGAATCATTGTAAAAAGATGGGTTGAACCTTAAATTATATTAACAATGAATTAAATTATAATCTCACAATTCAGGGGTAAAACCTATATCAAAAAAAAATTCCAATTGGTAGAAATATTTAAATACTATTATTTCATTGTTTTATGCAGAAAAAGCTAAAAATAAATTGATGATTTTTTCATGAGAAGTGTGAGTTAACAATCTTTTAAACAAACAGCACGGAGGTGAAGAAATGAATCTGCAAAATAAACTGGATGAAATGAAAAAAGAGTTTGAAGCAGGTGCCCCGCCTGAGGCATTGACTGTCATGCACCGCGCAACAGACGACCTGCAGCGATCAGGAATTATGGACCGCGTGTTAAGCGAGGGAGAAAAAGCGCCGGAATTTTTACTCCCGGATCAAAACGGGAACCCGGTCAGTTCATCTGAATTGCTTGCTAAAGGCCCCTTGGTTGTCAGTTTTTACCGGGGCGTATGGTGACCTTACTGTAATATAGAGCTGGAAGCTCTGCAGGAAAAGGCTGCCGATATTGAAGCCATTGGCGCGTCAATCCTCCTTATATCACCCCAGCTTGCGAAATATTCAATGGAAGCGGCAAATACGCACCACCTGACAATGAGCGTGCTCAGTGATGCCGGGAACACGATGGCCTCACGGTTCGGGCTGGTATTCCGCCTGCCTGAAGATTTGCGCGTTATATATAAAAATTTCGGGATCGACCTTGAAAAATACAATGGTGATGATACATGGACATTGCCGATGCCTGGCAGATTTATCCTGGATCAGCAGGGAATTATATTACGAAAAAACGTGAACCCGGATTATACCATAAGGCCGGAACCGGAAGATATTATAAATACATTAAAAGGCTGAACACAAGACGGAATCATCCGGGCGGCAGAAGAAACAATCGAAATTTGAAGCAAAAACTGGTTCAACCATTTAATTTAAATTTGTATATGGCATATCGGCACCCCAAAAAGGGACCCGAATGTTTTTTATTTTATTGATAATCTTAAAATTATCGGTTTCAAAAGCCGACGTTGTTAAGTCGCTTCGATCATTGGCTAAACATTCAGGTGCAATCAATTCAGACAGAGTCATACCGGATGCAGGAAAGTTGCTTTACTCCGGGATGTCGGGAGTGTCTTCTGATGCTTTCTCCTCTGTTGACTCAGCCGCTGCAGTTTCCGCAGAATCATCCGCCGGATCTTCCGGTGAAGCATTCTCTTTTTCAGCTTCAGCAATTGCCGCCAGCTTGTCATCCAGCTTACGCTGTCTTTTTTCCTCTTTCTTTTTTTTCTTGGCCAGTTCTTTCTGGCGTTTTGCAAACGAATAATTCGGTTTTCCCATAATGTTTCCTTTCCAGCAGGTTGCCGATATAAAAAATTACTGATAACAAATTAAAAAATTTTCACCGGCATAATTACAATTTTTGATAAAAAAATCATTAAAAAAAGGCATCCCCCGTTAGACGGAAGATGCCTTTAATTGTTTTAAAAAGCAGTTTAGACGACGTTTACATTAACTGCAGACGGTCCTTTCGGTCCCTGCTCAACTTCTAAAGTAACGCTCGCGCCTTCAGCGAGGGATTTAAATCCGCTCGACTGTATGGCACTGAAATGAACAAATACATCCGAACCATTTTCCAGCTCAATAAACCCGAACCCTTTACTGTCATTAAACCACTTAACTGTTCCGTTTTCCATAATATCATCCTCCTTTCAAAAAATTTCAACGTTCCAAACTGAAGGATGATAAGCTTTTAAAAAAGACAAATAATTCCAACAGAAATAAACACGCCCGCCGATTGACAGCAGGCCTTAATTGATTCTGAAAAATAAGCACCATTATGCGTAATAGCAAGCTAAATTTTTATATTTTTTAAATATCAGCACGTCAGACCATCCACATTTTTTTGTCAAACCGCTTCGACAGGGGCTTTAAGGGCAATGGTTCGGTGATGGAGGTAACGATGACCATACGCGGAATCTTTCTGACAAATATAGATGATTTTCCAATTAAGAAACAAAAATTCGATTAAAATTTCTTGTGAAACTTTTTTGTGAAAACCGTGTTTAAGATAATATGTACTTCAATTATGCTTGTTGGCAGCGCTGAAATCTGACGCCAGACAAAAGTTGAATGACTGTCTGATGTATTCCTGAGATTCAAAAGTTTTGATAGTGGCGGGTCAAGGATGAAATAATGACGTAAGCAAAATAAAACAGAATCAGAACAGTTTTTCTCACATTGAATAATGCATTAAAAAACCCCTCTTTTTGATATCCCGCAGCTTTTCCAGTGCTCACAGGTTACTCCCAATCAATTTCAAGTACATTTCCTGCAAATAATCACGCGCACCGAGGCAAGCAAAAAAATCAGGCAACAATCTTTCACCTTAATTCAGGGTGTGATGAAAAACGTAAACCCCAAAAAAGGAGAACGAACATGAAAAGAGTTTTTCAATTAATTGCTGTTGTGATGACATTTGGTTTGATGGCGGCGTATGCCCACCACCCGACTATCGACATCAATGATGGAGAGATTTATGAGAGGATTGATGAAATGATTTCCGACACACCGCATGCGGATATGACCTTTGACGATATGGGCGGCGAAGACGGCATGACGGAGATAGTTATTGATACACGCAGCGTTAGAGAAGTGGAATCCCTGGTCGATGACGGCTTACTGACCGAAGCGTCCTTGCTTGACGGTGAAGTAACAGTCGAAATTGTCTTTGAAGAAAATGGAGGTGTTCAAACCACGATAACTCAGGAGGAATAACCGCATAATGTGAAGGAAAGTGAGCAGTATTCAGTGGTCAGTGGGAAATCGACAATGAGCAGGAAGCGAATAAATCGGATGTTGTTTTGTGTCTTTATATTTTTATGGTCAGGCCGGGCCTAAATTCGAAACAAAAAAACCGGGATGGTTTTTTCAAAATCATCCCGGTTTTTTTGTAAAACTGTAAATATGATAAATTCGGTTAATCAAGCACTTCCATCAGCTTTCCGCAACAGGGCGGAATCCGGTCGCCGGTTTTCAGTTCAACAAACTTGTTGCAGGTCTGGCAGTAGCAGCGGCAGTCGTCTTCCACGTAAGCTTCAGGATAACCGTCGCCTTCTTTGGCGTCCATGCCTTCAATGGCAAACCGGGCAAAATCATTCTTTCCCGGGATGTATTCGCCGACCGGCACCATTTTTTTGTTAAAACGGGCACAATCCACCAACACTCTCCAGAGGGCTTCGATTTTCACTTTTTCATCAGGATTTTCCGGGGTAAATTCAACCAGGTTTTTATCGATATTGATTTTCATAATTTTCTCCTTTTTCAGTTATGTTTATGTTTCTGCTTTAAGAAAAAACAACTTGTGCAATGGCAAAATAAAAAGCTCAAGTTCCATTTTAGCTTTGGGGCGTCACGAATCCCGAGGAATGAGGCGTACTTTATGTACGTTGAGCGACGAGGAATGAAGGGGCAACCCCAACATTGAGTTCTTTTACGAAGCCATCATAGCGTCGCAATTAATTGTTTTACCTTTTCTTCAATTTCATCACGAACACTTCTGAAAAATTCAATGGGCTGCCCGGACGGATCCGGCAGATTCCAGTCTATATATTCCACGCCGGGAATTAACGGACATTCCTCACCGCATCCCATGGTGATAATCATATCCGGCTTGGTCAGCGCCACAACCTCATCAATGGATTTTGGTTTTCGAAATGCGATATCAATGCCTGATTCCTGCATGGCTTCCACCATCACAGGATTAATGTTTTCAGCCGGTGTACTGCCGGCACATAACGCGTCTATCTCGCCGCCGGCATGATAACGGGCAAAGGCCTTTGCCATCTGGCTGCGACCGGCATTTTCACGGCAGGCAAACAGTATCTTTTTGCGCTTGAGCATCGGTTCTAAGCGGTCCGCTTCTTTTTTAATATCATCTAAAACAGTTTCATTGTTTTTCATGTCCCCGAAATTTTCAATCCGCCAGTACAGCAATTTTCCATGGAAATCGGAACCGATGGCGTCAAAGAAATATTTGGCCGTCAGGATCATCCCTTCAAACAAATTTTTGCCTTTGGTGGCACCCACTGACAAAAGAAATCCCTTTCGGTCCGGGCGTCCGGGGTCGGTCAGGCCCAATTTGTATTTTCTTGCCCAGAGCGTCTGGGTCCGGTCAATCAAAAGCTTCATCTGGGCCGTGGCATTGTAAAAATAAATCGGGGTGGCAATAACTACCACATCCGCCCGGCGGAGCAAGGCAAAAATCTCATTGGTCATGTCATCATCTTTGATGGAACAGAACCCTTTTTTCTCACAATTGCCGCATCCGATGCAGGGTTTGATATTTTTGTCCGGCACATTGATAATTTGCGTTTCCGCACCCCTTGATTTCACTTCTTCCATAAATGCAGAAAGCAGAAAATTGGTATTTCCTTTTTTACGCGGACTTCCCTGTAATCCCAGAACAAACATGTTGAACTCCTTATGTCCGCCCGCAAATGATTATTTTGTTCATTTTCCGGACAGACACCAATACCATGATAACAATGCAGGTCGGGATTCCATTCCCGACAACTGTGAAACTCCAATTGCCGGGTCAGAAACCCGGCCTACCCGATAAAAGAAATTTTATAATACAGTGATGACGCAAAGCGACATCATAAAGTTTTTTTTACAAAGCCGTCATAATTTGCACAACGCATCGTTTGCCAGCGACCCGACGGTCACCGTTTTGAGTTCAAGATCATTAAAAAATAAAATCTCATTTTTTTCCTGGATCAAACGTTCAAGTGCTGAAGCTGACGGTTTGCTCTTGAGATTGCCCAGCGCCCAGGCGGCAAATCCCCGGTGATACGCATCATTTGATTCCAAAAACGGATGCAGATACAAATCTGTCTGCATCAAACACTCCGGCCGGGTTTCTGCCAGTCGTCCGATGCCCCAGAGAACACCCCGCTGAAGCATTTCATATTCCAGAAAATTTTCCTCCGGCCGGATGTAGGATCTGAGCATACGGGAAAATTCTTTTGCCAGTTCCGGATGAATGGCGGTGACCTCGCCCATGGCCTCCGGCGATCCCCAGCCGATCCCCCCGGATTCATCGTTTAAGTTCCACATCAGCCGGCGCATGATCACCCGGGCAGACTCCATGTTTTGCTCTGCAAGCATCGAAACCACCCGGCCGAATGCGGAAATTGCCCGCCAGCGAAGAATTTCCTCTTTGTCATAAAAAAAGGAAAATAGAAAATTCACACTCTGCCGGGGCGAATACTGACATATGGTTTCAATAGACGCCCGGATATCTTTTGCGCTTAAAAGTTCCCGCAAAAGCTGCTTTGACCGCCTGCCTTTGAGTTCCACTATTCCTTCTTTTCTTTGTGCGCTTCCCGAAGAAGATGCGCCAGCTCTTCGATTTCGCCCAGGTCTTTTGTCATCATGGCCCAGCCGTACCAGTAGGCATAATCCGGATTCACATGAAAGCATCCCTGATAAGTCCGCATGCGGTGTTTCATAAACATCTGGAAAAGCACCTGGTCGATATGGGACAGATTATCCATGCTTTTTCCATTGGTCCGCATGAAATACATAATATCCGGATATGCAAATTCATATTCCGCGGGTTTTTTAAGAATCCCGTCCTCGTAAAGCGCAGCCACAATATTGATTGCTTTTGCCATCAGGCGGTCTGCCTTCTGCATCATCTCATCCCCGGCTTCTAACTGGGTTTTACCGTATGACTTTGAATGACATTTCGCACATGTTTTAATCATCTTCGTACGTTCATCCTGCCAGTCTTTTTCGGTCAGGCGGGCCATATCCAGCTCTTTGATGACCTCCAGGCGTTTGGTGGGTTCCCCGGTTTTGGGATTCAACACCCCAAGGGCCTTTAAAATGGTGGCGCGGTCGGACGCCCATTGTTTATCGTCGGGCATGGGCAGCCGGACGCCGAAAAACCCCCAGGCGGTCCGGTTGGTATGGGTGCCCTCGGGAAGATGACACTCCTGGCATGTCGGTGCCGTGGCATTTTCCGGCAGTCGGCCCTGGTCTTTTGCAAACCAGCGCGTTCCGTGTTTAGCACTGCTCCACATCTCCCACTGGGGATGATCATATCCCATATGACACTGCTGGCAGGCTCTGGGGTCCTGGGCCTCTGATTTGGCAAAGGTGTGCCGCGTATGGCATTCATCACAGGAATTATTCTGGTAGCGGTTGCCCGTGGCACGGATCGCTTCCTTTTCTTTTTCGGTCTTAATCCCCATGTTATGGCATCCGCCGCAGCCGCGCCCGCCTTCCATGAGCGCATCCGGTTCAAGATGCGTCACCGGCATGGCGTTCAATGATTTCCAGCCATGGTTGTGCTTGCCCGCCTGAAACTGTTCAAACTGATCATAGTGGCAATCGCCGCAGACACTTTCATCCGGCATGACCGCGAGGTGCTTGTTTTTTGCGCTCTGGTGCTCCGAGCCATGACAAACCGAGCAGTCAATCCCCATTTCCGCATGGGTACTGGTTTCCCAGTCAGTCACATGGCCGGGGGTCACCCTGCGATGACATTTAACACAGTTGATTTCTTCTTCTGCAGCCATACCTATTCCCGGGAAAAAAGCCAGGGCTCCGAAAACAAGACACATGCAAATAACAACCGGCAATCGTTTCATGATTTTTTCCTCTTTTTATTGGTCAGGATTTCAATCCCTACAGATGGAACATGCAATAGCCGGGAGGGAAACCCGGCCTATCCTATAGGAACTAAATAAATTCATACAGTTTCATCATGGACCATTCCAAAGTTTTTTTCAAACTATTGGATTTGACTATCTCATTGAAAACGACTCAATGGCTAAGAAAAATTTATTATCTCTCTTCAGTTGAAAACGTCATGAGCACAAGAAATTGTTTCAGCAACTGTATGGCTAAACTCTCGAAAATCAGATTCAATGGCTAAGTTAAAAGTTCCATATATAAGGCGTAGAGTTTTTTTCAGGCCCGAAATAATACAAGTCGTATATTGAGTGCCTGAAAAAAAGCTACAACGCAGTAAATGGGACTTTTAACAACGCCATTTTTTTATTCCCAGAAGATACAGTCTGCCGGACAATTTTTAATCGCATCATCCACTTCTTCTTCAGGATATTGCTCAAGATCCGCCACCTGAACATACCCCAAGTCACTGACATGAAAGACGGATGGACTGACTTCCTCGCAGATTCCGCACAATATACATTCACTAAGTTCAACAACCGGAATTTTCATAACTGCCTACCCGTTTAATACCGCCTGGCCGATTTGCCTGCCGAATGCGACACAGGATTCAATGCCCTCTTCATCCGGAACATACTGAATACGCAAGTTCGGATCAATCATATCAAATTTCATGGCTTCAAGCTGTTCCCGAACCAGTTTTACGGACTCCCCGCTCCAGCCGTAGGATCCGAATGCCGCGCCGATCTTATTTTTGGGTTTCAATCCTTTCATATACGTCAGAATATCGCTGACCGTGGGAAACATGCCGTTGTTGAGCGTCGGAGAACCGACCACGATGGCTTTGGCATCCAGCACCTCGGTCATAATATCGCTGCGATGGGAACTGCGGATATGAATCGGTTTAACGGAAACCCCTTCTTTTGAAATACCGTCGGCAATGGCTTCGGCCATCGTTTGCGTGCTGTGCCACATGGTATCGTAAACGACAATCGCCTTTTGTTCGGGAACCTGCTGACTCCATCGGGCATAGGCCTCGATAATTTTTCCCGGCTCTCTGCGCCAGATCACCCCGTGATCCGGACAGATCATTTGAATATCCAGCCCGATTTCGACAACATGTTCGATGAGCTTTTGAATTTTGGGCGCATACAGCATCAGAATATTGGCAAAATATTTCTTCGCATGACTCATAATCGTGTGGCCGACCACATCATCAAACATTTCATATCCGGCATAATGCTGGCCAAACGCATCGCTTGAAAAGAGAATTTTGTCTTCATTGCAGTATGTAAACATGCTGTCCGGCCAATGAAGCATCCGGGTTTCAAGAAAGGTCAGGGTCCGGCTGCCGATGTTGAGTTCTTCGCCGTTTTCAACCCCGTGAAAATTCCACTTATGAGTAAAATGATGGGCAAGATTCTTTAGTCCCATTTTCGAACAAAAAAGAGGCTTTTGCTCGCCGATATAATGCATAACCCGCGGCAGGCCGCCGGAATGGTCCATTTCCGTATGATTACTGATTACAATATCAATCTTTTTGGGATCAATAATCTGAGAGATATTTTCCAGCAGCTGGTCCTCATAACCCCTTTTCACCGTGTCAATGAGCACAACCTTTTCATCAACAATCAAAAAAGAGTTATAGCTGGACCCCCGCTCAGTGGAATACCCGTGAAAATCACGGATATTCCAATCGATCACGCCGACATTATAAACCCCTTTTGCAATTTCAACCGCTTTCATCTTATATTCTCCATTTTTACTATTTACCAAAAACTCAATTTTTTACAACACCATCAAAACTTGAAGGTCCCGTAAAAAGTAGCAGAATGGCTAAGTTAAAAGTTCCATATACAAGGCGTGGAGATTTTTCAGGCTCGAAATCATACATGTAGTATCTTGAGTGTCTGAAAAACCGCTGCAACGCAGTAAATGGGACTTTTTACGACGCCATCAAAACTTGATACTGAAAATGAATGTGCCATGACGCTATGATCGTTTCGCACGTTTTGAATTTTTGTATTATTATAATTTCAATACGTCCGGACAATAATGCGACAGGAGGGCATAAAGCCCTCCATGCACGGTTTTATAATCAATGCCACAGCAGAACACATCCCGGCCATGAACCGATTCGACATTTTCCCAAGCGTATTATAAACAACTATTTAAATTTCTGCGCAATGGCCTTTCCATAATCCTGCCAGGCCTTTAATCCTTCCGCTGCTCCAAGGACGGCATCTTTTCAGTATTTCCAGACCTGCTTGCAAAAGCAATCGACACTTTCGTCATCTTTTACGCCCGTCTTTTTACCATTAATCTGGATCATCTCGTAAAAAGTCAGATTTCGACGGCAAAGTATAAAAGTTCACCAATCGTATAAAATTGGCAAGGCACGCTAATCCTGCGTAATGATTTGTACTTAGCGTACCATGAAGCAGCGACGGATGCAGCGCAACACAGATGTGGACTTTTTACGAAGGCGTCAATCTTCTTTTGAAAAATCACCCTTTTCCGCACCGCACACCGGACATGTCCAGCCATCCGGAAGGTCTGCAAAGGCTGTACCCGGATTAACGCCATTATCCGGATCACCGGCTTCTGGATCATAAACATACCCACAAATATCACATACATACTTATCCATAATTACCTCCATGATACACTTTAAAGTTATGAAGTTTTGTAGCTTCGCAATACGCCCGAACAGCAAGCCCTGGATTCCCGCCTTCACAGGAAGATGATTCATAAAAAGAACCGTTCGCCCGTCATTCCTGTAAAAAGCTTGCCCCAGCGAGGCAGGGAGCGGGAATCCGGTGTATGCATCACAATATGTGATTCGCCCGAACCTTTTGAGAACCCACGAAGTTTCTTTCTAAGAAAGATTTTCAAAAAACAAATAATTTATTGCTTTGTTTTATTAATCAAAGCCCTATTTCGACCTCACATGGCATGCCGTACATTTGGTCGGCCCCGCCGCAAGACCTTCTTTTTTCCGATCCTTGTGGCACTTGACACACTTTAAATTCATCACCTGCTGTTTTTTTAGTTTTTCTTCTGTGATCATTTCCTTGATAATACCGGTTTGCATGGGAAACAAATCATGACATGAACTGCAGTTATTGTTCAGCTTATGCTGGTGCATATGATGATCAAAGGTTACCTGAGGCATTCTGCCTTTTTCAAACAGGACCGTCTCAGACCCCATATCCTGGGCATTTACACAAACAGCCAAACCAATTACAAAAATTAACATTATCAAAAAAACGATTTTTTTCATCAGGAAACCTCTTTTAAATTCAGGTTTTAATAAGCTTCTTCGGCTGCCAGGTCTTCTGCTGAAAGCTGATCCGAAAACATGACGTAGGCCCAGACCTGGTATGCGATAACAATCGGGATAAACATTAAAACAACAACCAGCATTATTTTTAACGTCAGCGGACTGGCGGATGCGTTATGCGCGGTCAGGGAATAAATTGCATCCACGTTGGACGGAAAAAGGTTCGGATAAAGACCGATAATACAAAAAAATGTCGCACTGACAATCGTTGCGGCAGAACTGAACCAGGCTTTCAGGTATTGCTTTTTCATTACCAGAAACTTGATCCCGAACAAAGCAATGACGGTGATCAGCGGCACCACGAAGAGCACCGGCCGGGACAGATAATTCGCATAAATCGGTGTGTAAACATACGTGGCGCCTAAAAACAGCACCGCCACCCCGGTTAAAACAAACCATAAGTTGTTTGCGGCGGCATCCGCCCGGGCCTGAAGCGCTCCCGGCGTCCGAATCGTCAACCACAGCGCGCCGTGTACCAGAAAAAGCATCAGAAACAGCACCCCACCCAAAAGGCCGTAGGGATTTAATAGGTAGATCAGGTTGCCGTGATAGCCGTTCTGGTCAAACGGGAGCCCCTGAAAAATATTGGCAAAGGCAACGCCAAATAAAATAGCCGGCGCCGCACTGCTGATAAAGATACAGGTATCCCAGAGTTTCTTCCATGCTTCAGACTCAATTTTTCCGCGAAATTCAAATGACACCCCCCGGATAATCAATGCGAACAAGATCAGCATAAGCGGTGTATACAACGATGAAAACATAAACGCATAGACAGTGGGAAACGCCGCAAACGTCACGCCGCCCGCGGTGATCAGCCAAACTTCATTGCCGTCCCACAGCGGACCGATGGAATTAATCATCAGGCGTTTTTCCGTGTCATTTTTCCCTAAAAAAGGCAGCAGCGTCCCAATACCCAGATCAAACCCGTCTGTCATGAAAAATACTGCCCACAGTAATCCCCACAGGAAAAACCATATGGATTGTAAAGCCGATTCCATTATTACCCCCAGTTTAAACTCATATCATTATAAATGTTTTTCCAATACCGGTCCTTTTTTGGCATTGATGGTGATCAGGTAAAACCCGATCGCCCCCAGCAAGCCGTAGACAACAACAAAACCGATCAAAGAAAACAGGACCTGGGATCCTGCAATCGGTGAAACCGCATCCGATGTTTTCATCAGTCCGTATACAATCCAGGGTTGACGGCCGACTTCCGCCAGTACCCATCCCAATTCAATCGCAAGATACGGCAAAGGAATGGCAAAAAGCATCACCTTAAGATAATTCGTACTTTCGAGCAGGCGGTTGCGTTTAAACCAGCCGTAAATGGTCAGCAGGATAAACAGCGTGCCCAGACCGACCATGATACGAAATGAGATGAACGTGAGCATCACCGGCGGTCTTTCCGATTTTGGAAAATCCTTAAGACCTTTCACCTCGGCGTTAATATCGTGAAAACTCATCAGGCTCAGGAGTCCGGGGATTGAACCGATTTCGATTATGTTTTTTTCAGAATCCGCATCGGGAATCGCAAATATATGAATCGGCGCCCGTTGAGTGGTTTCCCAGTGTGCTTCCATAGCTGCGAGTTTTGCCGGCTGGACTTCACTGACATGAACCCCATGGGTGTCGCCTGAGATTGCAACGAACAGGGAACTGGCAAGGCCGAATACCAGTGCAATCTTAAATGACCGGGTAAAAAATTCGATATGCTGTTTTTTCAGCAGATGATACGCGCTGATGCCCATAACAAAGAATGCGCTGAGCACATACGCACTGCTGACGGTATGGAAGAACTCGAGAATACCAAACTTGTTGGTCACAACAGCGGCAAAACTTTCCAGTTCCGCCCGGCCGTTTCTAAGGGTATACCCCACCGGATGCTGCATCCACCCATTGGCCAGCAGAATCCAGATGGATGAAAGGGTGCCTGCCATCGCCACCAGCCACATCACCGCGGCATGGGCTTTTTTGGACAGTTTTTTCCACCCGAAAATCCAGACACCGAGCAGGGTGGATTCCAGAAAGAATGACGTGGTCGCTTCAATGGCCAGAAGAGAGCCGAAAATGTCACCGACATAGGCGGAATATCTTGACCAGTTGGTCCCGAATTGAAACTCCAGCGTAATCCCCGTGACAACGCCCACGGCAAAATTGATTAAAAACAATTTCGCCCAGAATTTTGTCATGGACAAATAAGTTTCATCACCGGTACGGACATACTGGGTTTCCATGTACGCAACCAGGACGGAAAGCCCTAACGTCAAGGGAACAAAAAGAAAATGAAACATCGTTGCAGCGGCAAACTGCAGCCGCGAAAGGAGCACAACATCCATATGGCTATCCTTCTCAGACGGTATTATTCAATCAAAATCGAAAATATATAATTTTATGCGCTGCCTTCCAGAGTACACTGGGTAAAGTCGATCTCCTGTCCGCATTTGGCGCATGAATGCTTTTTCTCAAATTCATCGGAAAAGATTTCTTTTTCCTCTCCGCAGCTCGGGCATTTACAACTAAACGATTTAAGATGCTTAAATTGTTCGTATCCGGGACAATGTTGCGGTGTTGTCATATGATCCCTCCTTTTTTGGTGCCGATCTTTATTAAAAAACTGTTTATGGATGGGCACATAATTATTAATTGAGTTTTTCGGCAAGTTTACGTCCATAATCCTGGGCCATGCTGATGCCGCCCCCCAGTTCGCTGGCTTTGAGCATCAGCGGACTGCCGACCATATCCATCTGAAATATGTTCTTCATCGTATCATAAATGCGTTCCGGTGCTTCGCCGCTCCACCCGAAAGCGCCAAAAGAGCCGCCGATTTTATTGGCAAGGTCAGCTTTTTCAGCCAGAAAAAGAAATGTTTTCATGCCCTGCATCATATCGCCGTGGTAGGTTGCAGAACCAAATACATAGGCATCATAGCCGGTTAAGTCTTCTTCAGATTTAATATCCTTGACATTGACGACCTTGACTTCCTGGCCGGAAAATCTTAAGCCTTCGGCAACGATTTCACCAATTTTCTGGGTGGAGCCGGTTCTTGTCGCATAAACAATTAACGTTTTAGCCATTATTAGTCCTTGTGCTGATTCTTTACAATTTTTACAATTGGTGTGTTTTTCAAATTTGCGGCCGGCGAAGATTTCAACGGCATTAAATAATACGTCTTTTAAAATCAAAATCTTCGCCGGACACAATAATTATTCCAAACAGTCAATGATAGACGGGCTTTACTTTGACCCGATCCGGTCATCCGTCCCTTTGTCCGCACAGTCCGGCGTGTAACAGGTATTGTCGACAATCTCACACTTCTGTTTGCACGAAGGGCATTCATTCGGATGGGTCTCCGCATCAAACGTATACCCGCAATTTGTACATTTCCAGCTGGGCATCTTCCTATTCTCCTGTTAAAGTCTGATTATGCTTTCCAGTGTCCATGCAAATTGCAGTATTCACGGGCGACAATCTTATCTGCGCTCACTTTAAATTCCGCTTCGGGTGCGTCACCGGGATTTAAAAACTGCCTGTAGATTTTACCGTCAGCGATAATTTCAATCCACTGGATAAAATGTTTATCTTCCATCGGATGCGCGACTTCACCGACTTTGACTTTGACACCGCCATCGATCTTTTCAATAACCGGAACATGCTTTTCTTTTGCCGCGTCAACCGTGTTTTCAGTAAGCAGGGTCATGGGCTGTCCACAGCAGACCAGTTGACCGTCGCTACCAAATAATACTTCAACAATATTGCCGCAAAGATCACATTTATACACTTCAAGACGTTGTGCCATTTTTTATCCTCCTTCGAATGAGTTAAATTATTTAAACGCCAGTAATTCTTTACCGAGAATACGGATATGAGTCATTTCTTCATTGATAATTTCATCAATTTTTTCGCTGCCTAATTTACCGGGAACCAGATCCTTCATTCCCAAATAAAAAACAATGGAGTCCTTTTCTGCGGTAATGGCCGACTTTAGAATTTCTTTCATAGATGATGTATCAATATCTTTTTCAAAAAACACTTTGGTGTCAGCCAGCGCTTTGATATACAGCGCTGACTGGTTGTCCGGATCAAAGGCAGTTTCGGCTGATTCACTTGCGGAAAGCTCGCTTTCCAAATCGGCAAAGGTCTGTTCGTGCATTTCTTCCATTTTAGCAAGGTTCAATAAAAATGTTTTTTCATAATCGCCGCTGACACCTTCGGCAGCCGCCTGGTAAAATTTAACGCCGTTTCTTTCAATTTGCTTTGCCATTTCAAAAATATCTTTTGCATTAAAATCAAAAGCCATCCGGATTCCTCCATCAAATAAACTTAAAAAAAATTAATAATTTTCACCCAGTTCTTCATAATATGCCTGAGGATGCGCACAGGCAGGGCACATTTGAGGGGCTTCGTCGCCTTCATGGAGATAACCGCAATTCCGGCAGCGCCAAACCACTGAACTGTCTTTTTTAAACACCTTGCCTGAATCTATGTTGGCCGCCAAGTCAAGGTACCTTTTTTCATGCTGTTGCTCAGCAATACTGACCGCTTCAAATACCATGGCAACGGCCTCAAAGCCCTCTTCCCTGGCAACTTTTGCAAAACCGGGATACAGTTCGGTATATTCGCAATTCTCACCGGCAGCCGCGGCTTTTAGATTTTCCAGGGTTGTTCCGACGACACCGGCAGGAAACGCTGCGGTAATTTCAACTTCACCACCTTCCAGAAAGCTGAAAAACCGCTTGGCATGTTCTTTTTCCTGAAATGCGGTTTCTTCAAAAATGGCGGCTATCTGGTCATAGCCTTCTTTTTTGGCTTTGCTTGCAAAATACGTATAACGGTTCCGGGCTTGTGATTCTCCGGCAAATGCTTTTAAAAGATTTTGTTCTGTCTTCGTTCCCTTTATACCACTCATTTGTTTCCTCCTGTTTTCAACTAATTTTAGATTTTTATTTTATTTAGGCGAATTCTATCACATAGAAAAAAAAATGTCAGGAACTAATCCCATTTTCCTTTTTCCCGGTGAGTGTTTTTTTCTTCTTCAGCGATTTTTTTAATCCGGTAAGCAGAGTCTCGTAAAATACCGTATAGAATTCCGCATCCCACATCATCACGATCTGCATCGCCCGAGTTTGCGAGTTCTATCATTTCTTCCACGAGTTTTAAGGTTTTTCTGATATTTTTATTGCAGGCTTTCAATGGTTCCGGAATCTCCGATTAAATTTGAGTATTGCAATAAAACAATTCAAGTTACATGCCAAAACGTTAAAATAAAAATTAAAGTCAAAACCAGGTCCGCAGGACTTACCATCTACTGACAATAATGCATGATTTATAATCTTTATATTATTGTAAATTGTTTACGGGAAGGCATCGCGTAAATTATATGGATTTTCGATTTTCCCTTTACTGATACCCCTTTGACAGTGATACGCAATTAATTTTAAAGAGTATGCTCTTAAAAGAGTTTGTGATACAGTGATTCAATCTTTTAATAAAAAAAGAATGTCTTAAAACCTGATAACAACTTGAAATAAAAACTTAAAAAATTCGTACAACCGCTTCAAAACGGTTTGTGACACACAACTGTTTCAAAAAACTTGAAATGATACGCTCCGGCAATCTGACAAGGGGTGTATTTTTCAGGCATTATTTATAAAAATAAGGATGCTATGCAGGGGATATATTCAAACGGCCTGATTTTACCGGACCTGACACCCGGAAAACTGATCAGGCGATATAAACGTTTTCTATCTGATGTGGAACTTGAAAACGGCGAAATAGTGACCGCTCACTGCCCGAATACCGGAACCATGAAAGCCTGTTCGGAACCGGGAAGAAAAGTATATCTCTCTTTGCATGATAACCCGAAGCGGAAATACAAATATACCTGGGAAATCATAGAAATGCCCACTTCAATAGTCGGCGTCAATACATTGATTCCGAATCGGCTGGTATATCATTCCATTAAAGCCGGCCGAATTAAAACATTTGACGACTATGATGAAGTCAGGTCGGAAGTTAAAGTCGGGGAAAAACACCGCCTGGACCTGATGCTTTCAAAAAACGGCCCGAATTCGAGTTATCCGGATCCGTGTTATATTGAAATTAAAAACTGTTCACTGGTAAATGAAGGAATCGCTTGTTTTCCGGACGCCGTCACTGTTCGCGGACGAAACCACCTGATCGAACTCCAGCGCCTGGCGGCTTCCGGCTTCCGGACAGTGATGTTTTTTCTTGTCAACCGGATGGACGCGAAAATCTTCAAACCCGCGGATCACATTGACCCGGCATACGGAAAAGAACTTAGAAAAGCCTATCAAAACGGTGTTGAAATCATGGTATACGATGTGGAATATGATCTTAAGCAAGGTAAGGTTGCGTTGCGCAATCAGATCCCCTTTCAATTATGATCTGAGTTTTCAACAGAAAAATTATATGACAATTAAGCGGCTGCTTGTGACGGCAAAGTATAAAACTTCAAATTCAAGGCGCGCAAATCCTGAGCAATGATTCGTACTTTGCGTACTATGAAGAAGCGAAGGGTGAAGCGCAACGCAGAATTTGGAGTTTTTACGAAGCCGTCATATTTTTTCAAGGGATTCGGGAACTGCGTTGGGATAATCATTTAAAAACCGGTATAGCGTGGCGCGACCGACACCAAGCAGCCGGGCAGCCTTGGCCTTGTTGTGGCCGGTTTTTTCAAGGGCGGCCTGAACCGATTCAAAATCCAGTTTCTTTGAAGGACCTCTCCGGCTTTTACGCACCCTCAACTCGGCCAGTTCCATGGGAAGGTCTTCCGGCCGGATATAGTTTCCACTGCTTTTGACAATCGCATACTGAAGCGCATTCTGAAGCTGCCGGACATTTCCCGGCCAGTCGTAATCGATCATCAGGGCAATGGCTTCAGGGCTGATGGTGATATGTTTATTTCCGTTGCCTCCGTTAAACTGCTTTAAAAAATAATCCACCAGAAGGGGAATATCATTTTTTCTTTCCCGAAGGGGCGGAAGATGGATCGGAATTACATTCAAGCGATAATAGAGATCTTCACGAAAATTTTTATTTTTAACTTCTTTTTTCAGATCCGCATTCGTCGCGCTGATGATCCGGACATTGACTGAAACAGTTTGTTCGCCGCCCACTTTTTCAAATCTTCCGGTCTGCAGAAACCGCAGCAGCTTTACCTGCATTTCTTTTGAAAGTTCGGCCACTTCATCCAGCAGAACGCTGCCGCCGTCGGCCAGTTCGAAGCGGCCTTTTTTGTCCCGGATGGCCCCGGTAAAAGCGCCCTTCACATGTCCGAAAAGCTCACTTTCGATCAATCCTTCCGGCAATGCCCCGCAATTGATGGGGACAAACGGAGCACCCGCTCGCCGGCTGACGTCATGAATCGCTTCTGCAACAAGTTCCTTGCCGGTTCCGGTTTCCCCGAAAATATGAACCGGATAGTCATAGGCTGACAAATCACGAATCTGCTGAAACACCTGAAGCATTTTCCGGTCCCGACCGACGATATTCGCATAACCCGTTAATTCACCGGTTCTTAAACGAAACTGGACAATATCGGTAATATCCTTGATAAAGGCAATCACGCCGAAAATCTCGCCGCTTTCATCCCGCATCTTTGATACCGACATTTCCACATTTCGTGTTTCACCGTCTTTTGTGACAAGCGTTACAGGGTACTCGGAATTATTCGGCACAAATGTATTGCCGTCCCTAAACAGGCAGCGTTCCCCGCAAAAAGGCTCCCCAAATGCCTCATGACAATCGGCATTTAAAACTTCGGACCGGCTGTAACCCGTAATCCTTTCCGCTTCCCGGTTAAAAAAAAATATACGGCGATTCAGATCATGGGCAATGATGCCCTCTTTTAAATGATCAAGAATCCGAACCAGGTTCTTTTCATTGGTCAGTATTTGTTTAAATTTTTTTTCAGGCATAGTTTTATATATTTAGTCAACAATCTTTAATTTGTCAAAATCTTCATTAAAAAACTCATCATTTCCCTGTATCCGCGATCCTTCCTGCCTGGGCAAGTATTTCCAGCCCGTCAATATCCAGGAGTTTGATTTTTCGGCCCTGGACATCAATTAAATTCTGGCCGGCCATTTTACTTAGAATTCTTGATAACGTCTCGGGAATTGTCCCGAGCAGGCTGGCAAGCTGGGATTTTGAAATATGCAAGTAAATGGTATCGGTTTTATCCTGTTCAATTGAAAGCATTAACAGATGGGCTGCAAGTCTGCCGGGGACTTCTTTAAGCGACAGGTTTTCCACCTGAACGGTAAACTGGCGCAATCTTAAAGACAGGACAGCCAGCATGTTAAGGGCAATGGAAGGATTTGCCGTAATCAGGTTCACAATGGCTTTACGCGGAAAAAACAATGACCGGCACTTACTGATCGTTTCAGCATTGGCAGGAAATGTTTTTCCTGAAAACACCGGCACTTCTCCATACGGCTCACCCGGACCGAATATATGCAGTATTTGTTCTTTGCCTTCCGGCGAAAGTTTAAAAATTTTAACCAGGCCTTCAATATTAATGTAAAAACCGTCTCCATTATCCCCTTCGGAAAAAATCAACTCGTTTTTTACGAAATCTTTTTCACGCGCAATCTTGAGCAATTCATCAATATGATGATCCGGCAGTCCGTCAAACAGGATTGCTTCCGCAATCAGGTTAAAATATTTTTTCATTTTAAAAAAAATTCACTCTTTTTTTAATTTTTTGACATAAGTCAATGCAGCCCTGGTATTAAATCTGTAAGTTAAGAGTCAAAAACAAGGGTACAACGATTCGATAATTTAATGATAACAAATAGATTTATTTTTTTAAAAAAACCGGAAATTTATATTATTACTTTAATTCGTCGAATTGGTGATTATCTTAAAACTCAAAAGTTGAGTCTTCATACTATACAAATTGGCAAATATCAAACCCTGGACTTAACCGATTGATAAAATGTTAAAGCAACGTAATGGAGGGCTTACTATGAAATGTCCCGGTCAAGACAGCAGATACTGGAAACCCGGTTCTATCTTTGAGGCAAAATGCCCGGAATGCGGAAAAATAGTTGAATTTTTTAAAGATGATACCACCCGGAAATGCGGCCATTGCGGCCATCGGTTTGCCAACCCGCAAATGGATTTCGGATGTGCCTCATATTGTAAATTCGCGGATCAATGCCTGGGAACACTGCCCACTGAATTACTGGCTCAGAGGGACGACCTGTTTAAAGACAGGATTGCCATTGAAATGAAAAAATACTTTAAACAGGATTTCAAACGAATCGGTCATGCATCCCGTGTTGCACGATATGCACAAAAAATCGGTATTGCAGAAGGCGGGAACATGGCAGTCATACTGGCATCCGCTTATCTCCACGATATCGGGATCCATGAAGCGGAAAGAAAGCACCAGTCAACTGCGGCTGTTTACCAGGAGCAGGAAGGGCCTGCAATTGCCAGATCAATCATGGAGAGCCTGGGGGCATCCGAAGTTCTTATTGAAGAAGTATGTGATATTATTGCTCACCACCATCATCCGGGAAAAGAAGAATCCCTTAACTTCAAGGTCCTCTATGATGCGGACCTGATTGCCAATATTGAGGATAATCATAAAGAAAAACCTGCGGACCCGGAAAAAATTAAAAAAACAATCGATTCTTCTTTTTTAACGGAAAACGGTAAAAAAACCGCAGCAGAACAGTTGCTCAAATAAAATACAGCAGGAGAACATATATGAAAACAACACGTAAAATAATTAAAATTGATGATGAACTTTGTGATGGCTGCGGACAATGCGTCCCATCATGTGCTGAAGGTGCACTTCAGATTATAGATGGAAAAGCCCGAATTATTGCAGATAAACTGTGCGACGGCTTAGGGGCCTGCATGGGGGATTGTCCCAACGGCGCGCTGAAAATAATCGAACGGGATGCGGACGAATTTGATGAAGAAGCAGTAGAAAATCATCTTGCGGAAACCGCCAAAAAAGAGGACGAAGAACCGGCAATGGCCTGCGGTTGTGCATCTCATCAAATCCAATCATTTCCTGCCGCATCAGGCTGTGCATGCAGTGACAGTGAAGAAGCATCCCACACATCGAACCGGCCATCAGCCCTTTCCAACTGGCCGATCCAGATCCGTTTGATCCCGGCGGAAGCGCCTTTTTTAAAAAACGCTGACCTGCTGATTTTAGCTGATTGCACGGCCGTGGCTTTCACCGACCTGCATGCGGATCTGATCGCCGGAAAAACCGTCATGATGGGCTGTCCGAAATTAGACAATCAGGATGAATACATCCAGAAATTTACGGAAATATTCACCAGATCCGGGATCAAAAGCATTACCGTCGTTTCAATGGAAGTGCCCTGCTGCGCCGGGCTTCCCTGGATTGTTAAAAAAGCCCTGGAAGCTTCAAAAGCTGATATTCCGACCACGGAAATCATGATTGGCATGCGGGGAAATATGATATCTAAAACAGATAGTGCAGACGTCAACCGTAATCTTCACATTGCATAAACCGGATACACTATTATGAAATGGGATAAAGACGCTGAAAAAGCAATCCAGAAGGTTCCTTTTTTTGTCCGTAAAAAGGTAAAAGCACGCGTTGAAAAAGAAGCAAGAGATACCGGAAAAACGTGTGTATCTCTTGCTGACGTTAAGGCTACCCAAAAGCGGTTTCTGAAAAAAATGGACTCTGAAATCAAGGGGTACCAGGTTGATGCCTGTTTTGGCTCCAGCGGATGTCCGAATCAGATTCTTAACACCGGAATACAATACAAAATCGAGGATTTGCTGAAAAAAGAGGATTTGCTGGGTTTTTTAAGAAATCAGGTGAAAGGTGACCTTAAATTTCACCATGAATTTAAAGTAACCGTGTCCGACTGTCCCAACGCATGCTCCCAGCCCCAGATTAAGGATATTGGGATTATCAGTGCCAAAACCCCGTGCATCGCGGAAAATGACTGTATCGGGTGCATGGAATGCGTCAACATCTGCAAAGAAAACGCCGTAACCATTGATAATGCAAAAAACCGGCCGGTCATTGACTTTCAGAAGTGCGTAAAATGCGGACAATGCATTGATGTCTGCCCTACCCGGACGATTACCGACGACAAGCAGAAAACCGGATACCGCATTCTGGTCGGCGGAAAACTCGGCCGCCACCCACGGCTTGCCGAAGAATTACCCGGTATCTATTCCGAGCCGGAAGTGATTGATATTATCCGCCGGTGCATCAAATATTACAAGACCCACAGCAAGAATGGGGAACGGTTTGCCCAGCTGGTTGCCCGGGACAATACGTTTATTCCGGAATTAGTTCGGGAATTCAAGGGGATTTAAAAAGCTGAATCAAACAATCTTCAGCCTTCTACCTTCAGCCTTACCACCTGATACTATTTATTTCTGACAGATCGATAACACCGGGCACGGCGCCCTCCGAATCACCCGGTCGGTGGTCGATCCCACGAGAATATCTTCAACCATCCCGTGTCCCCGGATACCCAAAGCAATCAGATCAATATCATTGATTTCCGCATAACGGATAATTTCCGCATAGGGCTTGCCCACCAGAAGATGGGTCTGAAGGGTCAGCCAGTTCAGCGCCTCATCCGGAACCATTGACTTAAGCCGGCCTTTGATCATGTCAAATAAATCCTGCTTGAATTTTTCTCCCTGCTCGGCGGGCATTTTAAAAAGGTCTTTGTAACCGGACGGCTCCACCACATGGACCATGTGCAATTCACTTTCAAATTCCTGGGCCATGCTGAGGCTGTTTTTAAAGGCAAGATCCGAATCAGAAGAAAAATCGCACCCCACCAGAATCCGCTTGAACGGAAACTTCTGGAATTTTGATTCAGATCCATCTTCGGCGCCACGTAAAACCAACAGCGGACAAGTCAGCGTCCGCATCAGGCGTTCCGTAACAGATCCGAGGAAAAATCGTTTTAATCCGGATCTGCCATGGGTTGCGGTGATCACAAGATCCGCTTTAAACTCAACTACCAGGCGGGAAATTTCTTCAGTGGTGTTGCCCAGTGTAACAAGGGCCTGAGAATCGATGGGCTCATTGCCGACCAGACGGCTGATTTCACTTTTCGCGTAATCCATAAACCGATTCTGGTGTTCAATCGGCCCGGTAACAGCTTCACCGTACATAGAAACAGTGGGAAAATCAACAACATGGCAGACGACTAACTTAGCATTAAATTCCTTGGCCAGGGTGATGCCGTATGCCACGACCTCTTCCGCTAACTTTGAAAAATCCGTGGCACAAAATATGGTGTTTATCTGTCTTCTCATGATGTCGGTCCTCCTTGTTATTTTTTTTGTTTGACCGTCACATGCTTGGTATAAATTATTTTAACACAATATAATTCCAGAAAACAATCTTTACATGATCGTTATCCGGTTTTAATTATCTCCTGATTCCTGCCGATAACTCGGACAGTCTGTTTTGTCCTCTATGTGCGGCTTAATGTCTAAAATCGGGGTGCCGTCCATCATATCCGCATGATTCACCGTGATGATATTATCCTCAACGTTTAAAACCGTTAAAACGGACAGGCCAATGGGATTCGGGCGATACGGTGAGCAAATACTAAAAACGCCCATTGCGGTTTCCTTGTGTCGCGGTTTCTGGATCAGAAATTTGGGATCAAATGGATTGCTTTGGTGAAAATTAAATAAAACAATGATCTTTTGCCCTGCCCTGATATCTTTTAATCCGGGTTCATAAATTTTATCGATTTCAATTGCACCGACGACTTCTGAAATACTCCAGTGCCTGGGAATTTCCTTTGCTTTGGTGTGAAATACGCCGATGGGTGTCATTTGGATTTTCATGATATTTTCTCCAGCCGAGCGACGGCTTCAATATGAAAGGTATGAGGGAACATATCCACCGGCTGGATTTCGGCCACCCGGTACGCGTCTTTCATCAACCCGGCATCCCGGGCCAGTGTGGCCGGATTGCAGGAAACATAGACAATCTTCTCTGGTGCCAGCTTCAAAACCTGCTTTACCACATCCGGATGCATACCGGTTCTTGGGGGATCAATAATCAAAACATCCGGTGTCTGGGTTATTTCAGCAATAATATGCCGGATATCCCCGACAATAAAATTGCAATTTGAAATATTGTTTCGACGGCAATTTTCTTTTGCATCCGCAATTGCGCTTTCCACAATTTCAATACCGGTCACTTCATTAGCCGAATCCGACAGCCAGATGGGAATCGTTCCCGTACCGCTGTAGAGATCCAGCACATTTTCCGTTCCGGTCAGCTGCGCATATTCCTTGACCGTATCATATAAAACAACCGCGCCCCGGGTGTTGGTCTGGAAAAACGAATTAGCCGAAATCTCAAATTCATACGGCCCCAATTTTTCCTTCAAACACCGTTGCCCGGCAAGATGGACCTCGTATTCTCCGACAGCGACCCCTGACAGGCTGGCGGTGACATTATTAACCACCGAAACAATATTTGAAAATTTTTCGCACAACGCATCGGCCAGGGGCTGGACGACAGACAGATCTTTGCTGGCAGTCACAATATTGACCAGCCATTGATCACAGGCAACCGAGTGACGAATCATCACAAACCGCCAGAACCCTTCATGGGACCGGAGTCCGTAAAGCGGGCGGCCGGAATCCTTCATATACTGCCTGACGGTGTTGATGATATCATTTCCGGTGTCCGGATGGATAAGACAGCGATCAATATCCAAAACCTTGTGAAACGTTCCGGGAACGTGCAGACCCAATGCAAAACCGATGTCAATGCTTTCATCGCCGAGTTCGTCCGGCAACAGCCAGCGCCGGTCGGAACAGGAGAACTCCATTTTATTCCGATACTCAAAAATCCGCTCAGATGCTATGGTGGGATGCACCATTACATCTTCAAGGCCGCCGATATGCTTAAATGATTCTTTCACATGCCGCTGCTTGTACTCCAGCTGCTTTTCATACTTGAAAAACTGCCATTTACACCCGCCGCAAAACCCGCTAAAAGCGCATGGGGCTGTTATGCGATCCGGAGAAGGAGAAAGGAGTGAAACAATACGTGATTCCGCATAACTTTTCTTTTTCTTAAAGATACGTGCAAGAACGCGGTCCCCGGGCACGGCCTGCTCGACAAATACCGTAAAACCTTCAACTTTGGCAATGCCCTTGCCCCCGAATGCCAGATCCGTGACTTCCAGCTCTATTTCTACACCTTTTTTAATATTCATTTTTTACTTTATGATCCCTGACTTATTTTGGATTTACTTTTAAATTTTTAATTTACTATTAAAAATAAATGTAATAATTATTTTTCTCACAAATAAGCCATCTGGTATCATAAAAGCAACCTCGGATTCACATATAGAGACGAAAACAATGCAAAAAAAAATATTTTTTTCTTCCGATGAATATCAACTGCACGGCACCCTGCACCTGCCGGCAGTAAAAAATCCGCCGGTGGTGATCGGGTCCCACGGCCTGCTTAGCACCGGAGACTCCCCCAAGCAGATCGCTTTGGCTGAATCATGCAACCGCCACAATATGGCGTATTTCCGCTATGATCACCGGGGATGCGGACAAAGCGAGGGCGAATTCTCATCTGCCACCACATTTGAAGGCCGATGCCGGGACCTTGTCTCGGCTGTGAAAACCATCCGGGATTTACCGGACACAGGGGAAACGATTGCGCTTTTCGGCAGCAGTTTCGGCGGGTCCATCAGCCTGGCTGCGGCCGGGTCCCTGGACATTGCATCCATTGTGACCGTTGCCGCCCCTTTGTGCAGCGAGAACATTCGAGAACCTTATGTGAATGATCCAAAAAACAAACCAGTGATGAAAACACTTAACAAAGACAAACTGTTTTTTGACATCCGGGACCGGATGTCTGCTGTCAGTCATCTTTTGATATTTCATGGGGACGATGACCAAATCGTGCCGTTTGAAAATGCCCTGGAATTAAATGATCAAGCAACAGAGCCTAAAATGCTGATTCGGCAGAAAAACGGGGATCACCCGATGAGCAATGAAATTCATCAAAAAGAATTCATTGATGAGGCGGTTGCATGGTTTGAAAAATATTTCATCGCCTCTCCTTGACGGCGTCGTTGTTTTGGGACTATCCTGTATAGAAATCAGATCTGGATCCTGATTTTTTACTTTTATGGCATTTGAACTGATCTTTTAAATTTATCATCAAACTGTTGAAAAAAATTATAAAACCGGCTTGACAAGCAAATCTTATATTGTTACATGGGAATAAAATGAATTTTGAAGGTCTTAAAAAATGAAGAATTTTAAAGTCATTATCAACAATCTACTATTAATTATCGTCATTCTTGTGGGCGTCATTGTGAGTAATATTGATGTCTGCAATCAAGACAAGTGTTGATAATGGCCTGACTTTATACCAAAACAAATTCAAAAACCGTTATCAGCACTAAAAAGCTGATAACGGTTTTTTTTTATGGAGGTTTAAAAAATGAAAAGCGACAGAGCCAAACAAGGGATTGAAAGAGCCCCGCACCGTTCTTTGTTCAAAGCCATTGGTTATACGGATGAAGAAATCAGACGGCCGATGATCGGGGTTGCAAACTCTGTGAATACGGCGATTCCGGGTCATGTTCATTTAGACAAAATCACGGAAGCGGTCAAAGTCGGCATTTATATGGCCGGCGGCACACCGGTGGAATTCGGCACAATCGGTGTTTGTGACGGCATTGCCATGAACCATGTGGGCATGAAATATTCTCTGGGCAGCCGTGAACTGATCGCAGACTCCGTTGAAGTAATGGGAACCGCGCATGCATTTGATGCTATGGTGATGATCCCGAATTGTGATAAAATCGTTCCAGGCATGCTGATGGCAGCTGCGCGCTTAGATGTTCCGACTATATTTATCAGCGGCGGCCCTATGCTGGCTGGAAAACATCCGAAAAGACCCAAAGAAAAAGTGGATCTGATCACGGTATTTGAGGCAGTTGGAGCCGTCCGTGCCGGTAAAATGAGCGAAGAAGAACTGACATTTATTGAAGACTCTGCCTGCCCGACCTGCGGCTCCTGTTCCGGCATGTTTACCGCCAATTCCATGAACTGCCTGACCGAAGTGGTCGGTCTTGGCTTGCCTGGTAACGGAACAATCCCTGCGGTGATGTCATCACGTATCCGACTGGCTAAAATGGCGGGTATGAAAATAATGGAGCTGTTTGAAAAACAAATTACCCCAAGCAAAATATTGACCAAAAAAGCGTTTGAAAATGCCCTGACTGTTGATATGGCACTTGGCTGCTCTACAAATACCGTGCTTCACCTGACTGCCCTGGCTCATGAAATCGGCCTGCCGTTTGATCTGGACCTGATCAATGAAGTCAGCAAACGGACACCGCATCTGTGCTCATTAAGCCCGGGCGGTGCGCATCATATTGAAGATCTGCATTATGCCGGCGGAATCCAGGCAATCATGAAAGTTCTGTCAGATCAAGGGGCGATTCATAGTGACTGTATTACAGTTACAGGAAAAACGGTCCGGGAGAATATCGCACAGGCCTCTGTCATAGATCCTGAAGTGATTCGTCCATTTAACAACCCATACCATGAGGTAGGCGGTCTTGCTGTTCTGTTCGGCAACCTGGCACCCAACGGATGCGTGGTTAAACAATCTGCCGTTGTTCCCGAAATGATGGTCCACGAAGGACCGGCAAGGGTATTTGATTCTGAAGAAGATGCCTCAGAAGCCATTTTGGGCGGTAAAATAGTCAAAGGCGATGTGGTGGTAATCCGTTATGAAGGTCCCATGGGCGGGCCGGGTATGCGGGAAATGCTGACCCCGACATCATCCATTGCCGGAATGGGACTGGATGCTCACGTGGCGCTGATCACCGATGGCAGATTCTCCGGCGGCACCCGCGGGGCGGCGATTGGTCATGTTTCCCCGGAAGGCATGCAGAAAGGCACGATCGCCATTGTTGCCGAAGGAGATATCATATCAATTGATATCCCGCAAAAAACGATTTCCTTAAAGGTGGATGAAAAGGAAATTGAAAACCGGCTTGAAAAATGGGAAAAACCGGCGCCGAAAATAACACACGGATACATGGCCCGATATGCCCGCATGGTATCATCGGCGGATAAGGGCGCGGTCATGGAATAATAGAAAACGAACCGATTTCCGATTTCACCGCATCTACGGTGTCAAATGTCACCCCGCATAGCGAACTATAGCGAGGCAACATTTTCCTTGTATCTGCGGTAAACTCGAAAATCTCAAGCTTAAAAATGGATCTAATTGATAAAACCGAAATAAAGTTGATTTAGACGGCAAAGAAAAAAGTTCATATTCAAGGCGCACGAATTGCATTTCATGAGGCGTACTTTTAGTACGTTGAAATGACAATGCAATGAAGAGCAACACAGAAGATGAGCTTTTTACGAAGCCGTCAGGGATGGTTGATTATGAGTAAGCTGACTGGTGCACAAATTCTGTTGAAGATGTTAAAGGAAGAAGGCGTTGATACGATTTTCGGGTATCCCGGCGGTGTGGTCCTTGACATTTATGATGAGCTGGCAAGAACCGATTTAAACCATATACTCGTTCGCCATGAACAGGGAGCCGTGCATGCGGCAGATGCATATGCGCGCGCAACCGGTCAGGTCGGTGTTTGCCTGGTTACATCGGGTCCCGGAGCAACAAATACAGTTACCGGTATTGCCACCGCAAATATGGATTCGATTCCTATTGTAGTCATTACCGGACAGGTTCCGACCAAGCTGATCGGCAATGATGCATTTCAGGAAGTCGATATTGTCGGCATCACGCGGCCCTGCACAAAGCATAATTACCTGGTAAAAGATGTTAAAGATCTTGCAAAGACGATAAAGGAAGCGTTCCACATTGCAAGGTCCGGTCGCCCGGGGCCGGTACTCATTGACCTGCCCAAGGATGTTTCGGTTGCCAAAACCAGCTTTAAGCTGCCGGATGATATCCAGCTGAGATCATATAATCCCACTTATGTGCCTAACCGGAAACAACTTCAAAAAGTGGTGGATCTGATCAAAAAAGCAAAAAAACCGCTGATTTTCAGCGGCGGCGGAGTAATCTTATCCCGGGCACATAAAGAATTAACTGAACTGGCAAACAAATTACAGATACCTGTTACCAGTACGCTTATGGGACTCGGCGGATTTCCGGGTACGGATGACTTGTGGCTGGGCATGCTCGGTATGCACGGCACCTATCGCGCAAATATGTCTGTTTCCGAATGCGACCTGATGATTGCCGTAGGTGTTCGTTTTGATGACCGGGTCACCGGAAAAACCGATGAATTCGCCACACACGCAAAAATTGTCCAGATTGACATTGACCCCACATCGATTCAGAAGAATATCCAGGTACAGGTTCCGGTTGTCGGGGACTGTAAAATATCTTTAGAGATATTGAACCAGATGATCGCTCATGAGGATATGGGTGAATTAAAACCGAAACACCAGGACTGGCTGGATCGGATTGACAACTGGAAAAAAACAACCCCGCTGGCGTATGACCAGACGGATGTGATTAAGCCGCAATATGTTATTGACAAGCTGTTCGAACTCACCAAAGGCGAAGCGATCATCACCACCGAGGTTGGCCAGAACCAGATGTGGGCGGCACAGTATTATCATTTTACGGAACCGGGCCGGTTTATCAGTTCCGGTGGTTTAGGCACTATGGGGTTTGGCCTTCCGGCAGCAGTCGGTGCACAGGTCGCTGCCCCGGATAAGCTGGTGGTTGACATTGCCGGTGACGGCAGTATCCAGATGAATATCCAGGAAATGGCGACTGCAGTCCAGTATGGTCTTCCGGTAAAAGTCGTTATATTAAACAACGGTTTTCTGGGAATGGTTCGTCAATGGCAGCAGTTGTTTTACGACCGTTGTTACTCATCCACGAAATGGCAGCACGCGCCGGATTTTGTCAAGCTGGCGGAAGCCTATGGCGCGGTTGGTTTACGGGCCACAAAGCCCGAAGACGTTGAAAAAGTGCTCAAGGAAGGAATTGCCTGCAACAAAGCCGTTATCATGGATTTTGTGGTTGAACCGGAAGAGTGTGTTTATCCCATGGTTCCTGCAGGGGCCCCAATCTCAAAAATGCTGTTGGTTTAATTAATAAGGATATGGCGATGACAAAAAAACATATACTCTCTATTCTTGTCGATAACGAACCGGGTGTTCTTTCCAGAATTGCCGGATTGTTTTCCGGCCGGGGTTATAATATCGAAAGTCTGTGTGTTGCAGAAACAAATGAACAGTTGGTATCCCGAATCACCATGGTGACCAAGGGAGATTCTGCAATACTGGAACAGATTAAAAAACAAGTGAATAAAATAATTAACGTGATTAAAGTAGCTGATCTTACGGACCAGGAATTTGTTGAACGGGAACTGGTTCTGCTGAAAATCAATGCAAAGCCGGAAAACAGGGCCGAAATTTTACGAATTACGGATATCTTCAGAGGTCAGGTGGTGGATGTCGGCCAGGAGCACTATACCATCAACATCACCGGCGATGCAGACAAAATCACTGCAATATTAACCCTTTTAAAACCGTTCGGCATCCGTGAAATTGCCCGAACCGGCAGTATCGCGATGTTTAGAGAAAATAAATCAAAATCTTAAATCAATTTAAACAAATTCTAATAAAGAATAATCAAGGAGGAAATCATGGCAAAAATTGACTTTGGCGGAACAATGGAAGAGGTGATCATATCTGACGAGTTCCCCATGGAAAAAGCACGGGAAATTCTTAAAGATGAAGTAATCACCATCCTCGGTTACGGCGTCCAGGGCCCGGCACAGGCATTAAACATGAGAGATAACGGCGTTAATGTCATCATCGGCCAAATGGAAGGTGACGAATACTGGGAAAAAGCCATTAAAGACGGTTTTGTACCCGGAGAGACACTGTTCCCCATTAAAGAAGCCGCGCAAAAAGGCACTATCATCATGGAACTTCTATCTGATGCCGGCCAGACAGCCACATGGCCGGTGGTCAAAGAATGTTTGAACGAAGGGGATGCCCTGTATTTTTCTCACGGTTTTTCCATTGTTTACAAAGAACAAACCGGTATCGTTGCGCCGGATAATGTGGATGTTATCCTGGTTGCTCCCAAGGGCTCGGGAACGAGTGTTCGGGCAAATTTTCTGGCCGGCGACGGAATCAATTCCAGTTTCGCCATTGACCAGGATTTTACCGGCCGGGCAAAAGACCGGACATTGGCGATTGGTATTGTCGTTGGATCCGGTTACCTCTTTCCTACAACGTTTAAAAAAGAGGTTTTCAGTGACCTGACCGGCGAACGCGGTGTTCTGATGGGCTGTCTTTCCGGTGTTATGGAAGCACAGTATAAAGTGCTGCGCAAAAACGGTCATTCACCGAGTGAAGCATTCAACGAAACCGTTGAAGAACTCACCCAGAGCCTGATCCGATTAGTTGACCAGAACGGCATGGACTGGATGTTTTCCAACTGCAGCGGAACCGCCCAGCGCGGTGCTCTGGACTGGTCACCGAAGTTCCGGGATGCTGTCATGCCGGTTTTTGAAGACCTTTATGAAAGCGTTGCCAACGGCACTGAAACCAAACGGGTTTTAGATGTTAACAGCAAGCCGGACTACAAGGAAAAACTCCAGGCTGAATTAGATGAGATTAAAAATTCCGAGATGTGGAAAGCCGGTGCTGCGGTCCGTTCATTAAGACCCACGCAAAGAAAAAAATAACTGGTTTTTTAACATTTTGTTATTATGTTTAAATTAATCGGGGTTATGTTTTTATCCGCATAACCCCGATTACCGCTTAACAGGTTATTAAACTCATTAATAGACCGGAGACCTTTATATAATGGAATCAATTCTGTTATATGATACAACATTAAGAGACGGCACCCAGGGTGAGAAAATCACTTTTTCGGGTGAAGACAAGATCAAAATCGCTAAAAAGCTGGATGATCTTGGCATTCACTATATTGAGGGCGGCTGGCCCGGATCCAACGTTAAAGACAAAGAATTTTTTGAATCCGCTAAAAAAATTGTTTTTAAAAATTCAAAATTAACCGCGTTCGGTTCGACCCATCGATACGGGATTTCCGCCAAAGATGATAAAAACCTCAATGCCATCATTGAATGCGGAGCACCGGTTGGCACAATCTTTGGAAAAACCTGGGATCTTCATGTCGAGAAAATATTGCGGATACGTTTAGAAGATAATCTGGAAATGATTTCTTCGTCCGTTGCATTTCTGAAAAACAGCCATCTTGAAGAAGTTCATTATGATGCAGAACACTTTTTTGACGGTTTCAAGGAAAACAAAGATTACGCCCTGCAGACTTTATCCGCCGCCGTCAAGAGCGGTGCGGATGCCATCGGCCTCTGCGATACCAATGGCGGTTCGCTGCCTCATGAGATTGAATCTATTGTCAAAGAAGTGATTGCATTTACAGACTCTTTAGCTGCCGGACAAAACAGCAAAAATCCGGTCCGAATCGGCATTCATACACATAATGATTCCGGCCTTGCGGTTGCCAATTCAATAGCCGCAGTTCGTGAAGGGGCGGTCATTGTACAGGGAACCATCAATGGATACGGCGAACGATGCGGCAACGCGGATTTGACTTCTATTATTCCCATTTTAAAAATAAAAATGGGATATCCATGTGTCTCTGATGAGAATTTAAAAAAGCTGCGGATGGTGTCATTGTTTGTCAGTGAAACCGCTAATATGACGCCGCTGAACGCAAGGCCATTTGTCGGCAAAAGCGCGTTTGCGCATAAAGGCGGCATCCATGTCAATGCTATTATGAAGGAATCCCGTTCATATGAGCATATGGATCCGACACTGGTCGGCAACCGTCAGCGGGTAGTGGTTTCCGATATGTCCGGAAAAAGCAATATTGAATATAAAGCCAAAGAACTCGGCATATCATTTGAGGAAAACGGACTGGACACCTCTAAAATCCTTTCTAAAATCAAACAGATGGAAAAAGACGGATACCAGTTTGATGTGGCGGACGGAACGTTTCAGATAATGGTTGAAAAACTGGGCAAACAGTTTCAACCCATGTTTGACCTTGATTCATTCAGGGTCACCATTGAAAAAAACAAAGATAAACCCTGTTACTGTCATGCAACGATTAAAATTTCCGTTGACGGCGAAGTACAGGATATAACGGCTGCCGAAGGTCATGGACCGGTCAGCGCCCTGGACAATGCGCTGAGAAAAGCCTTAAACAAAGTTTACCCCAATGTTCTGGACCCTGTCCACCTGGTGGATTTTAAAGTCCGGGTGCTGGATGGCAGAGATGGAACCGCAGCAAGGGTCCGGGTGTTGATCGAATCACGGGATGAAACCAGCATCTGGAGCACCATCGGTGTTTCCGAAGATGTGATCGAAGCCAGCTGGCAGGCTTTAGCGGACAGTTTTCAGCATAAACTGGGCCGATTGGATAAAGATAAATCATCTAAATAATAATATAATCCGTAAAGAATATCCAGGAAAGACCCATGATCGAAAAAGTATTTATATTTGACACCACGTTAAGAGACGGTGAACAATCCCCCGGGGCAAGCATGAACACGGCCGAGAAGGTACGACTGGCCACGCAGCTTGAAAAACTCGGCGTGGATATCATTGAAGCCGGTTTTCCGGCAGCTTCGGAAGGTGATTTCGAAGCGGTCACCCAGGTTGCCAAAAAAATCAAACAATCCGAAGTTGCCGCACTCTGCCGGGCGACGGTCAGTGATATTGACCGGGCATGGAAAGCCGTGAGCCATGCAGCGCACCCAAGAATTCACACCTTTCTTGCGACATCGGATATCCATATTAAATACAAGCTGAATATGACCCGCGAAGAAGTCGTTGAATCTGCTGTTGCAGCCGTAAAATTTGCCTGCACGTTTACCGAAAATGTTGAGTTTTCCGCTGAAGACGGTTCCCGAACAGATCCGGATTTTCTCTGCAAAGTCTTTGAAGCGGTCATTGATGCCGGCGCTAAAACGGTGAATCTTCCGGACACGGTCGGCTATGCGATTCCCGAGGAATTCGGGAATCTGGTCAAATATGTGATCGAAAACACTCCTAATATGGACAAAGCGGTTTTAAGCGTCCACTGCCACAATGATCTCGGTCTGGCAACGGCAAATACCCTGGCTGCGATAAAAGCCGGCGCCCGGCAGGCAGAAGTAACGATCAACGGAATCGGGGAACGGGCCGGAAACACTTCTCTTGAAGAAGTTGTCATGACAATCAACACCCGTCCGACATATGCAGCTGTAACTACCGGCATTCAGACAAAGCATATTTATCAGATCAGTCGTCTGGTGAGTATGGTTACCGGCATGATGATACAACCCAACAAAGCCATTGTAGGCGCAAATGCATTTGCTCACGAAGCCGGCATTCATCAGGATGGTGTACTTAAAAATCCCATGACCTATGAAATTATGAAACCGGAAACCATTGGTTTAAATACGAACAAAATGGTGATGGGCAAACACTCCGGAAAACATGCCCTGTTATCGCACATCAAAAATATGGGCTATGATTTATCAGACGATGAATTAAAAATCGTATTTAAAAAATTCAAAGATCTGGCCGATAAGAAAAAAGTCGTCATGGACGAAGACCTGGAAGCCCTGGTCAATCAGGAAGTTTTACGAACGTCTGATATCTATTCGATTACGTATCTTCAGGTCACCAGCGGAACCACAGTATTGCCCATGGCAACTGTAAAAATGCTCATGAACGGTCGTGAGGTAGTTGGTACGGGCAGCGGAAACGGACCCATTGATGCGGCATTTAACGCAGTGGCAAAGCTGACCAATACACAATCGCAATTGCTTCGATTTACAATCAGTGCATTGACCGGGGGCACAGATGCCCAGGGTGAGGTAACCGTCAGACTGAAAGAGGATAAATGCATTGCCTTAGGACGCGGTTCAGATCCGGATATTATCACTGCCAGTGCTTATGCATATGTTAACGGCTTAAACCGGCTGGAGTATCTTAAAATGAATCCCGCATCCACTGCCGGCTCATTGTAATTTATATTTCCAATCACTAATAAATAAAAAAGGGGGCTTTAAGCCCCCTTTTTTTTTGAATAAAACGCTATCTTACTTTTTATTTAACTTTAAAATGGGCTCTTCGGTTGTTTGCCCATGCAGTTTCGTTGGCATCCGATTCAACAGCACCAAAAATAACGGTTTCCATCCTGGAAGAATCAACACCAGCCGCTGCCATAAAATTCACAACACTTTTCGCCCGTTTTTCTGCAAGGGCCATATTATATTCCTGAGCCCCCCTGGAATCACAATAGACTTCCACGGCCACAGAAATATTCGGATTGGCTTTTATACATTGGGCCTTCTTTGCCAATACCTTCTTGGAATCCGCACTCAAAGATGCGGAGTTCACACCAAAAAAGACATCTTCATTGGAAAGGCTTTCTGCCGGAATTGTCATTACAGCAGCTTCTGCGGCTGCTTTTTCTGCAGCGGCGGCCTTCATCGCAGCTTCATTGGCAGCTTTTGTTTCAGCAGCAGCAAGCATTGCCGCTTCATTCGCTGCTTTCGCTTCGGCAGCAGCCTTTGCTTCAGCCTCAGCGGCGGCTTTGATTGTTGCTTCTTTTGCCGCAAGCGCTTCAGTGCTGATACTGCCTTCCACCATTCCCTCCTTCAAATCCGCATCAGCCGGTCGGGTATCGTGCATCCATATACTCCAGACAGATTTTTTAAACTCATACCCCGGAACGGTGTCAAGGAACTCACCATTTTTATAGACGGATGTACCTTTACCCGGAATATATACAATATCAAATTCATCGCCATCTTTCATCTCGCCCGAAAAACAAGCTTTAAACCTGTCGACTTCTTCCTTTATTGAACTTATGTCTCCCTTGGGCATTGAATTTCTGAAACCGTTATTGAACGCTTTGGTGATATTCTTACTGCTGGCAAAAAAATCATTGATCACGTGCATCCTGATTGCCATTGTTTTGTCCGCGTTCTTAATTGTTTCAGGATCGGTCATTGCATTTTCCAGCCAGAGGCCTGCGACATAAACATCATTCATAAAAGCCACTCGCGTACCGCCCCCATTTAAAAGCAAAACGCTATCCCCGAAAGTCAATGTTTCAGGTAAATCAACGTCATCAATTGTTCTCGCCGATGAAACCGATACCATCATTAGAACAACCATCAAGGCAATTAATACTTTTCTGATCATGATCCACTCCTTTTCTTTTTATGATTATGGCGTTTAATGAAAAAAACACTGTTAATTATTTCCAGCATCAATAACATAATTAATAGTTTTGTTACAGTATTATTATCACGCTCACCAGCAGAACAACTATGATGTCCATAACCAATCATCCGACTGAAAGAAATAATAAAACTTTTATCTTTGTCATCTAAATCTGATTTTTCCCCGAGTCACACGTAATTATTTCAAAACAAAAAAAAGGGAGCATAAAGCCCCCCTTTTTTTGTTCAATATTATTATTTTTATTTAACTTTAAAATGTGCCTTTCTGCTATTTGCCCACGCGGTTTCATTGGCAGCTGAGTCAACCGCTCCAAAAATAACGATTTCCATTCTTGAATCATCAATACCTTGTTCTACCATAAACTTGGCAACACTCTTTGCCCGCTTGACAGCCAGCTTCTTGTTGTATTCTATAGATCCCCGAGAGTCACAGTAAACCTCAACCGCTACAGATACAACCGGGTTTGATTTCATCCACATAGCTTTCATGGTCAGCGCCTGCTTCGCTTTTGCATCTAAGGCCGCTGAATTTAGAGCAAAATAAACATCTTCATTAACGAACTCCGCTTTTGTTAAAGGCGTTGCATCAGCCATTACCTTTGTTTTTGGGGATTCGGCTGCGGCCGTTGCTTTTTGGGCTTTTGCAGCAGCGGTTTTTGCCTCGGCCTCGGCGCCTGCTTTAGCTTTCAGAGCTGCTTCTTCGGCAGCTTTGGCTTCTTTAACAGCCTGGTTTTCTGCGGCGGCGGCTTCTTCAGCGACCTGGGCCGCTGCAACGGCATTAGCTGCAATGGCAGCTTCTTCAGCAACCTTGGCATCGGCAGCGATTTTGGCTTCGGCAGCGATTTTGGCCTCGGCAACAGCCTTGGCATCGGCAACAGACTTGGCTTTTCTTGAGGCTTCAGCCTTTGCCACTAAATCCTCTTTTATAACTTTTACTTTGGCAATCCACTGTTCCTTTGCAGCCAATGCTTCCTTGCTGATGCTGCCTTCTAACATTCCTAGCTTCAAATCTTCATCAGCCGGCCGGGTATCGTGCAGCCAGATACTCCAGACAGATCTTTTAAACTCATACCCCGGGATGGTGTCTTTAAGTAAACCGTCTTTATATACCGAAACACCGACACCGGGAAGATAAACAATATCAAATTCTTCACCATCTTTAATTTCGTCTGCAAAACAGGCTTTAAACCGATCTACTTCTGCCTGTATTGGGGTTAAATCTCCTCTGGGCACTGAGTTTCTAAACCCGTTATTCAGCGCTTTGGTAATGTTTTTACTGCTGGCAAAAAAATCATTCGTCACATGCATTCTGATTGCCATTGCTTCATCCGCGTCCTTTATCACGGCAGGATCGGTCATCGGCTTTTCCAGCCAGAGACCTGCGACATAAACATCATTCATAAAAGCTACTCGAGTACCGCCTCCATTTAAAAGCAAAATTGTTTTACCGAAGGTCAATGTTTCAGGTAAATCAATGTCATCAATTATTCTAGCCGATGACACAGTTACCATCATTAGAACAATCATCAAGGCAATTATTACTTTTTTGAACATGATCCGCTCCTTTTTTTTATGTTTATGTCGTTTAATTTTAAAAACACTGTTAATTATTTTCGCAATAAATAACATAATCGACGGTTTTTTTACAGTTTTTTTATTTATTCCTGCCTAAATTTCCAAAATCCCGATCAACTCGGTAATGTGATTCATACCGTACTTCTCAAGATACGTCTCTACCCCCTCAATAATCTCGATCGTGGCCCGCGGATTAACAAAATTGGCTGTTCCCACCTGCACGGCGGTGGCACCGGCGATCAGAAACGCAATGGCATCTTCGGCGTTCATAATCCCGCCGATTCCGATCACAGGGATTTGAACCGCCTGCGCCACCTGCCATACCATTCGAAGCGCCACCGGCTTGATGGCCGGTCCGGATAAACCGCCGGTAATATTTCCCAGCACCGGCTTGCGCTTGTCAATATCGATCATCATTCCTGTAATGGTGTTTATCAATGAAACCGAATCCGCTCCGGCGCCTTCAACACTTTTTGCGATTTCAACAATATCGGTTACATTCGGGGACAGCTTGACCATTAACGGTTTGGTCGTTTTTTTCCGGACACTCGCGACCACCTCTGCGGCTGCAGTGCAATCTACACCAAAGGCGACCCCCCCGGCCTTGACATTGGGACATGAAATATTTACCTCAAGACCTGCGATGTCTTCGAGTTCATCTATCCTCGAAGCCATCGCCGAATATTCTTCAACGGTCTTTCCATAGACATTTATAAAAACCGGGGTTGAAAAATTCTTCAAAAAAGGCAGCTTTTCGTTTACAAATGCCTCAATGCCGATATTTTCCAGTCCGATAGCATTTAACATACCGCAGGGTGTTTCAATAATTCTGGGTGGCGGGTTACCGGGGGCAGGCTTTAGAGACAGGCCTTTTACAATAATCCCACCCAGCTGATTCAAATCAATCAATTCATCAAATTCCCTGCCGTATCCGAAGGTCCCGGATGCCGTCATGACCGGATTTTTAAGATTGACCCCGCCGATGTCTACTTTAAGTTTGCTGCAAAGTTTTCTGTTGCTCATATTTACATACAGTTCACAATTAAAAGTTATTGTCTAAAAAGCTTCCGTGCGCTACCCATAAACCATCATTTCAAATGAAGACTTGATTGCGACATTACGACAATGTCATATATCTGAATACTTCAGATATTGTTAACAGATCACATAAAATTCTCTTGACGAAAATGATGCCCGCTTATATTTGAATCATTTTAAAATAAATTTTATATAATATATTAAAAATAAATCGTCAAACAATTGAACTCGAATGACAAGCAATAATGAATCATCCCTGCGAATTGGTCTTTTAAGCTACCGCAGCAATCCACACTGCGGCGGGCAGGGGGTCTATATTAAAAGCTTAAGCCGTGCACTTGCAGACTTAGGCCATCAGATCGACATCATTTCAGGCCCCCCCTATCCCATCCTGGATCCGGACATCAAACTGATTAAACTGCCCAGCTTAGACCTTTATAATCCGAATGATTTATTCCGTGTTCCCAAAATTTCAGAGCTCATGAATTCCACAAACCTGATTGAATGGCTCGGCATCTCCACGATGGGATTTTCAGAACCGCTCACTTTCGGCATGCGGGCCTATAAATATCTGAAAAACAAGTTCCACAAATATGATATTATCCATGACAATCAAAGTCTTTCCTACGGCCTGTGGGCTATCAAAAAAAAGATCCCGACAATTGCAACAATTCATCATCCGATTACCGTCGATCTGGATATTGCAGTAAAATCCGAACCGGTTTTATGGAAAAAATTAAAACATCTCCGGTGGTATTCATTTTTAGGGATGCAGAAAAAAGTTACAAAAACGCTGCCCCATATTATTACAGTATCCCACTGCGCACAAAACGACATCAGTAAAGAATTTCGTATCCCCAAAAACCGGTTCACGATCATTTCCAACGGTATCAACACGGATCTATTTTACCCTATTCCGGAAATCAAACGCCTGAAGAACCGAATTATTGTAACAAACAGCGCAGACACCCCCCTTAAAGGACTATATTATCTGCTGCTTTCCGTGGCGGAAATATCTAAAAAGAAAACAATCCGGCTGATAGTCATCGGAACCCCCAAAAAAAACGGAAAGATTCTCCGGCAGATCAAAAAACTGGGAATCAGCAATTTTGTCACTTTTACCGGCCGAATCAGCGATGCGGAATTTGTCCGGCAATATGCCAAAGCGACCGTTGCCGTGATCCCTTCGGTATATGAAGGCTTCGGCTTACCTGCCGGGGAAGCAATGGCCTGTGGCGTTCCTGTAATTTCCACAACCGGCGGTGCTCTGCCCGAAGTTGTCGGCGATGCCGGCATCCTGGTCCCGCCGGCTGATCCGGCGGCTTTGACAAAGGCTATCACAGAAGTTTTAAACAACCCGGACCTGGCCGAAAAATTGAGCAAAGCCGGGTATAAAAGGGTCCAGAACCATCTAACATGGAACGCAGCAGCACGAAAAACCGTTGATGCGTATCGAAGAGCAATCAATGATTACCGTAAAATTTGACCGTTTAAATATTCAACCGGAAGAAAAGCTCCTGGACATCGGATGCGGATCCGGCAGACACACCGGCGAAGCCTCCCGATACAAAGGCGCTACCGTCATCGGCGCGGACATGAATTTTAGTGACCTGATTGAAACCAGAAACAGGCTGAACTTCATTAAAAACTGCGGCGAACACGGCGGCGGTAAAAGGGGCATATCCGCAGCGGACATTACTGCACTTCCATTTGAAACCGAAAGTTTTGACCATGTCATATGTTCCGAAGTCATGGAACACATACCGGATGAATCCCGGGCAGCCCGTGAACTTGTCCGGGTTCTCAAGCCCGGCGGCAACCTGGTGGTCAGTGTGCCAAGATTTTTACCTGAAAAAATCTGCTGGATGCTGTCAAAAGAATATTATAATGCCAACGGCGGACATGTCCGGATTTATAAACGGGAAAAGATTGCTTCCATGTTTCAAGATCAGGGACTGCACAAACTGGGATCTCATTTTGCTCACAGCCTGCATACACCCTACTGGTGGCTGAAATGCCTGGTCGGCCCCAGTCGCAATGACTCTTTGCCCGTAAATCTCTATCACCGCCTGCTGACATGGGATATTATGGAAAAACCGAAAATCATCCGAACGATGGATACGCTGTTCAATCCCATTCTCGGAAAAAGCATAGTGCTGTATTTTAAAAAGGTATAATTTGACAACGGATGACTGCGAAACAAACTAATCAAAGTCATCGATACAATGAATGCCGCCAAAACCGAAAGAAAAAAAACGCTTCCGTCAGTGCCCAGCCCCCGACGCTGAACATTAAATTTTTTCGAAAGAGTCGGGAGTTGACTTGACCTTTGCACACATTTCATCATTTTCCTGCAAGTTTAGCCACCGTTCAGATCTCGTAATAAAACCCTTTGAAAGTCGCAGAGCCATATCTGGTGCGACAGCCCCTTTCTCAATTAGAATTTTTGATAGCGTTTTTCTGGATACACCGAGTTTTGAAGCCATATCTGTCACCGGTATTTATAGGGGCAAATGATAATCTTTTTTGTAAGCGTTCACAGGGCACCGCATTTGCTTTGTTCCCGGGCACTTGAAGTACGACGAGTACGTCTTCGTGCCCGGCGCCTCGCATCTGCGGCACCCTTTAAACGCTTACAGGCCAATAGTTGACGAAAAAATAATAATTTCAACCCCGTGAACGGGTACTCCTTTTTTAAGATGCATCCAGGGTGTGCTGGTTGTCGTTTCATTCTCTTCATGGCATAGATCCTTTTAATGGTAATCATTGTAATTAACGATATATGCATCACCATCTATAAATTTAAAGAATATCCTCCAATTTCCAGAAACTCTTTTGCCTGAATTTTAAAAATCAACCCATAAGGACAGAGGCATTACAAATTTGTAATTTTTTACCGGTATTTCATGCTTAGCGAATTCTATTTACCTCGTTTACCGCAATAACATCGTATATTCTCCCGTTTTTCATACGTTCAAAAAAAGCCAACATATCTCGATTGAATACTCCGGACAATGCAATCGGTGCCATCCCAAATCGGCAATTTACAACCGTAAATTCAGCTCAAAAATTATTCTTTTTTTTATTTTTACAATTATTTTAAATAAATATCCTTTTGTGATGTGCGTGAAAGAAAATTTAAATTTCTTTCATAAATATTAACATCGGAATAGGCATGTTACAAAATTGTTATTTTTATTCACTCAATCCTTTCGTGAACTTTTTTTTCTTTTCATTAAACATGCTTTATTTTCAGCTATTTAAAAAAAAATACCTCAAAATCCATCTGGTGGCATCTGTTTTGCAATTTATCCAGTCAAGCGATTTAACAAATTCAAAAAAGGAATGAACAATGAAAAAAATTATTGCTGTTATAAAGCCATTTAAACTCGATGAAGTAAAAGACGCTCTAAGCCAAATCAATATAAACGGAATGACCGTTTCAGAGGTAAAAGGTTTCGGGCGTCAAAAAGGCCACAAGGAAATATATCGTGGCCTGGAATACAAAACCGACTTCATACCAAAGATTGAACTGAAAGTGGTGGTGGATGACTCCCGGGTTGAAGATGTGACCAAAGCCATCATCGATTCTGCCAATACCGGTAAAATCGGCGATGGGAAAATATTCATTCTGCCGGTCGAAGATGCCATCCGCATCAGGACCAGCGAAACAGGAACCGATGCATTGTAATGATGCATACAATAAATTTTAAACCCGGGTTGCCTTCAACTCGAATAAATTTGGAGACAAAAACAATGAAAAGCACAACACTATTTTCTAAATCAATCAGGTATGTTTACTTTTTCCTTCTATTAGCGGTTTTTTTTACTGTCGGCCTTGCAAATCCGGTCCAGGCCGATTCGGTCCGGGCAGAAACCGATGCGGCTGTGCAAGCGGCATTGTCAACCATTGATCCTGGACTGCTTCAGGGAAAATCCCAGGCTCAGATCGAAAGTGAGCTTCCCATCTCCGGTGCCTACAGGGATGAAATCACGCCCATCAGTGAAGATATAGAGGTAGAGGTTGGTGGAAAGGCGATAACCGCAACAATCTACAGATATCTTTCTGATATTGAGATAATGCAATATCGCGGTGATATTCTATGGACATGCATTGCAGCATTTTTGGTCTTTCTCATGCAGGCCGGCTTTGCCATGGTCGAAGCCGGGTTTACCCGGGCAAAAAATGCGGTCAATATCATGATGAAAAATATCATGGATTTCTGTATCGGCACCATGGTTTTCCTGGCTGTCGGTTTTCATCTCATGTTTGCCGGACCGGATGAGTCGCTTTTCTTTCTGGGCAATACGGCTGGCACACAGTGGGGATTTACTTTCTGGCTGTTTCAGTGTGTGTTTGCCGCAACAACAGCCACCATCGTATCCGGCGGTATGGCAGAACGAACAAAATTCACTTCTTATTTAATATACAGTGTTGTTATCTGTGCGTTTATCTATCCAATGTTCGGCGGCTGGGCATGGGGAAGTCTTCTGGACGGTAACGGATGGCTTGAAAGTCTTTTGGGAGTTGGTTTCTACGATTTTGCCGGTTCCACTGTGGTTCATTCCATTGGCGGCTGGATCGCCCTTGCCGGTGCTATCGTGATCGGACCGCGTATCGGCAAATTCGATAAAGACGGAAATCCCCGGCCAATTCCGGGTCACAACCTGCCGTTTGCTGTTATCGGGGCATTCCTCTTATGGCTCGGCTGGTTCGGATTCAACCCCGGAAGTACCACGACGTTTGACGGAAACCTGGCACGTATTGCGGTCATGACAAATCTTGCCGGTGCTGCCGGTGGTATTTCGGCCATGCTGACGATATGGGCCTTATTTAAAAAACCGGATGTGGGTATGACAGTCAATGGTTTCCTGGCCGGTATGGTTGCCATCTGTACAGCAGTTGACTGTGTATCTGTTGGCAGTTCTGTGATCATCGGTGGCGTTGCCGGTATTCTGGTTGTCTTAAGTGTATTGTTTATTGAACGTACCCTTAAAATTGATGATCCGGTCGGCTGTGTCAGTGTCCACGGTGTCTGTGGTGCATGGGGAACACTGGCCTATGCATTCTTTGGTGTTGAAACATTCAGCATGACGGTCTTGTCTGCGCAGCTGATCGGCATCGCTGTCGCATTTGCCTGGGCATTTGGATGCGGACTGATTTTATTCATGGGAATCAAATATACGGTCGGCCTCCGGGTCACTGAAGAAGAAGAAATTACCGGTCTGGATATCACTGAACACGGTAACGAAGCTTACTCAGGCCTTGCAATAGCATAAGACGTTGACAATTATCTATAACCCTTAACCCGAGCCCCTCGAAGACCGGAAGAAATTATGCCCTGGCAGATTTCTTCCGGTCATCCAGGATTGTTTTTAAACGCTCCGAACTTCTTTCTAAAGCTGCATCCATGGAGAGAAGTTTATTTTTGCCGCAAATGTTTCATGAGATGAATTTTTTTTTAATAAAATTAATAATGGGCCGTAAACATGCCAGGCCCTTACGATTAACATAGGAGATACGCAAATGTGTGCCATAGCCGGCATTTTATTTAAACACAACAGGCGGTCATTCAACCTGACCACCGGAGAAGCGTTAACACTGATTTTAGATTCAACCGTGCACCGGGGAATGGATTCATGCGGGTGGGCATTATACAAAGATCCGATTAAAGACACCATTCGTATGCGCTTTTTCATTCCCGCCGATGAAAGTGCTGAATCTGAAATCAAGCGGATTGAACAGACATTATCCGCACACCGGGTCACAATTCTCAACACCCGGCGATTAGGCTGCACACTGGGTGTTCATGCCGGATTTTCCGGGGACCTGCTGGCACTGACCCACGCCATTGAAAAGGAGCTCAAGCCGGTTTCCATGGGAACCCGCCTGGATATCCTCAAAGATGTCGGACGGCCTTTTGATGTAGCGCCTGTTTATAATATCGGTGCGTTTAACGGCAGTCACGGCATTGCCCATAACCGCCTGGCCACGGAATCCGGCGTCCGCCCGGAAACCGCGCATCCTTTCTGGGCTTGCGGCTTTTCCGATATTGCAACGGTTCACAACGGACAGATCACCAACTACTGGATCATGCGCCGCCGCCTTGAACGAAAGGGCATGGTGTTCCAGACAGAGAATGATACCGAACTCGTTGCCGTATACCTGGCTTACCAGATGCGCTGCAACATATCGCTGGAGGATTCCTTAAAAGCCTCTTTAGATGACCTGGACGGCACTTTTTCGTACCTGGTAGCCACCAAAGACTCCATTGGATATGCCAAGGACAAACTGGCTGCAAAACCCATGGTCAAATATGAAAACGATGAAATGATTGTCATTTCTTCCGAAGAAGTGGGCATCAACCGTCTGTTTCCGGGAGAAGCGCTGGAAACCACTGAACCGGCCCCATTGACCTATGGAATCTGGTCGCTTGCTTCATAACCGGTCACAAGGAACATGCAGAATCATTTAAATATATATGAAATCTAAGAGATTCAAAGGAGTAGCAAATGGCAACAATTGATCTTTCCCATGCGCCCATGCGGACAGCCAACGAGGTGATCCGGGGCTATGGTGCCATTCACCAGTCAATTGAGATTATTAATCCCGATGCAAAACACTATATTGCCGTGGGGCTGACCAACCCCATTGATGTTCATATTAAAGGATCGGCCGGATATTTTTGCGGCGGCCTCAGCGACGGCCCGGCCATTCGTGTGGATAAAAATGTTTCCTGGGGAGTCGGGGATAATATGCTGGGCGGCAGCATCGTGGTCGGCGGCAATGCCGGCGCCATTGCCGGCGTTGCATTGCGGGGCGGCGATATTGTTATTAAAGGCAATATGGGCTCCCGTTCCGGCCAGGTAATGAAACAGGGAACCCTGTTCTGCGGCGGCAGTTCGAGTTTCATGGCCGGCTATATGATGTACGGCGGCCGGATTATCATATTGGGTGATTCCGGAGAAAAAGTCGGTGAAAACATGGCCGGCGGTGAAATTTTTGTGGGCGGACAAATCCAGTCGCTGGGAAGTGATGCCCAACTGACAATCCCCACCGAAGAAGACCTTTCGGGCATCGCCGAGTTTCTGAAAAAATACGGATTTTCTTTTTCCGGTGTATTTAAAAAAGTCGTGTGTGCCGGCAAAGACCTGACCTACGGCACACCTGAACCCAAAACCAAACCCATTGCCTATCCTGAATTTTCCGGCCGCCAAAGCACTTACTGGAACAAAAAAGTCTGCGAGGACATTCGGATAAAAGGCAGTATCGGCCGGTACCGTGTTCGCGGATTTGGCGCGGCCCGTCACATTCCTCATTTTAATGACATTGCATTTAAAACCCGGGTGAATCCGGAAAAGATGGACCGCTCAGGTTTTGAGAAAGTCCGGCTGAGAACCTTTATCGGCGATCGGCATGGCGGACGGGCCCTGGACCTGAGCATGCCGGTGATGATTGCCCCCATGAGTTTCGGCGCTTTGAGCCCGGAAGTCAAACAGGCCCTGGGGATAGCGTCTTCCATGTCCGGCATTTCTGAAAACACGGGTGAAGGCGGCATGTCTTCGGTTGAACGGGCAGAAACCCGGCAGCTCATTGCCCAGTGCCTGTCCGGACGGCTGGGCTGGAATATCCATGACATGAAGCGCTCTGACGGCATTGAATTGTATATTTCCCAAGGCGCCAAGCCGGGCCTTGGCGGACAGCTGATGGCAGCCAAGCTCACCCCTGAAATCGCGGCCATGAGAGGCATCCCCGCAGGAATGGATCTTCGGTCGCCGTCCAGGCATCCCGATGTTTTAGGCGGCGACGACCTGATCATGAAAATAAGGGAGTTCAGGGAAGCCGTGGGCTGGCGGCTGCCGGTCAGCATCAAGCTGGGAGGCGGACGCACCCGGGATGATGTCAAAATTGCCTATAAGGACAACCTGGATTTTGTTGAACTCGACGGTCTCCAGGGCGGCACCGGCGCAGCATCCAGCGAAGTCCTGGAATATGTCGGTATTCCCACGATCTCCGCCATCATGGAAGCCATGGACGGCCTGTCGGAAATCAATGCCCGGGGCCAGCTGCCCATCGTGCTCATGGGGGGCATTCAAAACGGCATCGATGCGGCCAAAGCCATTGCTCTGGGAGCAACCGCCGTTGGATTGGGCACCCCGATGCTTATAGCCGCCGGATGCATCGGCTGCATGCAGTGCAGTTCCGGAAACTGTCCGCTGGGCCTGACCACACAGACCCCGGAACTGACCAAGCGGTTTGATGTTCAAAGAAGTGCGTTAAAAATGCATCACTATCTGGAATCCATCCGCTGGCAGCTGGCAGCCGTCACCCATTGCCTGGGACATGATCATGTACAGGAATTGAACCGGAATGACCTGGTTGCCCTGACGCCGGAAGCCGCTGCCCTGACCCGCCTGCCCTATGAACCCGAATACAGGACCGGATATCGGGAGCAATACGACGCGGCGAATGACATGCCGGGTGTCTCATCAGCAAAGAAAGAAACCGGAACAGCGAATTATACGAAACAATCCTTTGAACTGATCCGGATGATGAGTGAGTCCAATCACGAAGACAACGATGTCCAGCAAAATCTGCTTACTCAGGCCCTTGTCCCCCGGGAAAATCCGTTTCCCGAAGACCGGCCCGGGCACCTGGATGATATTGTCTTTTTGTCGGCAGCCCTGACCCGTCTGGTTATTGACCCTTACCGGGAAGACTGCAGCACCCAGACCTGTATTACGCGATCCATCGGCATCGGGCCGAAAAAAGAAGACCAGCCCGCCATTGACCTGGACAAACCGTTTTTTGTGACCGGATTTGATGACGCCCCGGTTCCGGTCCAGTCGGCGCTGGCAAAGGTATTGTCCCAAAGCCGATGCGGATATATCGGCCGTGCGCCGCTCAAGACAACCGCAAAAGAAACCCCGGACTACCCGTGGCTCCAGCTCCTGAAACCCGGCGAAGATCCGGATGCCGGCGCTGACGGCCTGGTATATGTTATAAACGGTTCATTTGAGCCTATCTCTGTCAAACGCATGCACCCCGGGCAGTTAATCGGGCTCTCTGTTTCAGCAACGTCAGCCTGTGATGCGCTGCCGTTTGCCCTTAAAAACAAACTGGACCTGCTGGTGCTGGACCAGACCACAGGCATTGAAAACCCCTGGGTGGAACTGGATTCCCCCATTGACCTGACGGTTTTGCGAAACGCAGTACGCGGTCTTCAGACCATGGGAAAAGAAGAAGAAATCGCCCTGGTTAATTTCGGGGGGCTGCGATCGGGAACCGATGTTGCCAAAGCCCTGGCCTATAACTGCCTGGGCTCTGTTTTCAGCCTGGTCATGGGGATTGCCATGGGCGGCAGCATACAGGATAAGCAGCTGGTGTTTGCCGATGACCTGGAAGAGTCGGCCATGGTGGAAGCCGGCCTGAACTGGATAAAGGGAACCGCACAGGAAACCGCCATTATTGCCCGGTGCACCGGCAAAACCAATGTGCATAATCTGGAGCCCGAAGACATGAGAGCCATTACCCTGTCTGCCGCCAAAGCGCTGGATATTCCTTTGGCATCCGGGCCTGAGAAGAGAGAATCTTTCTAATAAAACAAATAGGAGAACACCCCATGAATAATATCCTGAAAATAAAAACCAGTGAAAAAGTAATAAAAGAAAAAAGAGAACAGGTTCGGGCACAATTAAGAGAACAGGGCATTGAATTCATTTTAGCCCAGTTTGTTGATATCCATGGCGCCCCAAAAGTAAAACAGGTGCCGGTGGACAGCTTTGACGGCCTGGTGGATGATGGCGCCGGCTTTGCCGGTGCGGCCGTATGGGGAATGGGGCTGGGGCCGGAAAGCCACGACCTGATGGCAAGAACCGACCTTGGCACCTATACCCAGCTGCCCTGGCAGCCCAATGTGGCCCTGGCCTGCTGCGATCTCTATGTTGACAACGCCCCCTGGCCCTATTGCCCGAGAACCAACCTGAAACGGATGCTCGGGCGCCTGGCGGAAAAAGGATTTACGTTAAACGGCGGGTATGAGCCGGAACATTTTCTCGTTGAACAGGACGGGAACGGAATTAAACCCTGGGACCCGCTTAAAATAGATACCCTTGCAAAGCCCTGCTATGATTTTAAAGGCATGTCCCAGAGCATGGAATACCTGCAGGATATTTCCCGGTACGGCAACCAGATGGGATTCGGCGTCTACCAGAGCGATCATGAAGATGCCAATGGCCAGTATGAAGTCAATTTCGACTGGAGCGATGCCGTCAAGTCCTCTGACCGGCTGATTCATTTCAGAATGATGACCGGACAGATTGCACAGAAATACGGGGCCATTGCCACGTATGTGGCCAAACCCTTTGAAGACAAAACCGGTTCCGGTGCGCATCTGCATTTCCATCTGGCAGATGTAAAAACCGGTAAAAATATCTTTCCTTTAGAAGACGGTGAAACTGACTGGAAAGGCCTGGGTATTTCCAAAACCGCGCTTCATTATATCGGCGGCCTTTTAAAGCATGTCCGGGCCATTACAGCCGTGGCATCACCGCAGATCAACTGCTACCGGCGTATCCAGAGCGGCGAGTTTGTCTATTCGTCCGATTCCGGCTACACCTGGACACCCTCGTTCGCATCTTACGGAGACAACAACCGGACCCAGCTGTACCGCTGCCCGAGCCCAAACCGGTTTGAAGACCGGTCGCCTTCTTCAATGGTGAATCCGTATCTGCTGATGGCCGTGCAGATTGCCGCCGGACTCGATGGGATTGAAAATGAAATCGATCCCGGAGATGCCATTATCGGAGAAAATATCTGGGAACTTTCCATTGAACAGCGTAAGGAAAAGGGGATGATTCTGCTGCCCCAGAATCTTTTGGAAGCGGTTGAAGAACTGGAAGCCGATGACGTGGTCAAACAGGGACTGGGTCCCATTGCCGATGAATACATCAAGCTGAAAAAAGCCGAATGGGGAGAATATATGCGGCATGTTACGCCGTGGGAACTCCAACGCACCTTAACCATGCTTTAACAGGTGTTTAAAACTATTGCGCTTGTCACTACGGCGTTAAAATTTTACTTAAAATGCTCATTTATAGGCATAAACTCCTCTTTTGCGTTACCCAGGCTTAAATTTGGGGCCTTGTATTGACTACGCTCATGACGTTTTAAACAACCTGTTAACCCGAAATTTTCATCCTTCGGGCCAGCCTGATTCGCTCATCTGCGGCGTTATAAGCGGATCGCGGTAAAACGCTACAGCTTCACCGCTTATGCCTTGCATATGAACGAATCAGAAAGGTGAGAAATCAGATTGGGCGTCGTTAAAAGTCCCATCTGCTGCGTTGCAGCGGTTTTTCAGTCTTTGAATATACTGATTGTATTATTTCAATTCTGAAAAACCGCTCCGCCTTACACATGGGCCTTTTACCTTAGCCATCGGAATACTTTTATGTAATTGGATTGTTTACGGTGGAATAAATTTTCATAATCTTAATCATCATCGTAATCCTAATCTGGTTTATTAAATTCAGCGCCATGGATTATGATTAAGAACAGGATTACGATTAAGAATTTTCAAGGCAAAGTCTCAAGATATTGATCTGGCCTGAAATACCAGGTTTTAAAGAATAATAAAATTTGCATATCCGGTTCGCTCAAGTTGAGAGTAAAATGATGTTATCTGATGTTTTTAAGCCCGTCATTCCGGGCAAGGGAGCGAAGCGACCGCGACCCGGAATCCAGTAAAACCTGATAACTTGAGCGAAGTGGATAACCAGATAATGAAAAACACGCAAAAGACAGGAACCACCCATGGTATTTGAAAAAGTAAAATCCCTGCTCGAAACCAGCGGATCACATTATACCCTGCACACGCATCCGGCGGTCAGGACCATTGAAGACGCGGAAGAAAAAGTGGCCCACCTGACAAAGAATCTGTTGAAAACCATTGTTTTTAAAATCAAGGATTCTCACTGGGTGCTGGCTGTGGTCAAAGGACACGAAAGAATCGACTACAAGGAACTGGCCCGGGCATTTGACGTGAACCGGAGAAAAATCCGGACCGTTTCCCCGGACAGGGTGGAAAAGCAGCTGGGATTCGAAGTCGGGGGGATCGGCCCGTTTCCGGTTAATGACTCCATAAAAATCATCATGGACCAGTCATTAACCGGCATCGGGATGATTTTCTGCGGTTCCGGTAAAAACACCGTGACCATAGAAATGGATATTTCAGATCTGATCAAACTGGTTAAACCGGTTATTTGGAAGATAAAGAAAGGGGCTTAGTCTGAAGGCTAAAGGCTGAAGGGAGAATGGATTTCAGCTTTCTTGACTTCCACATGTCCCACAATATAAAAGCAATTCAAAATTCAAAATCTGAGACCTTCTACACAATAAATCAGGAGAAAAAGAAATGGATTATGATTTAGAAGACAGCGATATAAAATTAAAACAAATCGATTATCTTCGTGATCGATGTGAACTGGATAAGCCTGTTGATTATGATCATTTAAAAAAGGGGGATTATTTTTTACTTCAAAAGACCTGCCCTGCCTGCAATAGTATAGTGCTTGGCAAGAAAGAACACGATTTTCAATGCCAGAAGTGTTATCTGATTTTTCGTTATGAAAAAGTATGACATTGGTTATTTTTCCCTGCCCGGGTGTTTAACTTAGAATCGTCGACAGATCTTTCGCCGCATCAACGGATATGGTCCAAGATCGGCCCGTGTTTTAAGTCGGGGGGATCCTGTTGATTTTCTGCAACTCCTATATGAAATCCTTCTTCATTGGAACAACTCCTTGACCTGGCGGTGATTTTCCGGACCAGATACAAGACATGGAGTGGTCCGGATTCCCGATAGTTTATTTGCATACCGGGCTGTTTTAAAAGGGTTTTAAAACAGCCCGGCATGCTTTTCAATTTTTAAACGGTTTCCGTATATAATGCATTATGAACCAAAAGACGCTTCGGGGATTTCCACCACTGCCTTGTTTCCACCTGCGATGGAATTGAGGTTTCCAATGGTAATCGGAAGAATCGTATGAATGTAATACTCAGCGGATTTCAGCTGACCTTCATAGAACGCGGCATTTTTATTTTTATTAATCTTTTCAATGCGTGCCGCATCGTCAAGCCCTTGTGTTAACTTCATCAGTTTCGGCGCGGCAACATTTGCCCGCCAGAGCAGCATCCATCCCATAATCACATCACCCATGGCCATCAAAAACGGGGAGGCATGTCCAAAGGCGGCCTTAAAATCAGCTGACATGGCCATTGTTCCCATATGCATGGCAACCTCACCCAAACGGCCGATGGCTGCCTCAAGCTGCTTGGCAGATTCCAGAAGCCCTTCTGTTTCCTTGGCCTGTGCAATCACTTTTTGAATTTCACCCAAAAAGCTCATGAACACCGCGCCTTTTTTCATCCCCATCTTCCGGGCCAGCAAATCCATGGCCTGAATACCGTTGGTGCCTTCATAGAGCGAATGAATTTTGCTGTCCCGCAAAAGGCGTTCCACCGGATACTCGGTGACATATCCGTAACCACCGTATACCTGCATTGCCTGAACCGTGACCTCAAAACCGCGCTCAGTGCAATAGGATTTGATAATGGGGGTTAACAGTTCAATAAGATCTTTTGCCAGTTCTCTTTCCGCTTCTGTTTCGCCTATTGTTTCTTTATCGAACAATTGACCGACATAATAAACAAAACTCCGCATGCCTTCCACATGGGATTTCATCCAGAGAAGCATCCTGCGGACATCCGGGTGGCGGATAATCGGCACGGATTTGGCATCTTTATTGAGCATATCCGCCAGATCACGTCCCTGAACCCGCTGCCTTGCATAATCAAGGGCATACAGGTAGGCACAGGAGGCATTGCTGAACGCATTCAGGCCCACCCCCAGCCGGGCTTCATTCATCATGAGAAACATGACTTTCATGCCTTTATTTTCCTCACCCAGAAGTACGCCGCGGCACTTCCCCTTGCTGCCAAAGGCCATCTGGCAGGTGGGGCTGCCATGGATTCCCAGTTTTTCCTCGATCCCCGTGCAAACCACGTCATTGTCTTCCCCAAGACTGCCGTCTTCATTGACCCATATTTTGGGAACAAGGAATAAGGAAATCCCCTTGGTTCCTGCAGGAGCACCTTCGATCCTTGCCAGTACCGGATGAATGATATTATCAGCCAGATCATGCTCGCCGCAGGTGATGAATATTTTATTTCCGGAAATAGAGTAAGTGCCGTCGCCATTCGGGGTTGCTGTTGTGGTGAGTGCCCCTAAATCCGAACCCGCCTCAGCTTCGGTGAGCACCATGGTCCCGCCCCACTCACCGGTATACATTCTTTTCATGTAGAGGTTTTTTTGCGCTTCCGTACCAAAATGTTCGATCATCTTGGCAGCCCCGTGAGCGGTACCAACAAAACAAATCAGGCTGAAGCCCGGGCCGCCGAGGTATTCCGATACTGCCTGGGTAATAAGGTGGGGCAGCCCCTGGCCCCCGACTTCAGGATCCTCGGTCAATGCGATCCATTCACCTTCCTTTAATAATTCCCAGGGGCGGTGAAAACATTCGGGAACGGTTACCTGGTTGTTTTCAAACTTAAGCCCGACTTTATCCGCTTCTTCATTGGCGGGTAAAATTTCCTTGATGGCAAGGTTTCGCGCTTCATTGATCACCATATCAAACATTTTCCGGTTCATGTCCTGGTAGCGCTCATTCTTGGCTAATGCTTCGGCATTAAGCTGCTCATAAAGGACAAAGTCCACGTCACGCCGGTCTGAAATCTGTTGTGCCATTTTGGTTTATCTCCTAAATTTTAATAATCTGAAATTTCCCTTTTCAGATCGTTCAGTTAACGTAAAAAAAATATCATTTTTGTGTCCATGCATTGCGCTGGTTTCCATCAGCTGAGAAGTCTGCCGTACGTCCGGGGAAATGCATTCAGTAGATGAATTTTGAGGAAAATGATAATAAATTGCTTTTGTTAGAAAAATTTATAAAAAAATATCATATGTATGTCAACGGGATTTATTTTCCGCATGGCGGACCCTTATGCGGAAAACGCAATGCCTTAAATGATACGGCAGGCAGTGAAGGACAGGATCATGGGTAACGTATAGTATATATAGCGTTACCTGATTTCAACAGGCTTACTTTTTTTCAATAAAATTTAAACAAGACTCAAGAAGAGGCCCTCGCTCATTCTGAAAGAAAACTGATTGCCTAAATGTCCTCAAAAATGATTAAAATAGCCCTGCTTTGCGAAAATATAAAAAAAAAGGCACCACAGAATAAAATCCGTGATGCCCTTTGTTTGTATGGAAATATTAACTAGACAACAGTAACATTAACTGCGGCAAGACCTTTTTGCCCCTGCTCAACAGTAAAAGTTACATTATCGCCGTCGTTCAGCGTTTTAAAACCAGTTGCATTGATACTTGAATGATGAACAAATACATCTTCTCCATCTTCCTGCTCAATAAAACCAAAACCCTTACTTTCGTTAAACCATTTTACAGTTCCATTCGACATAGTGACTTCCTCCTTTCATAAAAATTTTCTTTGTTCCAAACTTCAGGAGGCCACTATTTATAATGGGTGTTCCGTTGGGGAGAAACCGGCCTGAAAAGTCATTCAGGCCAATAAAGATTACCCACAAGTTAGCCAGTAAAACCTGCATGTCAAATTATCCTTTTAATAAAATCAATAATTTTTCTATTTCTGACAGCTTCCTGTTGGCCGGGCACCCTAATTGGCTGAAGGATTGGCGTGTTCTAATGGACCTTTACATGTTTTGGACAGGTAATATTCATAATTGCCTTCATAGATAATCATTTCCCCGTGGTCTATCTCAAAGACGCGTCCGACGAGCGACCGGAGAAAATGTCGGTCATGGCTGACCAGAACCACCGTGCCGGTAAATTTTTGCAAAGCCGTTAAAAGAATCTCCCGGGACTGGATATCCAGATGGTTGGTGGGTTCGTCCAATATCAGGAAATTCAGCGGTCGGGCAAGCAAGGTCGCCAGAACAATCCGGCTTTTTTCGCCGCCCGAGAGCATATCGATCCGTTTATCAACGTCGTCTCCCTGAAAAAGAAACGCCGCGCAAAGATTGCGGACCACTCCGATGCCTGCTTCCGGAATCGTATCGGCAACGGTTTCAAACACGGTCTTTTTGGGATCCAGAATATCCATGGCATGCTGACTGAAGTAGCCGGATGCGACATTTGCCCCGATCCTGATCATGCCGGTGGTGGATTCGGTTTGTTCTGCCAGCACTTTAAGAAAGGTTGATTTGCCGGCCCCATTGACGCCCACCACCGCAATCTTTTCCTGGCGGCGGATCACGCCGGAAACCCCGCCAAAAACGGATTTTGTTCCACCATCCGGCAGGGGCCATGTTTTGCCCAGGTTATTGATTCGAACGACATCATCACCGGTGCGCGGTGGATCGGCAAACTCAAATTTGATGATTTTCTGATCCGGCGGTAATTCAATGCGCTGGATTTTTTCCAGTTTTTTGATGCGGGACTGCACCTGGGCGGCATGTGAAACACGGGCGGCAAAACGGGCGATAAAATCCTCTTCTTTGGCCAGCATTTCCTGCTGGCGACGGTAACTGGCCTGAAGCTGTTCTCTTCTGATGTCACGTTCACGCAGGTAAAAATCGTAGTTTCCGGAGTAGGTTGTTATGGTTTTGCCGGCCACTTCAATAATCCGGTTAACGATCCGGTTCATAAAGTCCTGATCATGGCAGGTCATCAGAAGTGCGCCTTTGTATTCACTGGCAAGCCATTCTTCTAACCAGACAATCGATTCCACGTCCAGATGATTGGTGGGTTCGTCCAGCAGAAGAACCTCCGGGTTCAGCGTCAGTATCTTTGCCAGGGCAATCCGCATTTTCCAGCCGCCGCTGAATGACTCCACCGGGTGCCTGTAATCGTCCGGGCCGATGCCAAGGCCGGTCAGCACCGCCTGGGCCCGGGATTCCAGATCATAGCCGCCCTGATGTTCAAATTCTTCCACGGCATTGCCGTATCGTTCAAGCAATGCCGCCATGTCATCATCACTCATCGGGGTTGCCATGGCGGTTTCCATTTCACGGATCTGATCACCCAGGCGAACCGCATCCCCGGATGCAGCCATTACTTCTTCAAGGGCTGACCGGCCGGACATGTCTCCGACATCCTGGGAGAAGTACCCGACATTGATGTTTTTTCTACAGGCAATATCACCACTGTCAGCTGCCTCCGTTCCGGTAATCAGGCGGAAGATGGTTGTTTTGCCGGCCCCGTTGGGTCCGACCAGGCCGGTGCGCGAACCGGAAAGGATCTGTAAGCTTGCATTTTTAAAGAGAATTTGGTCTCCATGCTGCCTGGTGATATTCGTCAGGTGAATCATGTTAGGAAAAACTCATAAAAAGTAAGATTTCGATGGTAAAGAAAAAATCGTACCAATAACATGATGAATGATGAGGGACAAGTCTATTCATGTAAATTTATGATGTCATCTGACAATGGTACCAAATAATTTTTATTAAGCCAAACGGATGCACTCGTAATAAGTATTCAGATAACTAAGATTTTTAAATAACTTGTTTGTTTTCGGTGACAAGGTCGGGATTCAATTCCCGACAAAAGTTGATCGTTAATTTCCGGATAAGAAATCCGGCCTACGTTGAGAATCCTTGATGGTTAGCGGTGTCACCCATCTTTGTGAAAACAAGTCACAAATCAAGTAACCTTTTCAATAATTTGTTTTTTTGCTTTATAGAGGCATTTTTGATATATTCAACAAGGCCTCGATTTCCGGAAAAAAGAAACCGGCTTTGAAATAACTTCCGATAGCAATATAGATTTAAAACCGGACAGACCCATTGTGAGTTTTTTTAAATATTGTTTGGAAGCTGTCTCATCACTAAAAAAACGGTCACCTTATATCATGAGTGCACTTAATCAACTCAAAGCAGTTCTTGTTTTCATCGCTATCTTTCATTTTGTTTTCGGCTTTGGCCTGATGGTGTCGATTAATTTTCAAAAGGCCGCTCTTGCCGGTTATGGCAGCACCCTCGAATTGACGCCTACGACTATATATTTTATCAGAATCATAGGATCTTTCGCATTTGTGCTTGGCTATTTAGCCTGGATGGCTTTCCGTGATCCGATCAGGCATAAAGTAATTGTTATTGGATTCATCGAATTCTTTATCCTGCGTAATATTAACCGTCATCTTTTTTCAGATGAGCTCTATATTGCACTTAATGTCAGCCAGACGATGAATGTGATGACTTCAGTGTTTTTTGGACTGCAGGCTTTGCTGCTGGCATATCTATTGTGGCGCACGTCAAGAGAAGAACTTAATCAAAATGCAAACAGCTGTTGAAATGTGAAATTGCTGCCGAATTTTTAAAATCTTTAAACGCCCCTTTTTGGCTCTGAAAAGGGGCGTTTAAGCGTCCAAAAAGGCCTTTTTTAAGACCTGAATCCTTATTTTACGGACATTCAGCTTGGTCCGACCCGAAATCCACACGAAACCATTTTGTAAAAAGGGGGAATCCTCGTTAAACTTGAGTTATGCATAATGCATGAGCGAACATGATCCTATCCCATTGGTGATATTGATTATCCTTGGGTCTTGCAAGAGTTCGATTATTTGTTTTCTACGGAAACAGTCTGTATTGATTATCTCTTTAGACTGCGTTGGTCTCAAGGTTTTGTTTGTCCAATCTACCTTAATCGTAAGGGGTAATCCCCTTCCCAGAAGTCATTTGGTTTCTTTGATAATCCATTTCTGTGAATCATTATTTTGCCAACTCCGGGTCACGAGGTCATAATCGTTACTCTTATGATAAGCATCGACATATCGCTGATTAATTTTTTGCTGGATCCGATAGGTATCTTGTTCACTTTCTACCGGCTTGATAATCCATATCTGAGAGTCATTGTTCTGAAATGACCGGGTCACAAGACGATAATCGTGCCTGCTCTCACCATAAGCATCAGCATATCGTTGGTTCAGTTTCTGTTGTAACCTATATTCTCCGTTCAGTGTTGTAACGGTGGGAGTAGATGGATAGAAATTACCACTTTCAGGAGCATCGACGTTATTAGCCCGGAGATAATTCTCGATTGTGCTTCTCATTTTTTTCTGTTTGTCCTTAATTTGACTATCTTTCGGGAAAAAGCTGCTAATCAATATTATATCGTAGCTTGTCAATTCTGTGGCGTAAATTCCCGGGTTCTCTCGTACGGTTGCCGCCCAGTCATTGAAGCTCCCGGGGACGTCTCTGGAAAAGACGCTTCCATTACCTCCAAAGGCGCTGGCTGTGATTTTTTCATGAATCATGCTTGACTTACTTGTTTTTTCTGATTCCGTTGACAGTCGGCCACTCACCGAAGCCGTAACTTGCCTGAATGTTCCAGAGACTGCCTGGCTGAATTCTTCTTTTTTCATCTTCGATCGCTCAAAGTCCTCCTGCGAAAAAATCGCAGTCAAATAAGCTTTTCCTCCATAGGTGATTTTTGATGAAAAATGAGTACCCCATTCCTGGATGAAAGCGTCATAAGATTCCTGACTGTCTAATCCGGAAACATCCAGTTTGAAGTCCTGCGTAAATGTAAGGTCTCCGGGATTGCTCAGATCAATCTGAAGCCGGTGACCCTGTACATATCCTTTTTGCCGCCACATTCTGCTTTTACTGTTTTTAGTAACTTGTTCAACCTTCTTGAACGATGCACTCCTGGAACTTGAGACAACACCTTTTATTCCACCGGAAAGATTTAGGGTTATCTCCATGGATTTACGATACGAGTTCCCTGAAGAATATTCCTCTAGTTCTGATTCAAAACGACTCCCAGTATCGCCTGGATAACCTTTCACTCCAGTGGGAAGATGGAATGTTTTACCATTAATGGCCTTGATGGTCTGGGGACCTCGCTTGAGGGCAAATACTACCGGAGGAATATCAAACTCTGGTTTGGGAAATGCCGGCTCGGTATAATTGTCGAGGTTCAAGTATACCAGATCGTACGCCATCCCCAGGTAATTGGCATTAACATCATAAAAATATTCTTTGTTGATCAACAACTCCTGGGAGATCGGCTGCTCCTGAGCTTCAACATTCATGTTCGTTAACAGACACAGGCACCCTATTATGAGAACGAACCTGCGCAAACCTGACCTTTTCATATTACCCATAACTTTCAACCTCCTCTGAAAAAGAGTGTAAGGTTCTCAAATCTCCTTTCTTGAAACACAACCATCCTTTGATGAATTACAATTAAAATATATATTTTTTTAATGACTTACATTTCTTTGACACGAGACAGTTGTTTGAAACAAAGTGTCTGCCATTAATTTAGGATGGGGAATGAAAAACATAGCGGGACAATTAATTTGCTGCATTTAATGTCCGGGCTTCTATAAAAATGTTGTAAAGATTCCGGCGTTGCAAGATGGAGCGCATCTTTATCATAAGAAGAGGTGAGGAGATAAAAAGGCCGGATTGCCTCGATGATTCAATGGCAGTCCGGCTATCTTTTTAGTGGAGACCCGCGACTTTCCGTCCCTGCCTCACGGCAGGTTTGGCTTTATCATTTTATTTTAACATACTCTCATAAATACTATAAGTCAATTTTTTTGATTATCTAAAATAGATTCTAAGCTGAAATAGGCGAGATTTTTTGGGATAGGCTTAGGATATAAAAGGCGTTTGCGGCTTCTCTGGTTCATTCGGCATTCAGGGTCGGATCAAGCTGGAGTAAACGGGGAGTAAACGGTGTCACATCTTGAATTGTGAGTTACTCCGGTCAATCGGTGTAAAACCTGAGTTTTGCGGTTCTTGTATCAAATCTCAAATTCCATAAAACCTTTGATTCGAGAATAGGGCCAGGAGGCAGGACTGGCTATTGCATTATGCAGTGGAATTTAGATTTTAGCAGGGAGGACTGCCATAAAAAGTCTGTCTCGATACGGATAATGCCAACTCATTTTCAATTTTTTTTGTCAATGGATGGGGTGCCCCAGAATTCTAATTTTGGCTAAACTAAAGGAGGTCTATCTCAAATGCTTGACTTTCAGCCTGGTTCCCCGCAGCATCCACAGCTCGAACTTTATATTTACGAGTACCCTTCTTTTGATCCTCATTCAAAATATCATCATAATGGAATGCTTGCTGAGTGATCTGGGGAACATGGGGGACCGTACCGATCACATCCTCATAACAAAGTACCTCATAACGTTCGATTGGTTCGGCACCTGCGTAAGAGGTCTGCCAGCTAACACGGACTGCGCAGCGGTTCAGACCCGGCATGGCCGAATCCTCTTCAACCCCTACATTTCGAGGCGCAGTAAGCCCGGTTGCTTTCCGTTGAAAGTAAGCATTCGCCGAATCCTTGCCTGCAGAAGTAACCATCCTCTCAATCCGGTTCATTTCACCCGCTTCCAGGGTTTCCGAGAGCTGAGCTGCTGACAGATTCTGCTCAAGCTGGCATTTTCCAGCATTATCATCAATATGGCCAATACCGACGATGAGCGTGCTAATGCCTTCAATAGAAAGTGCGTATCGGATGAGATCTCTACTTGGTATCTCATCGGACCCAACATCGTGGTATACATCCTCCGGATTATTAGAGAACCTGACCTCCTTGTGATAATAAGAAGCATCCGCAAAGACCTTCATACCGATTACCCCCATATCAGCAGCTTTAGCAGCGGCGATTGCGTTATGACGATGCCCCATATATTTGCAATCACTGGGATTAATAGTAACTAAAAGAGTGTCGAGAATCCGGTGATTGTCTCTTTGGATGGCATATATGTGTGCTGCTGTGTTCCAATGACCGGATATGCCGATATGTTTAATCAGCTTTTCTTTTTTAGGATTACAGCCTGTCCGGTTGGTACCTTCCCGCAGATCCAGCATCGCAACCAGAGATCCGATCCAGGGTTGATCCGGACTTGGCTCATCAAACCCCTCAAACAGCATGTCAACCTCATCTTTTGTGTTAATATTGTGAAACTGAATACAGTCCAGATAGGCCCCTTCAGGGTATCCCCCCTGACCATCCCCGAATAATAGACTCAAAGAGCGGCGGACATCATCAATCGACGTTGAAACACCGAAATTATCCAGCATACCCTCACTGAAATCTGAACGAAAGCGTTCGCCATCCGGACGTCTTGCAGAACGAATATGGGTTTTACTGGAGATAAACAGCTGTTCACGAGCGGTGTGGTTGTAATCTTCTACTGAAGGGGACAACCTCAGACGGCGAAAGGCTTCACCAAAATTTTTCTGACTCGGTCCATAGATATTCGATGTGTCTATATAGTTAATTCCCAATTGACAGGCTTTTTCGATGATAGCGATTGGATCCACACCTTCTGCAGGCCACTGAATAGAGGCCTGGCCTCCGAGACCCATCGTGGTTACCTGCCTCCCGGTCCGTCCCAACCTGCGTGTGATAAGCTGCTTCATAATCTTTCTCCTTAATTTTATTTCCAATCACCACCACAACCTGTAACGTCTTCTTCCTTTTAGATATCTACCTGGATGCTTTTACCACCCCTCGATATGCGTTGACATAAAGGAGAAAGCTCTATTTAAAAATCATCTTCCATTTCCATCGAATTTTAAACCCCTTAATCCCTTTTATAGCGCCCCATAAGACGGTTCATTCCGATAAGATGTGGCTCTGCCCTTTCCAGAAACTGCCACAGGTTTAGTCCTGGTGCCAGTGTCATTGTCTTATCCAGTGCCAGTACCCAGAAATAATAATTGTGAAGGCCGTGCCCATTGGGCGGCATTGGACCGTTGTAGCCAGTTTTTCCGAAATCGGTAATGCCGTTGGTATACAAATGGGTGTCTTCATCCAGATGCGTCACGTCTCCGGGAATATTATACAGCACCCAATGAACAAAACCATAGGTGCCTCTGGTGCTCACCAGCGGGGCATCCGGGTCGTGACAGATAACGGCAAAGGTCTTTGTTCCTCCAGGCGGGTTTTCCCATGACAACGCCGGCGAAACATCTTCTCCTTCACCGGTAAACCTGGACGGTATCATAGTATCTTGTTCAAATGCATCACTTTTTAACTGCATTTTTGTTGGCGCAAAACCCATGATGGTATCTCCTTTTTTTCTGGTTTCTGAATTACGTAATTTCAGGTCAGGATACTGCTGATTATTTTTCCTGTCAACGGCATCACCTGTAGATCGTCAAGACGCGCCTGCTTCTTTTGTCTTTTAGATGAGCTGAAATATACGGTAATTGTTAATCAATTCCTGCCAAAGTAAATTAAGTAATTGAAAAAGACATTAAATTATCATTACATTGGACCATTCGAATAGTCTTAAAAGCATTTTTTTATACCCGAAAAACGTTTCGAAAGAGGTTCAACTAAATATTCCTGACCAGTCAAACAATAACGCAATCAAAAGGAGCAGGGAATCATGGACAACCGTAATATCAAAAAAGAAATGCAAAAAATAATGTCGCGCCGTGATAAAAGGAAGGAAGCCGGCAAGGCGGAGGTATCGGCTGAAATGCAGGCGTTTTATGAAATTGTTATATTGTCCATGCAGGAAGCCCTATCGGAACATTTAGGTACAACAATCCCCATGCAGGAATTGGAGCAAGAGGAGTTTGAAGTCTATCTCGATGTGATTTCAAAAATCGACTTGCCACCTGAAATCTGTGCAATTCTAATCACACCCAACACACGGGCGATATTTAATTCACAATGGGACCAAATGGTAAAAAACGTGCAGATGAATTCAAAAGCCTACACTCTGGTTATCAGCCACCACACCGAACGATCGATATTAATCCAGGTCACCCTGCAAGGTCTCCTGTCAATCGGGACGGATGTTTATGAGAACGGTACTCATTTTGCCGATTACACTTACAATTCGAATGATGAATGTTTAATGGATTTATCAAATGTCATCTGGACGTTCTTTACGCCGAAAGAAAAATGGACAGATGATGCAATTGCCCGGTATACGGAGAATTGGTTTGCCAAGTCTATTCACCGGTTTGACCTGGAAAATATACCGATTCACACGGAATTCAGCTACCTCCATAATCCTCAATTACTGAACCTGGCATCCCTGGAGTCCGTCTTTAAGGCAATTATTGCGGACGTTCCCAGGGAATTGATCAGTATGGATATAGCGATTGAATATACAAACGACTTAAACCGAGACATGGAATTTAATTGTCCGGAAGTAACCAAACAAGGCATTATTGAAAATAATATTGAAGAATGTAAAGCGCTCTATGATCGGCTGACAGTGGAAATTGACCAACGCCTGGACATTCTTGATGCCACTGAAGGCGTTAAGTTCCCCGAGCGAAATTTCAACAACCCGGAGTACAACAAAACATTTCATGATTCGGCAAAAAAAATTTACAAACAGGTCACCGGGTTATCCTGCCCTGAAAATATGCCAACCGAGTAAAAGCATCCGGCTGTTTCCAAGCGCCATTTCTGTTGTCAGTTTTGGTTTCCCCAGCTTTTGAGAATATGTGAGGGCGGTCCGCTGAAAAATATCCCGGATATGAATACATTCGTATCAAGGACAATTCTCATTTTCGATTCTTGCGAACTTTTAAAATGGCATCGTTTATATCGGATTTTTTTATTCCTGCTTGTTTTTCCTTTTTCCTTGCCTTTGCAATAAGGTCTCCGAATTCATCAATAGATGGTGGGGCTATATTTTTTAAAAAACAACATCCTTTTCAGCGACAACGACAAATTAAGCTCCGTCTTTTAAATTAACCTGCTTCCTGATATTTCAGGAATAACCACCTGGCCTTTTGAGGACATTTTTGTTGTTGAAACATTTGTCATGATTTACCTCCCTAATATTTTAATAATCTTACTGGTAAGAGCCAGGGTTTGTTGATCAAAAAAACAAACTTTTATCATTTGGGGAAGCACATTTTACTGATTTGCTTTATCAGAGAGTTGAAAAATGTCATGTTTTGGGACAATCATGATTTTATATACCCTATAGAATTGTTTGGAAGATGCGTGGTGCACCATTATCCCATTGCCACGCAGCCGAGTGAAAGATTTTCTAAAAAAAAAAGGGAGCAAATTGTTTGAGCGGTGATGTGGCTATTGGCTGGGCATTTAGGAAACATCAATAGAATCTGATATCAGCGAGCCCTAAAAAATTCAGCGAGTTTTTGATCCCGCTGTAGAAAATATTTCGCGAGGGAAGCCGAAGGCAGAGTTGCAGGGCCGGGTTTCTTACCCGGCACAAATATCTGTTGATGGACAGATGGCATTTGTCGGGAATGGAATCCCGACCTGCAATAAATTTCGGCATCAACAATTAGCATGCTGCTGCCGCAGTGGGCAACGCCTGCAATAAAAAAAATACCCGCCTGGCGGCATTAAAATGATACCGACAGCCGGGTAATAGCTGTTTTAAAAAACTGATGGCCCAACGGGTAAACCGTATTCCTCACCCGTTTGATTCGGGTTAAACCAGGCCCTGATCCAGCATGGCATTGACCACTTTGACAAAGCCGGCAATATTGGCTCCGGCCACATAGTTGCCGGGCTGGTCATACTCGGCAGCGGCGTATACGCATGACTTATGAATGCTTCGCATGATGCCCTTGAGACGATTGTCGACTTCTTCTCCCGGCCAGTTAAGGCGCATGCTGTTTTGCGACATTTCCAGTCCGGATACGGCAACGCCGCCGGCATTGGCGGCTTTGCCGGGACCATACATTATTTTATTGTCCAGAAAAATATTCACCGCTTCAGGCGTTGACGGCATGTTGGCCCCTTCCGCCACCAGGGTCACGTTGTTTTTGATCAGGTTAGCGGCATCTGTTCCATTAATTTCATTTTGGGTAGCACTCGGAAACGCACAGTCCGCCTCATGGTCCCACAATGGATTATAATCAAGGGCATCATCTGTAGGGGTATAAACCGCGTCCGGATATTTTTCCGCATATTCACTGATCCGGCCGCGTTGGATATTTTTCAGATGCATGACATACGCCAGCTTATCCGCGTCAATGCCTTTTTCATCATAAATATAGCCGGCAGAATCAGACAGAGTCTTCACCGTGCCGCCGAGTTCCAGAATTTTTTCCACGGTAAACTGCGCCACGTTTCCCGAACCCGATACCAGGCAGGTCTTTGCTTGCAGGGTGTCATTTTTAACGGAAAGCATTTCAGCCGCAAAATACACACAGCCGTAACCGGTAGCTTCCGGCCGGATGAGACTCCCGCCCCATGCCAGGCTTTTGCCGGTTAATACACCGGTAAATTCATTGCGCAGTTTTTTATACATTCCGAACAGGTATCCGATTTCCCGGGCGCCCACCCCGATATCACCGGCCGGAATATCGGTATTTTCGCCGATATGGCGGAACAGCTCCGCCATGAAACTCTGGCAGAAACGCATGACTTCATGATCGGACTTGCCCTTGGGATCAAAGTCCGAACCGCCTTTTCCGCCTCCCATGGGCAGAGTGGTCAGGGCATTTTTAAAGACCTGCTCAAAGGCCAGAAATTTCAAGATACTCAGGTTGACTGACGGATGAAACCGGAGACCGCCTTTGTATGGTCCGATGGCACTGCTCATTTCAATGCGGAACCCACGGTTTACCTGAATCTGGCCCGTATCATCCATCCACGGCACCCGAAACATGATAACCCGTTCCGGTTCAGTGATTCTGCTGAGGATGTTTTCCTTTCGGTACTGGGGATTCCGGTCTAAAACCGGCTTGACGGTTTCCAGCACCTCGGCAACTGCCTGGTGAAATTCTTTCTGTTCAGGATCCTTATCCTTAATCAATTGTATAATGTCCGACATGAAGCGACTCCTTTGGATTTGAAACTGTTTATTTAAAACTGTTTATTTAATGATATTTATATGTTTGGAATTTCAGGTTTTTCTTATTGTGTATGGCTTCCAAATAACTTAATTGCTGACGGTGCAGCAAATTGCAGGTCGGGATTCCATTTCCGACAAAAGGCATCTGTCAATTGCCGGGTAAGAAACCCGGCCTCTGGAAAAGTTATTTATTGATACAGTGGTGAATCGCCACCATGAAAAGCTTTTTACGAGTTTGTCACTATTCGAATTATTCGGCCTGATTTCGATGAATCGTGGGTTCAGGGACGAATCATCACGGCCTGAGACTTTTTGCCGTTGATTTTCAGCAGCAGCGGTTCGGCCAGGCGTACATGGCGCACAAATTCGGTTTCAGAAAACGCCGGAAGCGAATCGATCCATTTCCAGTCAAAAAAATCGTTTGATGCCTTTGACGGCTGGCCGGAAAGCTCGTTTACCGTGATGTAATGAATCCCCTGGGATGTAATATTATGAAAAAAATGAGATCCCTGAGTGGGATCTGCGTTGATTTTTTCATTTTTCAGTTCAATGATTGCACTCACGCCGGAAATATTCTGCCATTTCACCGGAATCCCCAGCCACCGGTCGGAGGCGCCCCATCTTCCGGGCCCGACCAGCAGGTAAGGACGTTTTTCAGCAAGCAGTCCGGCATTCATTCTTTTGATTTCTTCAGCCATGCGGACAGTGGCGTCCGGCTTGAAGTCATCCGGTTTGATGTAAACGATATCAGCCATCGTTTCGTTGACGCCGTTTCCAAGAGCCTGACAGGAGCAGCAAAAAGCCGACCGGATTTCCGACTGTGTGATCTCGACGCCTGCCCGGTCATCATCTGCCGCCATCGGCCGTATTTGCAGAATATAAAAATCGCTTTTTTGCTGCGTGTCCGGATACAGGTTCATGGAAAATTCAATTTCCACAGGGCCGCCCAGACCCTGGGTGCCCAGTTCCAGCAAATCTCTCAGCAGAGGTGACATCGGGGGGGTGTCATATTTGAGAACATGTGCAAACGTCAGCACTTTCGCACCCGGCATATGCCACGTGTCCCGGATACGGTTTTCTTCGGCCACATAGGTGCTGGCAAGGGCCTTTAGCGGGAACTCGTCGCCTGCGTCACTCACGCTTCTTTTTTCCAGATTTGTATATTTCTTAAAATTCAGGCTTTTATGGTAATTTTTAATTCTTAGCGCGTAAAAAAACGGTTGCGTATTTTTCAGCATATCCCCGACAATGGAGAACTGCGGGATGTTGTTCGGGTATTTGGGGGAAAAACGGAGGCATTTTTCGCCGTCCACCACTGTTTTACCAAACCCTAAGGCAATGTGCGCCACGCCTTCATCCGCTTTCATATGGGAAACCGGATAGTAATTGGTTGATTGGGCAACGCCGGAAATGGCGGGATAGAAAAAATCGCCGTATCGGTCCCCTGTTACTTCCTGGATAATGACCGCCATGGATTCATCAAACGGACTGGCAGACGTGTTGATTGCAAAAGCCTTGGCATCTTCAAAATACAGGGAAGCATAGACCAGCTTAACGGCGTTGCTCAATTGAGCCAGCCGTGTTGCCGGATCAGGATCATTGTTGGGAATTTTGTAGGTCCGGTAAAGCCCGGCAAAGGGTTGATCATGGGCGTCTTCCAGCTGACTGGAGGATCGGACCGCCAGCGGGAATTTCACCTGCGCCAGGTAGACGTCCAGTTTTTTTATCAAAGACCCGGGCAAATCCGCGTTTAAAAAACTTTCCGCCACCACATCATTACGGATGCCCGGTTGTGAATATTTTTGAAGATCATTTCCTATCACAAATGTTTCAAATACATCGGTTGCAATCACCAGAGTTTTGGGGATTTTGATCGCAATATCCGGATATTTTTTTTGAATTTGTTCATACTCGGTGAGCAGAACGGACATAAATGCCAGACCCCGTGCCTTTCCGCCCATGGATCCTTCACCGATTTTGACAAATTCCATGATATCCGAATCAAAATTGTCTTTATCAAATTTTGAAACAATCCCTTTTTGCCGGGACTTTCTGATATCATGTATTTTGGAAATAATGTATTGCCTGATTTCATCGACACCGGAAAAGTCTGAACTTTTAACCGACCGGAACTGCAATCCCAGATCAATTTCAGAACCGGCCATCAGCCAGTTTGAAAAATGATTGTTGTCTATATGATAAGCGATCGACTCATCCGGTATACCGGCAAGTTTTGCTTCAAACTGAAGAAAATTGGGTGCGCGTCCGATTTCCCGGCCATCCGGCATCCGAAAGACAAAATCTCCGAAACCCAGATGACACCGGAAAAAATCGCGGGTTTTGCCCAAAAGATCCGGAGCGTTTTTATCAATAAACGTTGATGCGATATTTTTGGCTTTTTCTTTGTTTGCAGATTCGGAGCTCATCAGCAGCAGCGGGATTTTCGGAATTTCTTTCCTGATCTGAGTCAGAATAGCAATGCCTGCTTCGGCATCCATGGAATTTTTTCGCGGCAGGCGGGTATCGGAAATCACGCATAAAACAGACGCGCGGTATTTTTGATACATTGCCATCGCTTCTTCATAACTTCTGGCCAAAAGAATTTTTGGCCGTTTTCGAATGGTAATCAGTTTCTGGGTGTCGTTTAGCCCAAATCTCAGTAAGGCCTGTGTCTGGGTGACAACTTCCTTGTAAATAATCGGTAAAAAAATGGAATAGTATTCCGGGGAATCTTCCACAAGTATGAGCACCCGGACGTTGGAAAGCTTTGTATCCTGTTCGACATTCAAGTGGTCTTCAGCGTTTTTAACCAGGGCCAGAAGGAGATCGGAATTTCCCGACCAGATAAAAATCTTGTCAATGCAATGGTCATTTTGACTTTCCGGCGTGTTTGCCGGAAAAGGACAAATGCCTTTCAGAAAGGGAGACAACAGAATGATTGGCAGGTTTTGCCGAATGTTTTTTATTTCCCGGGCCAGGGAAAACACGTCTATTTTTTCCGGATTCAGTACAATGAGCACCATATCAAAGTCTTTTTTATGCAACAGGGCCAGTGCTTTGCTGACAGAAGATACGCCGGTGATCACGGGCGGGCGGAATAGATTCAAGCCCTTGTATTCTTTTATTATTTTCGAAGTAAGGCTGTCGTCTCCCTCCATGTTGAAAATATTATAGACACTGGAAATCAACAGAATCTCACGGATTTCAAAAGCCATCAGCTCTTGAAAAAGTTCTGATTTTGAAGGAAATTCGCTTACCAATTTTCTTCCTCCCAAAAAAACATGACTGTTTTGAAATAAAAAAAATATCTGTGAAATAAAAAAATACCAACACGCAGGCTATTATAGCATTTCAGATAAAGATTTGGGGAAGGCAGCAGGGAGGAGATCATATTCATCGAATATCTCCGAGCGATAACACACCCCAAATATTTATCCGAAAGGTTATAGCCGGCAATGGTGATGCAGCTCAGTCATTGTCAGCTGAGATCAGCCGGTTCCCGGCACCCTGGACGACACCATCACGGATAAAAATTTAATGGGCAGGTCAATCAGCTCCTCAGGCCCGTGGGTGGCCTCGGCATCAAACATAAGCGAATCGCCCGGCCCGAGCCGGTAGGATTTTCCCCCATGGGTGTAAACCATTTTCCCTTCCAGCATGTAAATATACTCCATGCCGGGGTGATGAAAAAGGGGGAACACCTCTGATTCTTCGGTCAACGTCAGCAGATAGGGTTCTACAATGATACTTTTTCCCAGGCTGTGACCCAGAAGCTGGTACTGGTGCCCGGTCCGGCTGCCGCGCCGGTCGATCACCACGCCGGAACCCGCGCTTACAAAACTGGCATCCCGGTCTTCTTCAAATTTTCTGAAAAACGCGGTGATGGGAATATTCAATGCTTTGGAAAGGGATTGGAGGGTGGCCAGAGACGGCGAGGTGTTTCCATTCTCGATCTTTGAAAGCATGCCGCTGGACAAATCCGCCAGCTTGGCCAGCTCCGCAATGGTCAAGCCAATCTTTGTTCGGTATAGTTTAATTTCCCGGCCCATGGACCGTTCAATCGCATTGTCCGATATCCCTTTTGAAACCATATTTTTCCCCTTGCCCGCCTTGCCGTTTTATTGGCATCAGCAATAAACATGCTGCTGCCGCATTGGGCAATGCCTGCAATTAAAAAAACATGCCCGGCCGCCGGTATTCAAATTATACCGGCAGCCAGGGCAATGTTTGTGTTCCTGAGCTTAAAGGTGGCTGATCCAGTCACTGAATCGGTTTTCGCCTGCGGGTTTTAAATTAAATTCATCACCGGCATCCAGGATGGAATGGATCATGTCTCTCCCATATCCCCTGGAGCAGGTCAAAATGATGCCGCTATCATCCCCTGCCTTACTCAACGTAACAATCTGGCAGGGCACATGGGAAAACGGTCCCTGGAACAGAAACGGCGCCACATATTCAGGGCTCATAAAATCCAGGGCTGTCAATTTCTCGCAGATTGAGAATATATTTTTTCCAATGATGGCCACACAAATTGTCGATTCAGTGACATCCGTATATCCTGTCTCATCCGGCATCATGACATCTTCCTGCCCGGCAAGGTTGTAACCCAGGTTATAAATAGACGCCTGAGTGCCATTCATCCGGTTGATCAGCAGGCCGTCTTGCAGGATACATTTGCCTGGTGAATCAGGAATAGTCATACCAAACGGCGTGATTGCCCCGACATCGGCATTCTGTAAGTCAAGCCGGGGTTTGTGGCTCAGATCAACCAGGTACGGTCCGCCACCTTCACCTGCATATTCCATAACAATGTCCCAGTTGTCCCTTTTTTCTGTTTTTAAAGGGTTGCTTTTCAATTTAACCGGGGAAACGCGTTTTATATCTTTCATGATTTTATTCCTTACATTTTCATCCGTTTGCCTTCAGGATCATAAAACGGCATCTTAACCACGGTTCCATAAATCCGGTCATCGCCGCACTCGTCCTCATAGATCTCAAGCCGGGTGCCGATCTTGGAAAGATCCGCATCCACCAGCGCCATGCCCACCGCCTCGTTTAAGGCAAAACTGTCTCTGGCTGTACACACATACCCCCTGACCTTTTGATCAACAATCAGCGCACCATCCCTGGGGGCCCGGGAATTATTTTCCGTTTTAAAGCCAACCAGTTTCAGGCGGGTCTGATCATGTTCAGCCTGGGCAAGCGCAACCGCACCCACAGTTTTAGCCTCTGATTTGCTGCGATTCCACAAGAATCCCAGCCCGACATCCAGAAGATTGGTCCGCTGTTCAGATTCCTGGCCCAGGATGATGTGACATTTTTCCATCCGCAAAACGTTCTGGGCTTCAACACCAAAATTCTGGATGTTAAATGGTTTTCCGGCCTCTTTGAGCATCAGCCAGACCGACTGCATATAGGATGCCGGCACATGAAGCTCATAGGAAAGTTCGCCCACAAAGCCTAAGCGCATGGCCCGGACCGGGATGGTATCTGCGATTTTAAACTCCCTGTAGTCGGAAAATCCGAATGCCTCATTGGAGATATCAATATCCACGATCTTTTCCAGTACCTTTCTGGCATTGGGGCCGGACAGGTTGATCACGCCCATGGAATCGGTGAGATTCACCAGAGAAAAATCCCAGCGGTCATACCGGGTATGGTATCGAATCCACTCAATGGTCTGACCGGCACGGCCGGTGGAGGTAGTGAAATAATAATCGTTTTCACCCAGCTTCACCACAACGCCGTCGTCGATCACGCAGCCGTCATCATTACACATGGCTGAATATTTGATCCGTCCTTCTTTGACTTTCGACATGTCAGAGACATACACCCGCTGAAGGGCTTTTAAGGCATCCGGTCCGTGGAGCCTGAATTTACCAAGCGTTGAACCGTCCAGCATACCCACGTTGTTCCGGACATTTTCAATCTCCTTTTTACAGGCATAATCTTCTGAAAAATAACGGGCACGCTGCCATACACCGATGTTTCGAAAGATGCCGCCGTCTTTGCGCTGCATTTCGTCCATGGCCGTTGTTTTAAACATGGTATGGTTGGTCCCGGCATAGGTCGAGATCAGCGTTGGGACCAGCGGGGGCCGTACATTGGTCGGCCGTATGGATACATCCGGCAGGGTCTGGCATTTGGCAACATACAACGGCAGGTTGTGACCGGGAATCCCGCCCTGGCCCGGGCCTAAGCCTGTTGCCGTAAATCGCTTGATCAGTTCCGGAACATCAAAGCCTTTTGCAAGGGCCTGTTTGATATTTTTAATGGTGGCATCTTCATCAAAACAGATAAAACTTTTTCGCCCCTTTACCGGTGCTGTGACCAGCTTGGTTCCCCGGACAGGGCCGGGAAGCATTTCCACGATCTTTGCGGCTTTCTCGATTTCTTCTAAAGACCCGAGACCACAGGCTGCCGATGCCTTGAGCCCGGCAAGTGTGCCCGACGCTTCAATGGACATGGCATCATTGAGGCCCAGAACCCGGCCGGCGGCAAACATGTTTTCCGGCATCTGGTCCGGCAGAAAACAGCCGGTATGGTTATCGTATTTGAGCGTCCCTAAGGCGACGGTGATATGGCCGGTTACCGGCGTTACACCGGCGGATGCCACAACCAGATCACATTCCAGGGTTTTGCGCATCATTTTATCGATGCTCGACAACCTGACCTTTTTAACCTTTTTCCGTCCAAAGGCTTTTGCCGCGACCCAGCCTTTGAGCAATGGAATCTTTCTTTGTGCAATCTGTTTCAAAAGCACGGCATCCTGGCCGTCTTCCCTGATATCTGCGACACATTCAATGGTCAGCCCCAGATCATGCAGTTCAATGGCTGCTTCCAGTCCCAGGTCATGGCCGATGCTGAACACGGCTTTGTTGCCCGGCAGCTGGCCGTATGTTTTGGCCATGCGTAATGCACAGGCGATCTGCATGACACCCGGTCGCTCATTATTATCAAAAAGCAGGGGTCGTTCAATGCATCCGGCAGCAGCCACAACACTCTTGGCTCTGATTTCAACGTACCGCTGGTCAAAAACATCTGATTTTTTCCCAATCTGAAATCCGGTGACCAGGTTGTTGTTGTAGGTTCCCACACACGCGGTATGGGTAAACAGACGGATATTTTCCTGTGCCCGGACAAGGGCTGCAAGCTCTGTGGCCCGGTCATGAAGGCTCTGGCCGTCTTTATATTCTGCAGACCGGTATTCGAAAAAGCCGCCCAGCCAGGGCCGGGATTCCATCAGAATCACCCGCAGTCCTTTTTCAGCGGATGAAAGAGCAGCCATCATTCCGGCAGGCCCGCCGCCGATAATACAGACATCCGTGTTTAAAAAAACTTCATCATATTTGCCGGGCATCTTAAAATCAGGGCTGATTTTCCCGAGTCCGGCTGCTTTCCGGATCTGTTTCATAGCTACTGGCCAAAGCTTTGCGGGTTTGTGCATCACATCGTAATAAAACCCGGCCGGCATCATCCAGTCCAGCTTATCCATGAAAGACATCATGTCATTTTCAGCAGATCCTTTGACATTCTGCTCTTCAATGACCATGCCAGATTCAAGCAAGGTGTTCTCACACCGGACATTCGGGATGCCATCTACCTGCATGCAGGTGTTGCTGCACTCACCGTCTAAACTGTAAAGGCCTCTGGGCCGGTGATATTTCAGGCTTCTGCCAAAAATTCTTACCCCGTTGGCAAACATCGCCGAAGCAATGGTATCGCCCTTTACGCCATAATATGATTTACCTTTATATGTGTAGGAAATTTTCTGTGCCGTATCTATTTTCAGTGTCGGCAGATGATTCAACCGGTTCATCATTTTTCTGCCTCCTCATTCTCTGTTGCCAGTTTGCTCATTGAGACCGTTTCTGCTTCAAGATTCGTGGTCGTATCCCGTTGAATCGTAAACCAGAGTCCACAGCCGTCCTTGTGGAACCACCACTCTTCCTGGACGCCCGCCACACATTTATTCAGGTGTACATAATCGCACCATGCTTCAGGGGTCAGCCCGTTTTCTTCGGGCCGGGGACCCTTTTCTTCTCCACCAAATCTGAATTCATATCCGTTTCTTTTTCCGCAGATTGGACATGTGATTGTTAAAGCCATTTCTATCCTCCTAGTTATCCGGGCTGTAATTGACAAGCGCTGCTGTTTCACCCATCAGCTTGTGTTCTTCATAACGTTTTAAAGCAAAGGGTTTCAAAATATCCGGGCACTTTTTTGTGGCCATAAATTCCGCCATATATTTGCCGACCGCAGAGCAGGATTTGAATCCAAAATAGCCCCACCCGCAGTCCATATAAAACCCTTCCACCTGCTCATCCCCGTCCATGATAGGGGCCATGTCCGGTGTCATATCAGCAAGTCCGCCCCAAATCCTCATGAAACGGACGCCCCGCAAACACGGCAGGAATTCCGAGAGGGCTTCGGCCTGGTGCTTGATATAATGGGCAGTATTTAAAGTGGTATAATTGGGCCACGGATCCATATGCGCGCCGGTAGCGATTTCCCCTTTGAGTGTCTGGTTGGCATAGCAATGGTAGGCACCCGAAGAAACCACATGATCCAGAACCGGTTTTAAGGGCTGGGTGACCATGGCCTGAATGGTGAGCACGCTGATGGGCAGCTTGATGCCCAGCATGTCATAAATCAGGGCAGCCGAATAACCGCCGGCAGATATCAGCACCTGTTTGGTGTTGATGGTGCCGCGACTGGTGGTCACGGACGTGACCTTGCCGTTGCGGGTGCCAATATCCAAAGCTTCGGTCTGCTGGTGAATCTGAACGCCCATTTCAGCAGCAGCACGGGCCAGTCCCCAGACCACGGCATCATGGCGGACCACACCGCCGGGCGGATGGAACATGGCCCCGTGAATGGGGAAGGTAATATCGTCTGAAATATTTAATGCCGGAACCAGCTCTTTGGCCTCTTTTGCATCAATCAGATGACTTTCCACGCCGTGAAACTGTGCCGTGGCAATGGTCATCCGTGCCGCTTTCATGGCTGCTTCAGAATGCATCAGGTTCAGGTTACCGCAGTTGTTAAACATTAAATTGTAGTCCAGGTCCTTGGTTAAGACCGGCCACAGATCAAGGGCTTCTTTATACAAAGGCACATTATACTGGGTCCGCTGATTCGCACGGACAATGGCGGTATTTCGACCCGCACCGCCAAACCCGATATAGTTTTTTTCTATAATCGCGATATCGGTAATGCCGTGTTCTTTTGCAAGGTAGTATGCCGTTGCCAGGCTGTGCAGCCCGCCGCCGATGAGTACCACGTCATAACTTGATTTGAGGGGGGTCTTTTTTCCCCACATGGGTTTCTTTTTTGAAAACATAAGCCTTCTCGCTTGGTTATGGATTATTGTCAAATTTGATGGCGTCGTTAAAAGTCCCATCTACTGCGTTGTAGCGGTTTTTCAGTCTCTCAATATATTATCTTAAGCCTGAAAAACCACTACGCCTTGTACATTGAACATTTAACTGAGCCATCCGAGCTACTTTTTAAGAAGCCGTTAAATTTCATTGTGCTCGATTTCAGGATTACGCAATGAAAGAAAACATGTCAAGATATATTTTTTAAAATGACAGCTTTTCTTTCATTATCACTTGACAAATTTCAATTCATTGTATAAAAACAAATAAGATTAAATAATTATAGAAAGATATATAAATAAAAAATTTACACCATAACCCCGACATCGTTGGAGGAACCATGAATGCAACTGTTTCACATCCGGTAATCAATAAAATTTCAAACAAACTTGACACCCTGACACCCAAGGCTCAGGCTCTGGGGACCTTTATTATACAAAATCCGTCCAAGGCGGTTTTCATGACCACAAAAGAACTGGCTGAAGCCTGTGAAACCAGTGAAGCCACGGTGGTCCGGTTTGTCAGCACGCTTGGATACAAAGGCTATTCAGATTTCCAGGAAGCATTAAAAGACTTTGTCAACACCGGCCTTTCCCTTCCTGACAGAACGGCTTTCAAAGGTATCAAGGAAGTAGGGGTCGACCGGCTTCACAGGGAAATTCTTGATGAACTCGACAATCTCAAATACCTGTATGAACATATCGATATCGACACCATGAACCGGATTGTTGATCATCTGGACAAAAGCCCTACCGTATACGTGATTGGATCAAGGCTTTCTTATACATTTGCCTATTATCTGGGGTGGTCATTAACCAAGGTCAGAAAAGGGGTCCACATCTTAAAAGGCAGCGACAGCACTGCTTTTGACATGCTGACCAATGCCCCTTCCAACAGCCTGGTCATCCTGACGACCTGCACACGCTACCCCAATGAGCTGATCAAGCTGAGCAAAATGATCCGCCGCAGCGGGCACACCCTGCTAACCATTGCGGACAGCAATATCTGCCCGGTGATCCAGTTTGCGGATCTTTCCCTTGTGGTTCCGGCAAGGTCCATCCCCTTTATCGGAAATGTTTCCGGCATGCTGGTGGTCATCCAGTATATTGTCCAGGAACTTGCCAGCCGGAAAGGTGAGGAACTGGCGGATTACCAGAAACAGCTGGAACAGGTGTTCCTGGAAAATGATATTCTTTTCAATTTAGATCACTGAAAGACTATCTGAAGATTATGAACGCATGGGGAACAGGAGAAAAAATGAGAAAAAAAGAACGGCAGCTTTCAGATAATGAAACCGTTTCAATCATTGAAAACGGCAAATACGGCATTTTAAGCACGGTTTCTTCAGACAATGAACCTTACGGCGTGCCTATAAATTATTGCTTTTTGGATAAAAACATCTATTGTCACTGCGCGCTGGAAGGAAAGAAACTGGATAACATTGCCCACAATGCAAAAGTTTCATTTTGTGTTGTGGGAAATACGCAAATTCAGCCGGATAAATTTAGCACAAAATTCGAAAGCTGTATTGTCGAAGGATCTGCCTCAGA
>JAQYVU010000096.1 GCA_030145385.1 Desulfococcaceae bacterium
CCTGACTGGGGGATTGACATTGATTCATTAAAAGGTCAAACTGTTGATGTGGAGATCATTAAAGCGTTTTCAAATTCCCTGTTCGGCGTTTTATCCGAACATCGAATAGAATACCTCAAATTAAAAGGAGGTCATTCTCATGTTGCATAAAATGATCATCGGCGGTCTGGCAATGGATCCAGCTTCAAATGCACCGATTTTAATATTAAATTCCGTTGACGAAGATTTTTCAATTCCCATTTGGATTGGGCTGCTGGAAGCCGCCTCAATTGCATCCGTATTACAGAATATTTCCTTTGACCGCCCAATGACCCATGATCTGTTTAAAAATTTTATTGAAACAGTGAATACAAATGTCACTAAAATCGAAGTATGTGATCTCAAGGACAATACGTTTTATGCAAAAATTTACTGTGTTTCAGAAGATGGCGAATTCATTTTAGATGCACGCCCGAGTGATGCCATTGCACTGGCATTGCGTCTTAAAGCGGAAATTTTTGTGGATGAATCAGTTGTTGACAGCCTGAAGGTTAAGAACGGTGAATATGAGACAGTAGATGACAGTGATCAGGGGAAAAAATGGGAAACATATCTTAAAAATCTTTCCCCGGAGGATTTTGGCAAATATAAAGTTTAACGAAAGAAGAATCTATGATTGACCTGCATACGCATTCGATTTTCAGTGACGGGGTTTTAATCCCGGCGGAACTTGCCAGAAGGGCCGAATTTAAAGGACTCCAGGTAATCGGCATTACAGATCATGGAGATCAATCAAATATTGATTTTATCATTCCAAGGCTTGTGGCGGTTGCTAACGAATTGAACCCGGTAATGAAAATTAAAATATTACCCGGTATTGAAATAACACACGTTCCACCGTCTTTAATCGCAGCCGTGATTGCTAAATCAAGAGACCTGGGTGCAAAAATTGTTATCGTTCACGGCGAAACCATTGCCGAGCCCGTGGCCAAAGGGACCAATCGGGCGGCCATTGATGCCGGTGCCGATATTTTAGCCCATCCGGGCCTGATCTCTGAAGCAGATGTCATGGCGGCAAAAGATAAAAATGTGTTGCTGGAAATCACCGCCCGACAAGGTCACTCTCTGACAAACGGACATGTGGCCCGCCTTGCTGAAAAAATCGGCACAAAGATGTTAATCAATACAGACTCCCACGCTCCGGGAGATCTGATTGACGGTGAATTGGCAAAACAGGTTATCTGCGGCGCCGGCCTAAGTGAAAAATATTTTGAAAAAATGCAGGCCAATGCAGCGGCATTAATTAAACCGGATTAAAAAAGTCTGTTGTTTTAGTTAATATTTTTTAATCGGCAATGTATAAAAAAGCTTGACATTTAATATAGAATCGTGGAATTTTCTTTCAAACTATTATTTTAAAATATATTTATTTTTTTAAGCCATATAAAAAAAGACAATCAAATAAAAATGAAACACAACACAGGCATCAATTCTGAATTTTATTTTTGGTATTTTAGCTATTTTTATTTTTACGCCAAGGGTCTGCCTGTGCGATAGTAAGTAAAACAACTAAAAACACAAAGCCGCGGGCAGCCCATAAGCCCGCGGCTTTTTTATTTTAAAAGCCGTGGAGAAAAAGTCTTCACGGCTTTTTTTGATGGCGTCGTCAAAAGTTCCATCTACTGCGTTGTAGTGGTTTTTCAGACACTCAAGATACTACATGTATAATTTCGAGCCTGAAAAACCACTACGCCTTGTATATGAAATTTTTAACTTAGCCATCCAACTGCTTTTTACGGGATCAGCTTTTTTATTAACTATAAATTATTTTAAAGGAGAATCAAAATGACAATTATCGGCAAACACATTAGAATGGAACGGATTATGGATCGACACACGGGGCGAACAATTATTGTACCGCTTGATCATGGGGTTTCCGTGGGACCCATTGAAGGAATCAGTGATATTAAATCAACGGTTGCCAGGGTTGCGGAAGGACGAGCCAATGCTATTGTCGAGCATAAGGGGCTTATCGGTGCCGGTCACCGGCGGGGAGGGTCTGATATCGGATTGATTATTCATTTGTCCGCATCCACTTCCCTGTCAGTGTACCCTCACTCCAAAACCCTTGTCTGCACCGTGGAAGAAGCTATCAAACTGGGCGCGGATGCTGTTTCAATTCATGTCAATCTTGGAAACGGTCAGGAAAAAGAAATGCTCAATGACTTTGGAAAAGTCAGTTATGACTGTCGAAACTGGGGGATTCCTCTGCTTGCCATGATGTATCCGCGTGGTGAAAAAATCAAAGATGAGTATGATGTTGAGGTTGTCAAACATGCCGCCCGTGTGGGTTGTGAGATGGGTGCCGACATTGTAAAAGTATCATATACCGGTTCTCCGGAAACTTTTTCAACGGTTGTTGAAGGCTGTACCGTCCCTGTGGTTATCGCCGGCGGAGCAAAGATGGACTCAGACAGAGATATTCTGGAGATGGTGAAAGGATCCATAGAAGCCGGCGGTTCCGGGGTTTCAATCGGCCGGAATGTATTTCAGCATAAAGATCCTACGCAGATGGTTAGAGCCATGGCTTCAATTATATTAGATAACGGATCGGTTGACGATGCATTAAAAATTCTCGAATAATTAATTTTATAAAAATATAATTAAATTCAGTTATATGTATCGGTTTGCGTTTAAATTTATTATAGTCAATTATTTATCCAAAAAATAGAGAGGATGCAGCTCATGCGAAAGATCTGGGTGAAAATAGACCCTTGGGATAAAGAACTAATTACCACAGCTATCGAAGGCGGCGCAGATGGGGTGATGGTGCCGTCCGGCTATGCAGAAAAGGTGAAAGCGCTCGGTCGCATAGAAACCATATCGGATGATGGTGATATTAAGCCGGGTGAAGATGTTGTTAGTTTTAAAATTCAAAGCGGTGAAGATGAAAACGAAATTGTGAAACTGTGTCATGATAAAAAAGTAATTCTGGAGTGTACGGACTGGTCTATTATTCCGCTGGAAAATTTGATTGCCAAGGGCGCCAAAGGTGTGATTGCCCAGGTTTATAACTTAGAAGATGCACAAACCGCTTTTGGAATCCTTGAAAAAGGCGTCGATCATATCCTTTTCTGCACCGATGATCTGTTGGAGCTAAAACAGGCGCTACGTGTACTTAGCGCAAAAACGGATCAGATTCCGCTTGACGTTGCTGAAATTACGGAAATTAAACCGGTTGGCATGGGCGACCGGGTGTGCGTGGATACCTGTACGGAAATGAAAATAGGCGAGGGCATGCTTGTCGGTAATGCCAGCAGCGCGCTTTTTCTGGTTCATTCGGAAAGTATTGACAACCCCTATGTTTCTCCCCGTCCGTTCCGGGTGAATGCCGGAGCGGTGCACGCATATACACGGGTGCCCGGCGGTAAAACACGTTATCTTTCGGAACTTGCAGCCGGAGACCAGGTGCTGATCACTGACTTTACCGGCAGTGCGACGGTTGGTACGGTGGGTCGGCTTAAAATTGAAAAACGCCCGATGATGCTGATTAAAGCTAATGTGGCTGGAAAAGAAATCAATACCATTTTGCAGAATGCGGAAACCATCCGACTGACTGCCCCGGACGGGAATCCGGTTTCTGTTGTTAGTTTACGTCCGGGGGATAAAGTGCTGGTGGCCATTGAAGAAAGCGGCAGACATTTTGGCATGAAGATCAATGAAACCATAACTGAAAAATAATTCAGGGAATGTTAAACAGCATGAATGATACTGAAAGTAATCAGGCGGACGATAAAATCAGTCAAATGAGACTTTCCATCAATGAGATTGACGAATCAATTCTGAATTTAATCAATAAACGTCTGTTAATCGCAAAAGAGATCGGGGATATTAAAAAGGAAAAAGGCAGCTTTGTTTATGACAAATCCCGTGAAAATCAGGTCATGCAGCGTCTGAACGCTTTAAATCACGGACCTTTTAAACAACAGGCACTTCACCAGATTTTTACGGATATTATTTCCGCATGCAGAGAAATCCAAACTCCGACGAAAATATCTTACCTTGGCCCGGAGGCGACATTTACGCATATTGCTGCTATGGAACTCTTTGGTCATTCGTCGACATTTATCCCGCAAACCGGAATTCGTGATGTTTTTATCGATGTTCACAAGGGCAAGTGTGATTATGGCGTTGTTCCGGTTGAAAATTCCATTGAAGGCGCAATTAATCATACCCTGGATCTGTTTTTTGAATCAGAGCTGAAAATCTGTGCGGAAAAATATTTGAATATTTCACATGCGGTTTTGTCCAGGTCCTGCAGCATCGATGATATTGAAGTGATTTATTCTCATCCCCAGGCACTTGCCCAGTGCCGGGGCTGGATACGGAAAAATCTACCCAAGGCGGTTTTGTCAGAAACCAACAGCACCGCTCACGCGGCACAGAAAGCGTCAAAGGAAGAAAAGACCGCAGCCATTGCTAACAGTGAAGCTGCCCACATTTACGGGCTTCAGACTCTTGAAACCAACATAGAAGATCACTCCAACAACATTACACGATTCCTGCTGATCGGCAATGATGAGCCGTGCCCCACAGGGTGCGACAAAACATCCATTATGTTTGTCATTTCTGATGTGCCCGGCGCATTATTTAAAATCCTTGAGCCGATTGCCGAGTCAGGCATCAATATGTCGAAAATGGAATCTCGCCCGACCAAGCACGAGAACTGGAGCTATTTCTTTTTTGTCGATTTTGACGGACATATTGCCGATGAAAAAATCAAACAGACCATTGAGCGGATGAAACCGTATTGCAAATATATTAAACTGCTGGGCTCTTATCCAAGATCTCAGGAATGAGGGGAGTATATCTGAGCCGCGACCGTGAGGAAGCGTATAGAAATTAATGCAAAATGAGATGGAAAACCCATGCTGAAAATAAAAACTGACAAAATTCATGACACAGCGGTGACTGTTCCAGGATCAAAAAGTTACACCCACCGCATATTTATTGCCGCAGCATTATCAAATGGAACATGTACGATTGAAAACTGGCTGGACAGCGATGATACGAATTATACATTGTCCGCGTTAAGCCAATTCGGCGCATCGTTTGATAAAAAACCAAACAAAGTGGTCCTGACCGGCAGAAATGGAGATATGGATTCAACTGAAAATCCCATTATTTTGGGAAATTCAGGGACCTCCATGCGGCTTTTGACTGCATATGCTGCCATCGGCAATGGCCGCTATGTGTTATCCGGATCTGATCGGATGCATGAACGCCCCATACACCATCTGCTTGATGGATTAAACCAGTTGGGTGTTAAAGCGGTATCATTAAATAATAATGGATGCCCGCCGCTGGAGGTCATCGGTACGAAAGTCGCTGGCGGAACGGTTGACTTAAACTGCAGTATCAGCAGCCAGTTTCTTTCCGGGTTGCTGTTAATTGCGCCTTATACAAAAAATGGAATTGAAATTAATGTGACTCACGGACCGGTCTCAAAACCGTACATTGATATGACCGTCGATATCATGTCACAGTTTGGTGTGGATGTTGAAAGATCCGGATATGATTATTTTAAAATTCCAGGCAATCTTACATATCAATGCGGATATTACGCTGTTGAACCGGATTGTTCTCAGGCCAGTTATTTCTGGGCGGCAGCTGCGATAACCGGCCATGCAATAAAAGTAAACGGCATATCCAAGCAATCCAGTCAGGGGGATGTGCGTTTTGTGGATGTTTTATCTGCCATGGGCTGCCAGGTGATCCATGAACCGGACGGTATCACGGTTGTCGGCGGAAAACTTTCGGCCGTTGAAGTGGATATGGCTGACATGCCGGATCTGGTGCCGACCTTAGCGGTCATTGCGGCATTTGCAGACGGCGTTACGGTGATTAAAAACGTATCCCATCTGAAAGTCAAAGAAAGTGATCGATTAAGTGCGGTAATCAACGAATTGACCAGGATGGGCATATCGGCAAAATCTGAAAATGACGATTTGATCATCACCGGCGGGAAACCCCATGGGGCTGTCATAGAAACCTATGATGATCATCGAATTGCCATGTGCTTTGCAGTCGCCGGACTCAGGGTGCCGGGAATTGAAATCAAAAATGAACAATGTGTCGAAAAGTCATTTCCCACATACTGGGAAGTGTTTGACGGGTTATATGCAAGGTAGAATGTGTAAGGTAGAAGGCTAAAAGCAATCAGAGCCGCGACCGTGAGGGAGTGAGAATTTTAAAGATGAACGCTGAATCAGGTCAATCTCTCTCGTTCCCACGCTCCTGTGCGGGAATGCATACCTGTTACCCTTTAAGTGGTCCTTGTTTTCTTATTAAATTTTAATAAAGGATAGATTATGTCAGGCAGTTCATTCGGAAAATTGTTTCAAATCACAACCTGGGGGGAGTCTCACGGCAAAGGCGTTGGCGTTGTGGTTGATGGATGCCCCCCGGGAATTGAAATGAATGAATCGGTTATTCAGGAAATGCTGGACCGCAGACGTCCCGGCGGATCGATTACCAGCACATCCCGCAAAGAATCAGACACTGCGAAAATTCTTTCCGGCGTGTTTGAAAATCAGACAACCGGTACCCCGATGATGATCATGGTGGAAAACCGTGATGCCAAATCCAGCGCATATAATTCAATTGCCGATATCTATCGGCCGGGACACGGGGATTTTTCGTATCAGGCAAAATATGGAATTCGGGACTGGCGAGGGGGAGGGCGGTCATCAGCCCGTGAAACTGTTGGACGGGTTGCTGCGGGTGCCGTGGCCAACGCGGTTTTAAAAAAAGAAAATATCGAAGTGATTGCTCATACAATTGCGCTTGGCAGCATCAAAGCAAAAACGTTTGATCAGCAGGCGATCCATAAAAATATGTTTTTATGCGCGGACAAGCAGGCGGCAAAATTGATGAAAGAAGAGGTTGCCAGGGTCAAAGCCGAAGGAGACTCATTAGGCGGCATTGTGGAAATTCGCGCAAAAAATATTCCGCCCGGACTTGGTGAGCCGGTATTTGACAAACTGGATGCGGATCTTGCAAAAGCACTGATGAGTATCGGTGCGGTCAAGGGCGTTGAAATCGGTTCCGGGTTTTCTGCGGCTACTCTGCGCGGATCAGAAAACAATGACCCGATTTCTCCGGATGGCTTTTTAAGCAATAACGCCGGCGGTATCCTGGCCGGAATCTCCAATGGTGATGAAATTATTGTTCGTGTTGCGGTAAAGCCTATCCCGTCCATCAGCATCGAGCAGGAAACTATAGATAAAGGCAATAATCCCACCCAAATAAAAATTCAAGGTCGCCATGATATCTCAGCAATTCCCCGCATTAACGTGGTTTGCGAAGCCATGGTGAATCTGGTGCTTGTTGATCATTTGATGCGGCAGCGGGCAATTCAATGATTTTTGATTAAAATAACTCAGGGCGCTGGGAGGTTCTTTTCCATTTCATGTGGATAATCGGAATTAATTGTGATTACGGGGTAAACTCAAAACCACTCCCCTTTTGAGGGTGGTTAGTTTATTCAATAATTTAGATGGTGATAAATACGCTCTTTTAACAATTCCCAGGCCATTCTCGGAAGGTCCCGCTTCATGGGATGTTTAATCACCTTAATAATATTTCTTCTAAATCTAAGTCTTCTGAATTTCATATAATACGCAACAACCTCATCTTTTGATAAACACTCAGATAATATAACGGCTTTATTCGGCGAGCGATAAACATTTACGTCAAGTATAGACCAATCTTTAATATCTTCTGAAATTAGATTACATTTTTTTGCATATTCCCACACTGGTGTACCTGGATAAGGAGTCAGGATATAAATGTCAAAGAGATCCAATTTACTATTTTTAATAAAATTATAAGTATTCATAATCTGCGGAACTGTTTCCTGAGGCGATCCAATAATAAATGATGCATTTGCTGCAATCCCGGCATCCTTCAAAACGTTTACAGCCCTTATATTATCCCTTACGTGAATGGACTCTCCTTTTAAATATTGAAGTATATTTTCATCTCCAGACTCCAGGCCAAGCCCCACACTGACAATGCCCATCTCGCTAAATAAAGAGGCCAGTTCTTTGTCAACAACGTTTGCCCGGCAGGAACATGTATATTTTATTTTTCCCAATAATTGTCTGTTTTTTAAAGAACGAATAATTCTTTTTAAGCGTTTACGATTTGCCGCAAAAAGATCATCAAAAAAACTGATCATGGAAACATCATGATTTTGGTATAAAAATTCGATTTCATCAACTACATATTCAGCCGAAAAAAATCTTAATTTGTCCCAAAAACGGGATGAGGAGCAAAAAGTACAGCGATAAGGACAACCTCGGGATGTAAACATATAGGTGTGAGAACGAATATTCAGAAGATCTCTGGCTGGGGGAGGAATAGTATCCATTTCCATAAGACGACGGGATTCAGTTTCAATAAGTATTTGCCCATCCCAAAAGGCAATGCCTTGTATTTGTTTCAACTTTTCAGGTGAAAAGCCACCTTCAATAAATAACTTGACTAATTCTACAAACGTCATTTCCGATTCACCGAGGCATGCAGCTATAGCAGATTTCGGTAACGTTTTCGGCAGGGATGTTATGTGCACGCCCCCAATAATAAACGGAATGTTTTGAGTCTCAAAATAACGGGAGTAATTAAGAGCTATGTTATAATTCTGGCTGACAGAGGATATTCCAACTAAGTGAGGTTTAAATTCTGCAACAATTTTCTTGATATTATCATCGGCGATAAAAAATGTGATGATTTCGTCTGGGATATGCTTCCGAACCGATGCGGCAAGGTAACCCAAGCCCAAATTAGGATATCTTGTTTCGACTTCCACTGCAGGGTTAACGGCGTTGACTAATAATATTCGAGTACTATTTTTTATCATAGGTTATTTTGTAAATTCCTGAATTGTTGATGAAATTTAAAATTTAAACATGACAATGTTATAAAAGTGTTAGATTTATCGATTTAATCGTAACCTCAAGATCTTAAGCAGAATCAATTAAAAACTGAAATCTTCATCAATGTAAAATTCAAACAGGCGAGAAAGCCAGCCATTACTACAGTGACAAGAAGATAGTTCAAGTGCAAAAGGTCAACCCCTGTATACAGCATAATATTACCTAAAAACAAAAGAAAAATTTGAGACATTAAAAACTTAATTCCCTGTTTGATATATTTTGTTTCAACTTGTTTAAAAACAAAATACTTATTCAGAAAGAAAGAATAGTGATAGGCGATGAAGGTTGAAAAATTTGCACTGACAAGATAGTGAACATGGAAGATTTCCACCAGACAAATAAGGGAGCCCCAACAGACCACTGTGGTTGAAAGAGAACCTAAAACAAATCGCATAGCTTCACCAGAAACAGACCTGCTCATTGCTTCGGTGAAAAATTTGCTATTCACAGCCTTTTTTTTCTTGCGCATGTTAATCCATGAAGTGACAACTGCCATAAAAAAAATGGCAGGGATTTAGTCTGTTCAATAACAAAACCCTTTTTTCCAAGAAATTGTCTCATCTCATTAGGCGTCCATTGTTTTACGTGCCCAGGATCATATGCTGCTTCTCTAAAACGGAGTGTTAGAATCCTGGCAATTTTGAAAAAAACATCATTTGGATAAACAAGTATCAACTTGCCTTCTGGTTTCAGGATACGGTAAATTTCATTTATAGTCGCTGTCGGGTCTTCCAGATGCTCAATCACTTCCATAAAAACCACTGCGTCCACGCTGTTATCCGGCAAGTCTATATTGTCGCACTCTCCTTTCTTTACCGGGAGATCATAATTTTTACATATTTCAATATTTTCCTCTAATACGTCAATACCATACACCTGTGAGTTTGGGTGAGCTTTAACTATTTTTCCCAGTGTTATCCCTTCACCACACCCGAGGTCAATTATGCAACGATCTTTATCATCAAGAAAAGACAGGGTAATTTTGTCCCGATAATCCCAGTAAGTTCTTCCTAATCCCCCTTTTTTGTATTGATCTCGTTGATAAAGGGTATGATTTGATGTACTGTGAGAGGTTACCGGCATTAGTCTGTTCCCGTTAATACACTATAAATTGATAGTCTGTTACGCATAAGAATCTTTATCATTTCTATCTGACTCACGCACCGTGGATAACGATAACGTGCTTTAAACATGGCAGGTATACCGCAGAGCGCAGCAATATTGGCTTTGATAATGACCCCGATCAATTTTGTTGGCGTCGTATTTTCCACAAATTCGATCAATCCACTTGTCCCTTTGAATAAAATAACTGCCTGCAAAATAAACCGCCAGCAGGTGAATACAGGCAACAAGAGAAGAAGTAATGTGGGAAAATTTTTAAAAACTACCCAGTAATGATTTCTTTCCACCCAGAAAATTTTTTTTATTGAAAATTTTCCAGTGGTCATCGAATAGTGGTGTAATACTTTGGCCTCAGGCACGATAATACATTTATATCCTGCCCAACGTAATCTTAACCCCAGATCTGTATCTTCACAATAAGCAAAAAAAGCTTCGTCAAACAAACCGGTTTCTCTGAGTGCGGACATCCGAAACATACAAGCACAACCACTGGCCAAAAGTATCTCTTGAGGCTTTTTAATGTCAGGGGGCGGCTGGAGATGATTGACTTGACGAGACATGCCATCAAAGGCCACGCCAACACCAAATGAATCCAACAAGTGTGGATTCTGCCCATCCAATATCATAGATGCGACAGATCCCGAATGGTCATCTGCCTCTGCTGCTTTTACCATCATTTCAATCCAGTCCGGCGCTGCCACGGCATCGTTATTAATTATAGCCACGTACTTGCCGGTAGATGCCAAAATCCCTTTGTTATGGCCTCCCGCAAATCCAATATTATTTTTTAGTGACAACATTTTGATCTGCGGAAATTCTTTGGTAACCATAATACCCAATGATTCTTCAGCACCGTTATCAACAAATATCAGTTCAAGATTTTCATATGTTTGTTGCGTGACAGAATAAAGACATTCCCTGGTTAATTTAAGTCCATTATAAGCAACAATAACAACAGATACAAGTGGCTGTTTTATATTGTTTTTGGCTATTCCATCAAAGACGAATGCATTCATGAGGAAATGATGTGATCAGGATTATGTTTATTGTTCATCAGTTTGAGTAGGGTAGCAAAGCTCTTTAGGTACCCATATAATAACCGAGGATTTGCCAAAGACTGACAGAGCTTAGCAACAATAATTCGGGGTTGTAGATAAAATTGGCTCAACATTTTTTTTCGTGCTTGCTCTATATCTTCTTTGATCAGACCGTAAGGTACAAACACTGTAGTCAATTGATTCATTTTGCGCCAGTCACCTTTATTAAAAACTCCGTATTCTTCAACTTTGTCATATAATAATGATCCGGGATAAGGGGTCATTTGAGACACGGATATGTCATCTAAGGGAAGGCGTTTTGCCAAGTTTATGGTTGCCTCCATTGTTTCTAAGGTCTCATCGGGAAAACCAAGGATGAAAAACCCTTTGGATTTTAAACCAGCTTCCTTTGTCAATTTAATGGCCCGCTCAAAATCCGCGATGGTTTCACCTTTTTGCATCTTATCTAATATTTGCTGGTCACCACTCTCAATACCGTAAGAAATGTGCCAGCATCCCGCCTTTTTCATCAATTTTAACAAATCCAGCCTTACCGTATCCGCCCTGCCCAAGCACGACCAGGTAATATCCAGGTTTTCAGCCAGAATACCCTCGCAAAAGTCTGTCATTCTCTTGGCAGAAAGGACAAAAGTATCGTCTTCAATCAAAATCTCCTTGACACCGAAATTTTCTCTTAAGTCCTTTAATAACCTGACAGCGTAATCAGGGGAGTATGATCTTATTGTCTGTCCAAATACCGAACGATCACAAAAATTGCATTTAAAGGGACATCCCCGCGTAAGAACCACCGTGGCGCACGGATAATTTTTGATTCTCGCTAAAGAAGGTTTAAAAGCATGGGGAAAACCTCTCAATAATTTCCAGGCTGGTAAAGGTAAATGATCAAGATTTTTTATCAATGGTCGGGCAGGATTAATCTTTATTCCTTTATCGGCCCTAATAGCAGTTCCAAGGATATCATCACGCATGGCCTTTTTCTGAACCAGATCAAGAATTTCAGCAAAAGTAGTTTCACCTTCACCAACAACAGCTAGGTCAAAATCAGGAAAGGCATCCAGCGTCTCAGAGGGCAAAGCAGTTACATGACAGCCTCCAATAATAGTCAGGATATTTGCATTCGTTTCTTTTATTCTCGAAGATAGTTCTCCAGTCGCTACGATACCTAAAGTTGTCGAACTAAAACCAACCACATCTGGCTCGTAGGACAACACTTCTGATAAAGTATCCTCTATGCCCATATTTTCAGCCGATGCATCAATAATATGTGTTTCTAATCCCATTTGTAATGCAACAGCCCCCAGCAGAGCAATCCCAAAAGAAGGCTGTGAGCCTCCAGCAGCTGCAAATCCTCCATATCGATCTTCAAGGGTAAGCGGTGCAGTCACAAGCACAACCCTAATCATTCAGGCTTCTCCTCTGTTTTGATGGCAATTTGTTGAGTTAATTTTTTAATTTGGTAACGGTGCCGAGAAATTACAATCGAAAACTGTAGACACAACATCAACAAAATCAAAATAGCAAAAAGAAAAAGCGTTGTTGTTGGCGTTATTGCACCTATCAATTCTGTAAAAAAAACCAGCCATTCATATTTTATAACTAATAGCAGCATGACCAGGCCCATGCCTATCCATAGCCAACTGTAGGCTATATCCAGCTTTCCTTTTTGTACCAAACGTATAATCAGAATAAAAAGAGAAACTGCAACAATTAACATAGACCAGAATTGTCTAATTTCCATAATTTCTCAATTGTTTTGAATTTAAGATAATAATAAGTATATAAAAAAACATTTTAATAACATAGATTACGGGTCTAAGGCCAGCATGCATTGAGGATCCATCGGAGCGTTCATGCATTAAAACCGAGATCTCTTTGACCCGTAATTTAGCAAAATACGCCATCAATAAGACATTAATATCCGGAAAATCATTCGGAAACATCACTCTTAAATTAAATGATAATGCCTTTTTATTTAAACATTGAAATCCAGAAGTCGGGTCTGCAATATAACAACCGGTTACCATCTTATAAATGAGGCTAAAAAATTTCTGCCCCAACCTTCTATGCAAGGAAGTCCGATAGACCGTGCCTTCCAAATATCTTGAACCGATTGCGATATCCGCTTCATTGTTAACTATTGGCGTAATAATTTTATACGCCTCTTCCGCCAAATGTTGTCCGTCCCCATCCATCTGCAATACATACTCAAAACCGTTATCTAAAGCATACATATAACCGACCTCCAGACCAGCACCATACCCCAGATTAATCGGATGGGAGATGACATTGGCCCCAGCTTTTAAAGCAGCGTGTTTGGTTTCATCTGATGAACCGTCATTTACAACAAGTATATAGCTTCCGGGAATAAATTTTTTTACGGATTTAACAACATGTTCTATTCTTCCCGCTTCATTGTAAGCCAAAATAACCACGAGCAACTTTTGTTCAGTATCAGGCATATATTTTCAAAACCTTTTATAATAAGCTTTATGACATTTTATGAAAACCAAAGTTAATTTATTTCGGTCTTTGCCACCTTACACCAATTTGCTCAATATTTGTACCCTAAAAAAAGATAATTCTCCGGAAATGAGTCTTTCCATAAACGGGCATGATTTGGTAAATATTGTATAGTTACAGTCATAGGATATTTATCTACACACACAATGTGTTTTCCTGCAGTCATGGTTATGCTATCTTTTATTTTTACACCATCAATGGTAATAATCACTGAGTCATCCGAACGGCGGATTAAAAAATTACCGGTACTTATTAAATCGATGGACTGACAGGTCTTTTCTGTGAAATTTATTGTGCTGCCTGCAGTCATTATCAAGCTCGTTAACGGGAGATAATGCTTTTTGATAAAATCATGAAAAAGTTTGGGCATGCGCTTGATACGATAATTACGCACGATAACTGCGCACTGCCTACTTTTCAAGTTATCAATGATATCTCTGGTTAACAACTGGTCAGATCTAATCGCATTTAAGTTAATCGCATTCAAATGTATTGGATCAGCCTGCATTCTGCTCAATACCATCCCGACACCGTCAAAATATGTTCCATCTTGTTTAAGTATTTCTTCAATATTATAGATGGTTTTGATTTGGGTATTATTGGTAGGTACAGCTAATTTATGACATCTGCCCAAAGTTCCGATAGAAAGGCAACAAACCATTCCTGAAATAAAAATTTTTTTCTTGTTTCCTGATTCAATCTTTGCATAAACGGCTTCAATCCCGCCAGCTGCAATAACAGACAGTAGAGGTATTATGGTTACAAAAAAATACGGCCATGGTGTATTGTGCAAAAAAAAGAATAACGTAACAACCGCAGCAGCCCAATATATAGGTGTTTTACGATCCTTCATACTCGTTTTAAATAAACCAATAAGCAAAGCCGTAAAAGATAATAACCAAAAAACCGGATCGCGAATAAAAATTTCCAAATAAAAGTGATTAAGATCATACATTGACTTATAAGCCCCTGTATGGAATTTAGCAGCTTTAAACAGGCTCGCGTACAAAAAAGCATACAAATCAGAAAACATTGAAATATAGAGCAAATAAAAAAATCCAGGAATCATTGCACTTGTTAAAAAAAGGGCAACTGTCAAACGATTCAATTCTTTTGCTACCCACAAGCGCCACCCCATCACAAGAGCCATGGCTATGACAAAAAAAATGGCTTTTTGGGTAACTAAAATAGCCATACCTATCGCTATTCCTGATAATATTTCTTTCCACAATGAACGTCTACCGGCTAAAGTAGCTGTAATTGATATCATAAACAATAGGGTACTCAAATTATCAGTACGAATCTTAAGTGTACGCTCAATTTCAGTAGAACATAAAACAGTCAATAAAACAGCAAACCAAGCCGCTCGCTGGTTAAATCGATCTTTTGCCAGGAGATACACCATAATAATGATACCTGCGCTAAATAAAACCATAACCAACCTTCCCAGCATCATGGCATACACAGAGTCAGAAGTGAAAAGAAAAATCGGATGCAAAAAAAAGCTCATCAGTATGGGTTTTACGTACGTAAAATCTATAAAAGGTACCATTCCCTTATGCAGCATCATCGGTAGCGTCATCTCAAGAAATTCATCCATAACAAAATTCAGCGTGTTTAGGATATAAAACTTTGCCATAAAAACCAGTATAGTTATAGTTAAAACCAGCTTTGCTAAAAGATGTGTTTGCATAAAATAATCACCCGTAATATGTTAAATTCCTCAATTCATTGCATAAACTATAATAATTGACATCATGATAATGCAAAAGGTAATACCCATTATTTGTCCTAAGAAAAAATGACTAAAAATCAAAACTAAAATCGAAAATGAAAACAAAAATCAGGGTAAATGGAATAAATATTTTAAGAGGTTCAAAATAAAGACATGTTCGAATAATCAGTTGAAAAAAAATTAAATTATCATAAATCGGTCTGATTTTGGAAGTGTCTTTTCGATGACGATAGTTGATCGGCAAAAAGAGGACCTGCATATGATTTGTCAGCATTGCCAGGGTAATTGTCGTTGTGAAAGAAAAACCATCAGATAATATTTTAATAAAACGTTGAGAGTGTTCAATGTTCTGTGTCATCATTTCTGATGCCGATTTTGTCACTGAAGCGGGTTCTTTCATGATTCGAAGACCAGAAATAATGTCTGGTATTTCAATGTTTGTTAAATGATTAGCAAGTTTGTTAATATCCATTTTGGGAATTTTCTTAATGTGGATCTTTACATTGTCACCTGTTCGTGCACCTACAATCATTGAATAAGCGTTATCTGCGTTTTCGATATTTTTTGTAAGATTGTCGATTTCATGAATCGGGTAGGTGTCATTTGCCTCTGTAATGCAAATATATAGAGCAGAAGACTCTCTAATGCCTGTTTTTATGGCCGCGCCAGTCGCTTGGAAGCGTGACTGATATCCTTAAATAAAGGGTTTTGGATAGCTTTGATTATCTCTTCGCTATTATCAGTAGATCCGTCATTAACAAAAATTATATTAAGATAAAGCTCGAAGAGTTCAATAATCCTTTCATTGGAAGGAATGCGGGAGTTAACCCTTTTTCTTCATTAAAGACCCGAGCAATAATAGATATCTGTGTCATGCTTTTATATGTTTGTTTATTTTAATTTATTAAAAGAAATTTCATTTCTGGTAATGCTATTTCAAAATGCCACATGATGTCCAGAAATATTTGCACAGCTTTTGTTTTAATTATGAATTCAATTTATTATTAAAGTTTTTTAAATAAATGTTCGAGACCAAGTCAGCATCAGGTGAGCGGTCTTGGTCACTATTAATAAAAGTTGTTAAAGATGATATTTAAGTTGATTAACATAATCTTCACCTTTCTGGTGGATATTTTGATATCAATAATGTTAAAGAATTTATAGACTATAACATTATTATTTGATCCTGTCATTTGTCTGGATGCAATTGAATATTGGGATGATGATGAAGTTGCAATGCACGATATTGCTAATCTAATGTTGGAAAATAGCAATATTTTTCTTGTTCCAATAGGTTATGGCTATTCTGTTTTTTGATATAATCTTGGAGCACAAAAGAAATTATTTGTAAGAAAGAATGAAGAAGTTTTTTCAATCATGCAGGTTTGAAAGTTGGAAATACACATTTGATTTAATCTTTCTATGCAATTTTATGGTTATTAAAGTTCGAGTATAGAAAGAACTTTGTGCCTTTTCCAGCTTTTTAATGATGAATCTTTTTAGAGAACGTGGCAATATAACTGAAAGATGATAACAATTTGAGAATTAATTCATTTTTCTCTCGATACAACAAGCTTCTGTTCGTTATTTTTGCAGCTGCATGTTCATTAATCGTCGGCCTTTTACCCGGTGAACATCATGTAAGCTGGATGATCCGTCAAATAAGCTTCTACCTGGTTGCTATGCTGGTCATCATGTGGAGTGTATGGCTAATCATTGTATGCAGGAATAGATTCAGGCAAAATTTGCGGCAACATTATCCGGCTATAATATTGGCTGTCTTTCTGACGGGTTTGATATTTTACAATAGCCCTCCCCGCTATAAAGTCTTGGCTGATGAGACCAATCTCATGGGCACTTCCATGCTCATGCATCACAGTCGGGAAGCAGCCTTGCCGGTTGAATGTGTTTACGCTAAAGATGATTTTCCAATTTATAGTAAGTCTGATAGTAAAAGACCATTTTTGTTTCCTTTTCTGTTATCTCTGCTGCATTCCGTTCTTGGTTACAGTCCTTCCAATGGATTTGTTCTTAATTTTTTTGTAAGCATCGGTGCATTGTTTGGAACCTATCTGACAGTTTTCCGCCTCAAGGCTAAGAGTTATGCTTTGATTTCGATGATTTTAATGGCAGGCACGCCAATTTACATGATTTGTTTTACTTCCAGTGGATTTGAACCTCTGAATTTAATGTTTGTTATATATTGTGTTTTTCTGTTTACATTCGTATTAGATTCAAATTCCTCCCCCCGACATGTCGAGTTCCTGTTTTTAACGATGCTGCTTTTAGCCCATTGCCGTTATGAGTCTGTCATATTTATTCCGGTGATGGGGATTATGATTATTTCTTTTTCTAATCGTTATCTTTTTTTAAAGAATATGTCTTATTGCATCGTTGTTATGCCTATTCTGCTTTTGCCGGTTCTTTGGCAAAGGAAATTTTTCATGGGAGGTCAGGCACTTATAAACCGCTTGGATGCTCATTCATTTGAGCAAGTTGATATCGGTTTTACTATAAAAGATTTTGTTCAGAATTTTGATGATAATATTTTTGTCCTGATGGGGATAAATCCAAATTATGGATTTTCTGCAATTATTTTTGTATTGGCACTGATCGGAATCTATCTATTAGTGCAGAGACAGTTCCGAACCCCTAATCGAGGGGATATAAACTCGGTTCTTGTTATCAATATAACAGTCTTTTTTATTCTATTTCTTATTATTAGCTCTTTTCATTGGGGAAACTTTGGCCTTGCAATGGATAACAGGCTATCATTGGTTTTTTTACCTTTTATGGTGTGGGCTGCCACATATTGTTTGAGTCGGGTTGAAATTTTGTATAAGGGAAGGTGGGTGTATTTTGCCGGATTTTTGGCAGTGTTACATTTTTTCTTTTTTTTGCCATATGGAACTAAAGAAAAACTGATAAAAAATTTGTCACTATCATATGAATATCATATGGTTTCAAATTATTTGGAGAATCATTTTCATGACCGGGAAAACACGCTGATTATTACTGAACAACCCAATTTGTATGTAATTCATGGGTACGGATGTATCCGTTTTGTCAATTTTAATGATTATATTAAAAATCAATCCAAATACATAAAATCCAGCAAAGTCGTTGCCGTCCATAAAATTATCAGATCCAGGAAAAACACTTCTCACGAGAAGTGGAAGGATTTCATTATTAAAGCTGATACATTGACTGTTATTCCGATATCAAAGGATGTTTCTATTTTGATTGAAGCATGGCAATTTGCAATATAAACATTTTATCAAAACCCATGTGAAACGGTAATCTTTTATATTTCAATAAATCGACAAATCTTTAACTTTCCAAATATTTTTATGCAATCATCAGACGCACATCATATGAAATTTAACCATTGGGGACGTATTCTTTTCTATACATTCCTTTTCTCTCTTTTTTTAAGAGTTGTTTTTTTCGCATTACTCAATGATTTCCCCTTTCTTTACATTCAAAGCCTGGATGAAAAATATTATATTGAGCTTGGAAAAAAAATTGCCGGAGGATTTCTTCTCGGGGAAGATAAACTTTTTTTTATGGATCCGTTTTATGGTTACTTTTTGGGCCTGTTTTTTTTTCTTTTTGGAGATAATCTGACAACCATACGTCTCATCCAGATTCTGCTTGATTCTTTAAATGTAATATTAATCTTTGCAATCAGTCAAAGAGTGTGGGACCGAAAGGTCGGATTTACAGCCGCATTGATTTATGCGGTATATAATGTTTCTTTTTATTATACTTTAACAATTATGAAAGCGACCCTGGCTGTGACAGGCATGTTG
>JAQYVU010000097.1 GCA_030145385.1 Desulfococcaceae bacterium
GCTGATGCGCCGGATGGAAATTTGTTTTCCTCCGATAGTCTTTCCTTCTATCTGCGCCAGTGTATTGCCGAAATTGTCTTCGCCGATAATTCCAATCGTGATTGTCGCACCGGTTTTGTCGATTACCTGCTCCGGCCATTCAATAAACTTGATAAAATTTATAATCATGGCCCCTTTGATCTGGTATTCCGTTGCTTCGATGCAATGCCCGATCCCTGTAAACAGAAAAATTAAGATGAGTCCGGTATATCTTAAGGGTTTATGGTCTTTGATATAGTTCATTATATGTCTGGTTTTATTAAGAAATATGAATCAAAAAAATTGGCATTTGATTTACGGTTTTTTTTCAGTGAAGTCATGGGGGTGTCAGTCATAAAATACACGGATGATTCACGACAAGCGGACAATCAAATTTGATGGCGTCGTAAAAAGTCCCATCTGCTGCGTTGTAGCGGTTTTTCAGACACTCAAGATACCACATGTATGATTTCGAGCCTGAAAAACCACTACGCCTTGTATATGAAACTTTTAACTTAGCCATCCTGCTACTTTTTACGGGGCCATCAAATTTAGCAGGCCATAAAATATAAATTACTTGAAATTATGATATATTTCAAGAAAGATATTGTTTCTTCTTAGATACGTCTTATAATGTTTGATATGAAATAATTAAGTATTTATTCCAGCAGTTTCCTATGATTCCTGAGATACGTCAAAATACATTGGAAGGTATTATGTAGAATTCGATTTTAACGTTTTGCGCCGACTTTTTGTCAAAACTACATTTTTGTAATTTTTAAGCAGGAAAATGTTACAAAAATGTAGTTTTGTGCATTGTGTTCTGCAAGCGATTTAATTTTTTACGAACAATGTCAATGTATTATTGTTTTGAAAAAATTGGCATATATTTTGCTCATATATACATGCCGTCAAAAATTAATTATATTGTTGCAAAATAATTAGACATGATGGATTGGATTTGTTAATTTTATAAATTTAGCAAAATTTAGCCAGAATCTGGCTGGGAAATAAGGAGTTCGATTAATATGTGTCGTTTATTTGCGATCACCAGTGATACACCGGTCTCTCCGCTTGTTGCGCTCAATGCCCTGGATGTTATGCGTGAAGGGCATGACGGTTCCGGTGTCGGGCTTTTTCTGCGTGATTTGGGCGGACCCTTTGAGGAAATGAAAGATGCCCCGATTCTTTCCGGTATTTTTTCCAAAGAAGGGATCAAGCGTCTGGATACCTACATGATGAACCTTGGGTTTATGACCAAATTCAAGATTTCGTTTAAATTGCCGAAAAAGTTGCCGGAAGGTATGCCCGCGCGGGATGTTTATCTGGTTCGTGCGTATGAATATCCGGAAGCCTGGGAAGGGCGAAGTCTTCAGGAACTGGGTAATGAATTGATGCATATCCGACTGAAGCTCCGGGAAATGGGGCAGGAAAAACAGGACATGATCGTGTTTTCATTCTGGCCGGATGTTGTCATGCTCAAGGAAATTGGCGATCCTTTGACTGTCGGTCGTTTTTTGAACCTTGACAGGGAAGATTTAAAGGCGCGGGTGGTGATGGCACAGGGCCGGCAGAATACCAATTATGCCATTAATCTGTATGCCTGCCATCCCTTTTTTGTGGAAGGATTTTCCACCATGACAAACGGCGAGAATACGGCGTTTGTCCCGATCCGGGAGTTTTTAAAATCACGGGGATTCCCGGGTTATACCGGGTTCCAGTCCGATTCTGAAGTTTTTACCCATATTTTACACTATACCATGAAAGAGCTGGGTTTAGGTCTTGAAGCATATAAACATATTATTACCCCGCTTCAGGAAGCCGGTATTGAGAATCATCCCAACGCGTCATTGTTAAAGCAGCTGAAACAAAGCTGCCGCTCAATGATTATTGACGGGCCGAACTGTGTGATCGGCAGTCTGCCGGATCATTCTCTTTTTATGGTTCAGGATCGGAAAAAACTGCGACCCGGCGTGGTCGGCGGCCGGCCCGGACAATATGCGTTTTCATCTGAAATATGCGGTTTGGATGCGGTAATTCCGGATCGTGATAAAAGTAAGGATTTTCAACCCATGCATCTGGATACCGCGATTATCGGGCCGGATCGACAGGAGATCAATATATGCCATCAAACAGACCCATTACCCCGTCTTCATTAAGTATTAAGGATCTGCCCTGGCAGATTCACTGGAATAAGGATAAATGTACGCTATGCGGCAGCTGTACTGCTGTGTGCCCGGTGAATGCGATTGAGCTGGGTGTTTTTCGAAAAAGAATTGTTGAAACTGCTCTGGGGATTAATAGTTCATCGTCCAGTGTATCCAAGGTGTATCAAGGCATTCGCCAGAAAACGGATCCGGCGTATTCATGTGTCGGGTGTGCCATGTGCACCCAGGTGTGCCCGAATGACGCTATTATGCCGATGAAAAGTGATGAAGCCGGGAAGCTGGCGTACCACATCAACCGGGGCGGGCAGCCGCGCCGCCGGGGCGGTCGGCGGAATGTGCCGGGCGGTCTTCTGGATCAGATTAAATTTATCCGGATCTCCATGCTCACGGACCCGGCGCTGGATGCCGGCCGTCACGAGTTTGAACTGCGGACCCTTCTCGGCAGAGTGCTGCCGCCGGAAGAAAGCATTGCCCATTTTAAGTCAAACGGCTGGATTCCGCCGGTCCGGGAAATCTACCCGCTGGTAATCGGCAGTATGTCATTCGGCGCACTGTCTCCTCCTATGTGGGAAGGGCTCCAGATGGGGATTGCTTACCTGAATGAGGAAATGAACATGCCGGTGCGTATGTGTACCGGTGAGGGCGGATGTCCTCCGCGTTTGCTTCGCAGCCGTTTTTTGAAGTACGTGATTCTTCAGATTGCCAGCGGTTATTTCGGCTGGGATGAGATTATTCATGCAATCCCGGAAATGAAAGTCGATCCGTGCGCCATTGAGATTAAGTACGGTCAGGGCGCAAAACCCGGCGACGGCGGGTTGCTCATGTGGAATAAGGTCAATAAACTGATTGCGGCGATTCGCGGGGTGCCGACAGGCATCAGTCTGCCGAGTCCGCCGACGCATCAGACCCAGTATTCCATTGAAGAGTCGGTTGCCAAGATGATCCAGTCCATGTCCATGGCCTGGGGATTTAGGGTTCCGGTTTATCCGAAAATTTCCGCCACATCAACCGCGCTGGCGGTATTAAATAATCTGACGCGGAATTCATATGCGGCCGGACTCGCCATTGACGGCGAAGACGGCGGCACCGGAGCGGCGTATGATGTTTCCATGAACAGCATGGGGCACCCGATTGCCACGAATATCCGGGACAGTTACCTGAATCTGGTGGCTTTGGGCAAACAGAATGAGATCCCGTTGTTTGCCGGCGGCGGTGTCGGAAAAAGCGGGAACCTGGCCTCAAATGCCGCAGCCTTAATCATGCTGGGCGCCAGCGGTGTTCAGATCGGGAAATATATCATGCAGGCGGCTGCCGGATGCCTGGGTTCTGAAACCGATCGCTGTAATATCTGCAATATCGGGCTGTGTCCCAAGGGGATTACTTCCCAGGACCCCCGAATTTATCGCCGTTTAAGCGCTGAAGACGTTGCCCAGCGGGTGGTGGATGTTTATTTAAGTTTTGATACGGAACTCAAAAAAATTGTCGCGCCTCTCGGACGCTCGACATCGCTCCCCATCGGCATGTCAGATGCCCTGGGTATCAATGATTTTAATGCAGCTGAGAGATTGAACATTAAGTATGTTGTTTAAGAGCTTGAAATATATTTGATTTTAAAAATACCTGAAAAAAAGTAAAAAGTATACAAGTGGATAGGTAAAAAATTCCATATACAAGGCGCAGCGGTTTTTCAGGCTTGAGATAATACAAGTCGTATATTGAGAGACTGAAAAATTGCTGCAACGCAGTAGATGGGAGTTTTGACGACGCCATCAAAAGATTTTCGGAGAAATTCATGAACAATGAATTCTATACAATAGCAGGACAGGAGAACGGAAACCGACTGGAATCCAGAATTCTGGAAGAAAAGATCCAGCAGGCGCTTGAAGCGGGACACCGTGCGCTGAAAATTAAAGCCTATGGGCAGCATGGCATCGGCGGCCGGCTCTGGAAAGCCGGAGATGAACCGGTGCATGTCAGAATCGAAGGCAATGCCGGGCAGCGAACCGGATCATTGGGATATCCCAATACCTTTATCGATATTATCGGACCGGTGTCTGACGATGTCGGATGGCTGAATGCGGGCGCTGAAATTGCCGTGCACGGCAATGCGGGCAACGGCCTGGCAAATGCCATGGCCCAGGGAAAAGTATATGTTGGCGGAAATGTCGGTTCCCGGGCTATGACCATGACCAAAAGCAACCCGCGGTTTGCCCCTCCGGAAGTGTGGGTGCTCGGATCCGTGGGAGACTATTTCGGTGAGTTTATGGCGGGCGGTGTTGCTGTGGTTTGCGGTTTTGGCGGCCAGGACCCGGAAAATGTGCTTGGTTACCGGCCCCTGGTCGGAATGGTCGGCGGGAAAGTTTTTTTCAGGGGGCCTCATGGCGGCTTCAGCCAGGGAAATGCCAAGTTGATACCGATATCTGATCAAGAATGGCAATGGCTGACTGAAAACCTAGCAATTTATCTTGAGCGAATCCAGCGGTCTGAACTTCTGGAAACCCTTTCTGTCCGGGGAGAATGGCAGCTGATTGCCGCGCGCTTGCCCCATGAAAAAGGGGGAGTGCAGCGCCGATCCATATCTTCATTTTATAAAGATGTCTGGGAAAAGGAACTGGGGCCGGGCGGTTTGATTGGTGATCTGACAAATCTGGACCGGAGCCCGATCCCATTGATCCCAACCGGTGAAATGCGGCGGTTTGTGCCGGTTTGGGCGAACCGGAAATATAAAGCGCCGTGTGAAGCGGCATGTCCTTCCGGTATTCCGGTGCATGATCGCTGGCGGTTGATCAGGGAAGGTCGTATTGATGAAGCGGTTGATCTGGCACTGGCATATACGCCGTTTCCGGCAACAATTTGCGGATATCTTTGTCCGAACCCGTGTATGCAGGCCTGTACGCGTCAAATTAATGACATGGTTCCTGTGGACACGTCTCAGATTGGCAAGGCCAGCATCAAGGCCGGCGTGCCCGATTTGCCTGACCTTAGCGGCAAACGCATTGCCGTAATTGGCGGAGGGCCGGCAGGGCTTTCAATTGCATGGCAGCTGAGACTCAAAGGCCATGATTCGGTAGTTTACGACCGGTCAAAAAGCCTGGGCGGAAAGATTGCGGCAGTGATTCCTGAAAGCAGAATCCCTGCTGAGGTTTTGACGTCGGAACTGGAACGGATCCGCAAGGTCATTTCCCATGTGAACCTTCAGCAGAATTTGGAAAAAGAGGATCTTGAACAGTTAAAAACGGATTTTGATTTTATCGTTCTGGCAACCGGCGCTCAAAAGCCGAGAACGCTGCCGGTGCCGGGAAAAGAACTCATGATAACGGCCAGTGATTTTCTGGCCGCTGCCCGAACAGATGATGCTCAGCCAGGTAAACGGGTCGTGATCATAGGGGCTGGAAATGTGGGCTGTGATGTGGCAACCGAAGCGCACCGGCTGGGTGCTGCGGAACTCACCTTGATTGATGTTCAGAAACCGGCAGCCTTTGGCAAGGAGCGAGACGAGGCCGAAGCGGTGGGTGCTGTTTTCCGGTGGCCGTGTTTTACCAGAGAAATTACCAAACAAGGCGTGGTTTTAGACTCCGGCGAAGTCCTGGCTGCAGACACCGTGGTTGTATCCATCGGTGATGTGCCTGATCTGGGATATCTGCCGGAAAGCATTGAGATTGATCGAGGCTTTGTCAAAGTCAGTGATATCTTTCAGACATCAGATCCTCACGTATTTGCCGTGGGCGATATGGTTCGGCCGGGCCTGTTAACCGATGCCATTGGCGCGGGCCGGAAAACGGCCACAGCGATTTGTGAAATTCTTGATGGGAAACGATTGCTGGTTGATTCTCAGGACGATGTGAGTCGTTTTGTACAGGACAATGTTGATGTGAGCAACAGTGAAAATTATGGCGTTCATGCCAATGTCTGGGATGCCCGTGATGTCATCGACAAGGCACGGGTTTCTTTGGAATATTTTGACCCGAGGATTACGTCGTTTGAGGATCCGGACCAGTGCGGATCACAGTGTGCATCATGCGGATCGTGTCGGGATTGCGGCATCTGCGTATCAATTTGTCCCCAGGCGGCCATCAGCAGAGAGGCAAAAGACGACCGTGATTACGAATATGTCGTAAATGCGGATAAATGTATCGGTTGTGGTTTTTGTGCCGGCGCATGTCCCTGCGGCGTCTGGGACCTTGTTGCCAATGACCCGATCGGAATGTAATTCAGCGATAATCTTTTATATTGATTTGAGTCGAAGATTTGTTACAAGGGGGGCTTACATAATTTCAAAATTTTTTTGATAAATGAACGAATCAGAAGAATTTGGACTTTTTTGCGAAGCCATCAATGATAAAAAATAAAATAATTTCAAGAAATTATAAAATGAAAGCATTGTTAGCCTTAGAGGATGGACGAACATTTGAATGCCGGAGTTTTACCGGTCCGGGTGAAAGCTTTGGAGAAGTGGTCTTTAATACCAGTATGTCCGGATATCAGGAGGTTCTGACGGATCCTTCATACCGGGGACAGATGGTGGTCATGACTTATCCCCTGATCGGAAATTACGGCGTGAATCCGGATGATGTGGAATCTGACCGGATTCATGTGTCGGCATTTATTATGAAAGAATATCAGGAGTTTCCCAGTAATTTTCGCTCCACGCAAACCCTTTCCGCGTATTTACGCTCCCAGAATATTTTGGGGATTGACTCGTTGGATACCCGTGCGCTGACCCGGCATATCCGGACCGCCGGTGCCATGCGGGCCGTTATATCCACGCAGGACCTGGATCCGGAATCTCTGGCGGCCCGGGCAAAGCAGTCTCCTGCAATGGAAGGCCAGGATCTTGCCAGTGCGGTAACCACCGGTCAGCCGTATTTCTGGGAAAATGATCAGCGAATGTTTGTTGAAACGGATTTTTCTTTTAACAGTGATGTGTGGCGGCATCAGGACAGCCGGTTGGCTGTTGTCGCATTTGATTTTGGCGTGAAATATAATATTTTAAGATGCCTGGAAAAAGCCGGGTGCGAAGTCCTGGTGGTGCCGGCGCAAACGTCTGCGGAAAACGTCCGGCAGCTGTCACCGGACGGCATTTTTCTGTCCAACGGTCCCGGAGATCCGGAACCGGTGGATTATGCAGTTAAAACCATCAAGGATCTGCTGGGATATAAACCGATGTTCGGCATCTGTTTAGGGATACAGCTTCTGGGCCGTGCCCTGGGCGGGCAGACCTATAAGCTGAAATTCGGTCACCATGGCTCCAATCAGCCGGTACAGAATCTGGCAACCCGACGGGTTGAAGTGACCTCCCAGAACCATGGATTTGCCGTGGACCAGAAAACCCTGGATCCGGATCTGGTGGAAGTAACGCACATCAATCTAAATGACAATACGGTTGAGGGATTTTGTCACAAAAAATATCCCCTGTTTGCCGTTCAGTATCATCCGGAAGCCGCTCCAGGACCGAATGATGCGAATTATCTGTTTAGTAATTTTGTGGAGCTGATGAAAGAGAATAGCTAATCTAATGCCAAAACGAACAGACATAAAAAAAATACTCATTATCGGTGCCGGGCCGATTATCATTAGCCAGGCATGTGAATTCGATTATTCCGGAACCCAGGCCTGCAAGGCACTGAGAGAAGAAGGGTATGAAGTCGTCCTGGTAAACAGCAATCCGGCGACGATCATGACCGACCCGGATATGGCTGAGCGGACGTATATTGAACCCGTCACGCCAAAAACAGTTGAAATGATTATTGAAAAAGAACGTCCTGACGCATTGCTGCCAACGTTGGGCGGACAGACCGGCTTGAATACCGCAAAAGCTGTTGCGGAAATGGGTGTTCTGGATAAATACGGTGTTGAAATGATCGGGGCGGACCTCGAATCCATTAATAAAGCAGAAGACAGAGATCTGTTCCGTCAGGCCATGAACAGGATCGGGCTGCGGATTCCCAAAAGCGGCATCGCCAATGACATGGATGCGGCCCGGAAGATTGCCGAGGACATCGGTTTTCCGATTATCGTGCGGCCGAGCTTTACCCTGGGCGGAACCGGGGGCGGTGTTGCCTATAACCCGGAAGAACTGGAAAAGCTGTCAGCCTCGGGACTGGATGCCAGTATGACCACCCAGGTAATGCTGGAAGAATCCGTTCTCGGGTGGAAAGAATACGAACTCGAAGTCATGCGGGATAAAAATGACAATGTGGTGATTGTCTGTTCCATTGAAAATTTGGACCCCATGGGCATTCATACCGGCGACAGTATCACGGTGGCCCCGATACAGACCCTGACCGACCGGGAATATCAGGTGATGCGGGATGCGGCGATTGCCATTTTACGGGAGATCGGTGTGGATACCGGCGGTTCGAACGTTCAGTTTGCAATCAACCCAAAAGACGGCGAAATGATCATCGTGGAGATGAATCCCCGGGTATCCAGGAGTTCCGCGCTGGCATCCAAGGCCACCGGGTTTCCCATTGCCAAGATTGCCGCAAAGCTGGCGGTTGGATATACCCTGGACGAACTTCCCAACGACATTACCGGGGAAACCGTGGCATCTTTTGAACCCGCGCTGGATTATTGTGTGGTAAAAATTCCGCGCTGGACTTTTGAGAAATTCCCGGAAGCCGAAGATGTCCTGACAACCTCTATGCGGTCAGTGGGTGAAACCATGGCCATTGGCCGGACATTTAAAGAAGCCATGCAGAAAGGGCTGCGCTCTTTAGAGATCGGCCGTTTCGGGTTTGGGGCGGACGGTAAAGACGGCAGGGAAAATAATAATGAACCGCCAACCGTCGATGAAATTGAAAAATTTCTGTCCCGGCCGAACTCCAACCGGATTTTTTATATCCGCGAAGCCCTGCTCGCAGGCATGTCCATTGACACCATTTATGAATTGACTGCTATTGATCATTGGTTTTTGGCTCAGCTGCAGCAGATTGTTGATATGGAACAGCAGATAGTAAAAACCGGTGAAAAAATTTCTTTCGATGATCTGAAAAAAGCCAAGGAATATGGATTTTCTGATGTTCAGCTCGGATTTTTGACCGGTATGGGGGAATCTGAAATCTGCCGAATGAGAAAAGAAAAGAATATCCGTCCGGTATATAAACTGGTGGATACCTGTGCAGCCGAGTTTGAAGCCGCCACTCCTTATTATTATTCAACCTATGAGACCGAAAACGAAGCCCGGCTGTCTGACTGCAAAAAAGTTATGATTTTAGGCGGCGGTCCCAACCGGATCGGCCAGGGAATCGAATTTGACTACTGCTGCGTTCACGCATCCTATGCGTTAAAGGAACTCGGCATTGAAAGTATTATGGTCAACAGCAATCCGGAGACGGTCAGCACGGACTATGATACATCGGATAAGCTCTATTTTGAGCCCCTGACCCATGAAGATGTGCTGCATATTGTGGAAACGGAAAAACCGGATGGCGTGATTGTTCAGTTCGGCGGCCAGACGCCGCTGAACCTTTCCTTGGCGCTGCTGGAGTCCGGCGCGCCCATTATCGGAACATCACCCGAAAGCATTGCCCGGGCCGAAGATCGGAAACAGTTCCAGGCTATGTTGAACAAGCTGGGGCTGGTTCAGCCGCCCAATGGGACCGCCCGGACGATTCCCGAAGCGGTGGCCGTGGCCGATGAAATCGGTTTTCCGGTGATTGTGCGGCCATCTTATGTTCTGGGCGGCCGAGCCATGAAGATTGTCTATGACCGAAAAGATCTTGAAAATTTTACCAATATTGCGCTGCAAGCATCTCCCGGGCACCCGGTTCTGATTGACAAGTTTTTGGAAGATGCGGTTGAAGTGGATGTAGATGCCGTGTGTGATGGCCATGATACGGTTATCGGCGGAATTATGGAGCATATTGAGGCGGCCGGGGTCCATTCCGGAGATTCTGCCTGTGTGCTGCCCACATACAGCCTGACGTCGTCTGAATTAAAAGAGATCGCAGCAGCCACCAAGGCCATGGCAAAAGATTTGAATGTTATCGGGTTGATGAATGTTCAGTATGCCATTAAAAAGGGCCGTTTGTATGTGCTGGAAGTCAACCCGAGGGCATCACGGACCGTGCCGTTTGTGAGCAAGGCGACCGGCGTGCCCCTGGCCAAGATTGCAACCAAAATTATGGTGGGTAAAACCCTTGCTGAACTCGGGTTTACAAAAGAAGTGATACCCGCACATATTTCCGTTAAAGAAGCGGTGCTCCCCTTTGATCGATTTCCTAACGTGGATATCCTTTTAGGGCCTGAAATGAAATCTACCGGCGAAGTCATGGGGGTGGACGTGGATTTCGGCCGTGCATATGCCAAATCCCAGATCGGTGCCGGGCAGAATCTGCCGACCACAGGTGCGGTTTTTATCAGTGTGCAGGAAAAAGACAAGGAAGCCGCCTTAGATGTGGCTGCCCAGTTTAAAAAGATCGGTTTTAAGATTATTGCCACCCGGGGAACCTCAGACTATTTTTATGCCAATGGCATAGAAAATCAGCGGATTAACAAAGTTTCTTCCGGCCGGCCCCATGTGGTGGATGCGATTATGAATCGGGAAATACAGTTCATAATTAATTCGGGAACCGGCGATAAAACCCGGCGGGACGGTTATCTGATCCGCCGAGCAGCATTAAAATACAATATCCCCTATGCAACAACCATTGCCGGAGCAAGGGCCATGTGTACAGGCATTGCTGCAATAAAGGAAAAACCGCTTTCTGTTAAAGCGATCCAATTATATCATTAAGATCATAATATATTATAAAAATAAGAGATTAGAATATCATGCATTTTGATCAGGAGTTGAGCGACAGACCCAGAGAAGCCTGTGGTGTTTTCGGGATTCACAATCACCCGGAAGCCGCCCGGCTGACCTATTTCGGACTTTATGCCCTTCAGCATCGGGGCCAAGAGAGTGCCGGCATTGCGATTGTCCGGGATGAACGTATTACATATCACAAGGGCATGGGGCTTGTTTCAGATGTATTTAATGATGACCGGCTGGCGTTTTTAAAAGGCGAATGCAGCGCCATTGGTCATGTGCGGTATTCCACGACCGGGGAGTCCAATCTGGTGAATGCCCAGCCGTTTGTGATTACGCACATCGGCAAATGCTATGGGGTTGCCCATAACGGGAACCTGGTCAACGCGCATATTCTGAAGAAAGAACTGGAAGAAGAAGGGTCTATCTTCCAGACCACCACAGACAGTGAAATTTTTCTGCATTTGTTTGTCAAAAATCTGAAGCACGGGTTTGAAGAGGCCCTGGTCAATGCCGTGAGTCGGCTGGAAGGTGCGTATTCATTTGTTCTGCTGACCAGTCGGGGGGAAGTGGTCGGCATTAAAGATCCCAACGGATTCCGGCCGCTGTGTCTGGGCCGGATGCCCAATGACCGGTATGTGCTGTCATCTGAATCCTGCGCGCTGGATCTGGTCCAGGCGGAGTTTGTCCGGGAACTGGATCCTGGAGAGATTGTGATTATCAGTGATGACGGGGTAAAAAGTATTCACCCTCATAAAGAGGTGCAGAAATCCAGCTGTATTTTTGAGCTGATTTATTTTGCACGGCCGGATTCAACGATTTTCGGGAATAATGTCTACCTGACCCGCAAGGCTCATGGCCGGCAGTTGGCCAAAGAAGCGCCGGTTGATGCCGACCTGGTCATGCCGTTTCCGGACTCCGGGAATTATGCGGCCATTGGTTATGCCGAAGAATCAGGTATTCCCTTTGATCTTGGGATGATCCGAAATCATTATGTGGGCCGGACATTTATTCAGCCGACCCAGAGCATGCGGGATTTTTCTGTGCGCATGAAGTTGAACCCGGTCAAAGAACTGCTCAAGGGCAAGGATATTATCATTATTGAAGATTCCATTATTCGGGGAACAACGGCTAAAACAAGAGTCAAAGCGCTTCGTAAACTTGGTGTAAAGAAAGTCCACATGCGGATTAGTTGCCCCCCCCATCGGTTTCCATGCCATTACGGCATTGATTTTTCCACCCGGGGCGAACTCATTGCCGCCAATAAATCCGTGGAAGAATTAAGAGAATTTCTCGGCCTGGACTCTCTTCATTATCTGAGTCTTTCCGGCATGCTCGATTCAACCGGGGTTGATTTTCCTGAAAATAATTTTTGTAAAGCTTGCTTTGATGGTTGTTATCCTGTAGGTTTTGATGATGTTGTGTCTAGGACATGCTTAGGATAGCTTCTAAGCATCTTCTTACTATTCCTGAATGTGGGGGGCATAAATGATAGAGTCAAAATACTTAAAGGATAATGTTCAGAATATTCAAAGGCTTATGGGTATACCCGGGCTGAAGGAATTTGAGACCCGGAATCTGGCAAAGTTGTTGCGGCTCAGTAAAATACGGGAATATGAAAATGGGGAAATGATCATCAAAGAAGGGGATGATGATCCATGGCTTTATTTCCTGTTGTCCGGCCGGCTGATTATCAAGAAAAACGGCATTGAGATCGGCCGAATCGACCAGGTCGGCGAAATATTCGGGGAAATGAGAGTCATTGACAGTCTTACCCGTTCGGCATCGGTTTATGCGGATGGTAAAACGCTGTGCCTGGGCGTGGACACGTCAGCAAAAGGCCGTTTGAGCATGGTAAGCAACGAAGAACGAGACGAACGGCTTGATTTTCTTCTGTTATTATACCGGATTTTTTCGGAATACATGTCGATTCGCCTTCGTGCCGTCAATGATGAACTGATCAAGGCAAAAGTCGAAGCGCAGGTATTAATGGAGTCCCGGCGGGAGTCGTCTGAAGTATAATTTTGTTAGGCACCAATTTTCATGAGTAAAACAGTCGCGTTTTCAAAACATAGCGTTAATGTCTTTTTCCATATCCTGACCAAATGCAATCTTTCGTGCTGCCATTGTTATATCAATCCGGATCAGCACGGCAAAAATACCCTTTCTATCGAAACCATCCGTGCCTGGCTTTCTCTCTTTGTAAATAAAACCCAAAATGCCAACCTGATTTTTCTCGGCGGAGAACCCACCCTGCACCCCGATCTTGACAAGGGCGTGAAAGCTGCCCGTGAAATGGGGTATGCGTCCATCACCATTGATACCAACGGGTACCTGTTTCATGATATTTTAAATAAGATTGCGCCGGATGACATTGATTTTTTAAGTTTCAGCTTAGACGGGGCAACCCCGAAAACCAATGACCGGATTCGCGGAAACGGGTGTTATGACCAGTGTATTTCCGGCATTCAAAACGCGGTAAAACGCGGGTTTAAAACCAGCCTGATTTTTACGGTGAGCAATGAAAACATCCATGAACTCCACATGATGCCGTCACTGTTAAGCCGTCTGGGGGTGGATCGATTTTTTATCCAGGTGATCGGTATTCGGGGGAAATCTCGGGAAAAGCCGGCGACCCCTGAAAGTGAAAAGCTCCAGGTGGACCGCAAGACCTGGATGACCCTGATCCCTTCGGTGGCGGATCAGGCGGCAGGCTTGGGTCTCACGGTGACTTATCCGAAAGTGTTTTTAAATGACACAGAGAGCTTTGAGTGTGCCGGGCGTGTGGCGGAAAATTATTTTATTTTTCCCAACGGCCGGGTCTACCGCTGTCCTTTGTGTGAAGATTATCCCCTGCACAGCTTTGAGATCAAGGACAATGCCTTGATTCCAAAAGAAAAAGTCAATGAGCAGGATTTGTTCGCCTTAAATATTTCCGAAGGGTGCGTGATGAACAAGCTGGTTCAGTCCGGAAACCTGAGTTATCAAGAAGACGGCACGCCGGATTATAAGATCGCCTGCTGTCTGCTTAAAGAAGAAGTCTCCCCTCGCACGACGGCTTTGTAAAAAGCCTACCTTTTTCGTTGCCCTTCATCCTTCGTCACTCAACGTACATTCGTACGCCTCGCTTCTCAGGACTTGTGCGCCTTACCAGTTTTATGCGATTGGTAGACTTTTATACTTAGCCGTCGAAATCTGTCTTCCGGATAATAATTTTGGGTGCGTTATCGGTCGGGGATATAAGCCCATGTATTATCCTATATAAGCTGGCGTTGCCAAAAGTCCCATCTACTGCGTTGTAGCGATTTTTCAGACACTCAATATACGACTTGTATTATTTCGAGCCTGAAAAACAGCCACGCCTTGTATATGAACCTTTTGACTTAGCCTATCAAGTTTTGCAGATCTCCATGATAAGAAAAATGGGGACAGGTGAATTTACCCTGCCTGAAATCTGACTTTCCATTCTAATTCCAACTTCTTATTTGTCTAATTTTACACAGTTTCTACTTCTACAAGGCCGGGTTTCTTACCCGGCGATGAGCAAACGGTATTTGTCGGGAATGGAATCCTGACCTGCAATTTGCATCATCCCGCTTCTTCTCCTTGAAATTTTATACCCTTTATTGCATCTGCCTGAAAACGGTCTTATCATTTTAAATATTATGAGAATTTTAATCAGGAGGTTTGCCATGTTAAAAGGAAAATCAGTGATTATCACCGGCAGTACCAGCGGTATTGGTGCCGGACTTGCCGCAGCATTTGCCGCAGCCGGATGCAATGTCATGCTCAATGGGTTTGGGGATACGCAGGCAATTGAAAAATTGCGGTTTTCGCTTGAAAATAAATATGATATCAGGGTGTTGTATTCACCGGCAGATATGACCCGGCCGGATCAGATTACGGACATGGTAAAAAGCGCACAAGAATTATTCGGACAAGTAGATATTCTGGTGAACAATGCCGGTATTCAGTATGTGGCGCCCATAGATGAGTTTCCGCCGGAAAAGTGGGATGCGATTATCGCCATTAACCTGTCGTCTGCGTTTCATGCCATTCGGGCGGCCTTGCCGGGGATGAAAAAAAGAAAATGGGGCCGGGTTATTAATATTGCTTCCGCCCACGGGCTGGTGGCTTCTCCGTTTAAGTCCGCATATGTGGCTGCCAAGCACGGGATTATCGGCATGACCAAAACCGTGGCTCTGGAAGTGGCGGAGCAGGGAATTACCTGCAATGCCATCTGTCCCGGATATGTTAAAACGCCGTTGGTGGAAGGCCAGATTGCCGATCAGGCGAAAGCGCGGAACTTGACGGAAGAAGAGGTGGTAAAAAATGTCATTTTAGCGGCCCAGCCGACCAAGCAGTTTGTCACGGTGGATCAGATAAACGCGCTGGCATTATTTCTGGCGGGGGATAATGGGGCTTCGGTTAATGGGGCTTCCCTATCTATTGACGGCGGGTGGACAGCCCAGTGATGGCTGCGCAAAAAGTCCAAATCCTGTGTTGCACTGCATTCTTCGTCACTGCGGAGTAGCAAGCTACACCTCATTCCTCAGAATTTGTGCGCCTTGTATTTGGAGCTTTTTTCTTTGCCATCACAAGTTGACTCTACTAATGGGGTATAGGTGTAAACCGCAAAGAATGGCAACAACGCTTCATCCTTCGTCACTCAACGTGCATTCCTACGCCTCGTTCCTCAGGATTCGCGCGCCTTAAACTTGAACTTTTATACTTTGCTATAGAGACTCTGATTAGTTCGGCCGGGTTTTTTACCCGGCAATCGCATGTTTCATTTGTCGGGAAAGAATCCCGACCTACGATCCATCAAAAGTTGACTTGATAAATGGGGTTCAATGATGGAAATTGAACAAAATAACAACAGATCCTCAGATTCGGAAAAAGTCACCAAAAAAATAAATCTGGCGCTGCAGGGTGGCGGGGCGCACGGCGCATTTACCTGGGGGGTCTTAGACCGTCTGCTGGAATCGGATAAAGTCAGTATTGAAGCCATCAGCGGAACCAGTGCCGGTGCCATGAATGCGGTGGCGGTGGCCGATGGGATGATGAAAAACGGGCCGGACGGGGCCCGGGAAAATCTTGAAAAATTCTGGAAAAAAGTAAGTCTCATGGGCCAGGCAAGCCCGGTGCAGCGAACATTTTACGATGTGCTGACCGGCAACTGGAACCTGGACCATTCCCCGGGATTTGTGCTCACGGACCTGCTCACTCGGCTGGCGTCGCCATATCAGTTAAATCCGCTGAACATGAATCCGTTGCGGGATCTGATTGCCGAAATCGTTAATTTTGACCGGGTGCGTTCCTGTAATAAATTCGGGTTGTTTGTTTCTGCCACCAGTGTGCGGACAGGCAAGGTCAAAGTGTTTAAAAACAATGAGTTAAGTCCTGAGGTAGTGATGGCATCCGCCTGTCTGCCGTTCATGTTCCAGGCGGTGGAAATTGGCGGGGAAGACTACTGGGACGGCGGGTATATGGGCAATCCGGTGTTGTATCCATTCTTTTATCACTGCACGTCCCCGGATGTGGTGATTGTTCAGATTAATCCCTTGTGCTGCCAGGCCACGCCGAAAACCGCCCATGATATCCTGAACCGGGTCAATGAAATCACATTCAACAGCAGCCTGCTCAGTGAACTGCGGGCCGTTGATTTTGTAGCCAAACTGGTCAAAGACGGCAAGCTGGATCCGAAACATTACAAACAGGTGCTGGTTCATATTATTGAAGGGGAACAGGCTTTCAAACCCTTGAATGCTTCCAGTAAGTCCAATACCGAATGGGCGTTTTTACGCATGCTGTTTGATATCGGCAGAACGTCGGCAGACCAATGGCTGATTGAAAATTATGACAAACTGGGAAAAACATCCACTGTTGATGTAAGGCAGGTGTATTCATAATGGCACATGATCACAGCCACCAGGCAAAAGATTACAATCGCGCTTTTGCGATTGGCGTTATTCTGAATGTTGTTTTTGTTGCCATTGAAGCCGGCTATGGGGTTGCGGCAGGATCTTTGGCCCTGATCGCCGACGCCGGGCATAATTTAAGCGATGTGTTAAGCTTGTTGCTTGCCTGGGGTGCCGGGTGGCTGGCGACGAAAGCTGCAACAGAGAAAAGGACATATGGTTTTCGCAAGGTGACGGTAATGGCTTCTTTAGTCAGTGCGATTTTGCTGCTCGTTGCGCTGGGAGGGATTACATGGGAATCTGTTGGCCGGTTCCTTGATCCGAAACCGGTTGAGGGGATAACCGTTATCGCAGTTGCCGCCGTTGGTGTTGTTATTAATACAGTCACGGCGTTGCTTTTTATCTCCGGTCAGAAACATGACCTGAACATCAGGGGCGCATTTTTTCATATGGCTGCCGATGCCGGGGTGTCACTCGGTGTCGTTGTGGCGGGCATAATCATCATGGTCACCGGCTGGTTGTTTGTTGATCCCCTGATCAGCCTGTTTATCGTAGCGGTTATTCTTGCTGGTACCTGGTCTTTGCTCCGTGAGTCGATGAATCTTGTCATTGATTCTGTTCCGAAAGGAGTTGATGTTGCAGAAATTAAAAAGTATTTAACCGGTCTCGAAAATGTTTCTCAGATACATGATCTGCATGTTTGGCCGATGAGTACAACGGAAGTCGCTTTGTCTGTCCATTTGATTATAGCGGCCGGGTCTTTGGAGAGTGATTTTCTGTCTAAGCTCCAGCGGCACTTGCATGATCGCTTCAGCATAGAGCATTCTACGATACAAGTTGAAAGACAAGATGGCGGGCCCTGTATGTTAAACAGGAACGGATGCATATGAAGTGGAGAACACAGATATGCATCCTGTTACCCCAAAAAAACAGCGCTTTTTGAAAAACAGGGACATTCTATAATTTGCTTGTTTTGAATAGGAAAATAAGAAAAAAATCCGGTACTGTCGGCGGGCTGCCGACAGTACCGGTTCTTTGAATAATGATTTGATTTTAATCCACTTTTGAAAAAGCCATTTTCTTTGATTTGCAGACCGGGCAATCGTCCGGCGCTTCATTTTCGCAGGTGTAACCGCATACCGCACAGACATAGTAATCCACGTCTTCGGCTGCATCAATATTATCAAGCGCTTTCTGGTACAGTTGGGCGTGAATTTTTTCCACTTCATTGGCAAACGTGAATGTCCGGACTGCCTGGGCATTGCCTTCTTCTTCCGCGGCTTTGATCATGTCCGGGTACATTGATTTGAATTCATGGGTTTCACCGGCAATGGCTTCTTTTAAATTATCTATCGTGGCATTGATTCCGCCGGCCACCCTTAAGTGACTGTGCGCATGAACGGTTTCGGCTTCAGCGGCTGCCCGAAACAGTTTGGCTACCTGGGGAAATCCGTCCTGGTCGGCTTTTTTTGCAAATGCCAGATATTTACGGTTAGCCTGGGATTCTCCGGCAAAAGCGTCCATTAAATTTTTGTCAGTTGCACTCATAGGGGGCTCCTTTATCATTGAAAAGGTTTTTGAAAATTATGGGTCTTGTGTGAGGATGAGATTAAGAAAATTTGACTTTTTACAAAATCAATATATTTAAAAACTAAATTAAAACAGTTTTGAGAAATGTCAAAGTCTTATGAAAATAAATAATGCCAATCTTAATTTACAGTGTCGCAAACGGTAACAAAAAAACAGGAGAATTAGATGAAACAGGGCATCATGGTCATTGTATTAGCGTTGGGAGTATGGAGCTTTTTTACACCGGCATATGGCGGGGATCACAGACTCGGGCTCGGGGGGCATTACTGGAAAAGCATTGATGATATTGATGTGTCCGATATCGACGAGGACGGGTTCGCAATGGTTGTGTCATACCAGTACAAGCCCTCTCTTTTCGGGTTTCAGTTTGATGTCGAGGTTGCGGATGAACAATTGACCGGTAAGAGCAAGGCCGTTTACAGCCCCCAGGCATATTTGATTGTCGGCGGACTGGTTTACGGCGGACTGGGCATCGGGACCCATTTCTCGGATGGAAATTTGGCTGATAAGCCTTTTTACGCGTTAAAGGCAGGGCTTGATTTTGAGCTTCTGCCCCATATCCATTTGGACATAAACGCCAATTACCGGTTTGACAACTGGGATATTGATGACGCTTCTGAGGATATTGATACGGATACCGTGACGTTGGGGCTGGTCGGCCGGATCGAATTTTGATGTGGCGTTGTTAAAAAGTCCCATCTACTGCGTTGTATCGGTTTTTCAGGCA
>JAQYVU010000098.1 GCA_030145385.1 Desulfococcaceae bacterium
TTTTATGGCGGGAGCGACGAGACTCGAACTCGCGACCTCCGGCGTGACAGGCCGGCGCTCTAACCAAACTGAGCTACGCCCCCATAAATAGGGTGGTAGGCGGAACAGGGCTTGAACCTGTGACCCTCGGCTTGTAAGGCCGATGCTCTCCCAACTGAGCTACCCGCCCTTAAGTTTGCATCGTTAATAGAAAACGTTTTTTAGCAATAAAGTTTTTTTATGTCAAGTGAAAATTATCGGTGGTTTTCTAAAAAAATGAAATATACGTTTAATCGGCATCAATATGTGAATTGATGCCGATTAAACAATTAATTTATTAGGGGTTTATTTGTATGGTGAATTTGATCAGCGATTATGGTGCATAAAAAATAAAAAACCTTAATGTGGCTTTAATTACGCATCTGCAACCGCAATATCCGAATCATCCAGTTTTTCCTTGCCAAATTTATAGGCATGATTGTACAGCGGTTTCCCGTCGCTTTCAACGATTGAATGTTTAATGACTTCATCCATATGTCCCACCGGAATAATGGTCAGCTGTTTGACCACGCTGGCAGGAATATCACTGATATCCCGCTCGTTCTCCTTGGGGATCAATACCTTTTTAATGCCGCCCCGGTGGGCTGCCAGAATTTTTTCTTTTAATCCGCCGATGGGAAGGACCCGGCCGCGGAGGGTTATTTCTCCCGTCATGGCTACATTCCGGTCGATCGGAAGTTTGGCGAGTGCCGAGATAATGGCCGTACACATGGCAATACCGGCGGACGGGCCGTCTTTTGGAATCGCCCCTTCCGGAACATGAATGTGAATGTCTGTTTTTTCATGAAAGAGCTGGTCGATATTGAATTGTTCGGATCGTGACCGCACATAGCTGATGGCTGCTTTAGCAGATTCTTTCATCACATCTCCCAGCTTACCGGATACGGTGAAGTTGCCTTTGCCGGGCATGGTTACCGTTTCCACACTGAGGAGTTCTCCGCCGAACTGTGTCCAGGCAAGACCTGTGACGATACCGATCTGATCGTCTTTTTCCACCAGACCGAAACTTTTTCGTCCCGGTCCCAGATATTTTTCAACTGTTTTCGAAGAAATGGTTATGACCTTGTTCTTGATGTCCTTTTTGTTTTTAAGCAGGTCTTTAGCCACTTTCCGGCAGATGGAGGCAATTTCCCGTTCCAGGTTCCGCACGCCGGCCTCACGGGTATAACCCCGGATAATGGCAAAAATCGAATTTTTGGAAAATGTGACCTTGTCCTTCTTTAACCCGTTTTGATCAATCTGTTTCGGTACCAGAAAATCTTTGGCAATATGGTATTTTTCAACTTCTGTGTACCCGGAAAGACGGATGATTTCCATCCGGTCCTGAAGCGGCAGCGGGATATCCGGCAGTGTGTTGGCAGTGGTGATGAACATGATGTCCGACAGATCATACTCCACATCAAGGTAATGGTCATTAAACCCATAGTTTTGTTCGGGGTCGAGCACCTCTAAAAGTGCAGCGGACGGATCGCCCCTGAAATCCATGCTCATTTTATCAATTTCATCCAAACAAAAAACCGGGTTGTTGACATTAACCTTTTTTAAAGACTGGATAATTTTACCTGGCATGGCACCGATATAAGTCCGGCGATGTCCCCGGATTTCTGCTTCATCCCGGACTCCTCCCAAAGACAGCCTGACGAATTTTCGATCGGTGGCCCGTGCAACGGATTTTGCAAGAGACGTCTTACCGACTCCCGGAGGGCCGACCAGGCATAGGATGGGGCCACGAAGTTTCTTTACCAGGGTTTGAACAGCCAGATATTCAAGGATGCGTTCCTTGGGTTTTTTGAGCCCGTAGTGGTCCTCATCCAGGATCTTTTGCGCCTTTTCAATGTCTTTGGCAACTTTGCTTTTTTTGTTCCATGGGAGGCTGAGCAGCCAGTCGATATAATTTCTTACAACAGTCGCTTCCGCCGACATAGGCGTCATCAGTTTCAGCTTTTTTAATTCCTGTGTGGCTTTTGTATTTGACTCCTTGGACATTTTTTTATCTTTGATGCGTTTTTCAAGTTCTTTTAATTCATCAGCTTCTGAATCGTCGGATCCCATTTCTTTTTTAATGGCCCGCATCTGTTCATTAAGATAATAGTTTTTCTGGCTTTTTTCCATTTGTTCTTTAATGCGGCTTTTGATCAGCTTATCGGTCTCCAGGATAATGATTTCCTGTTTAATCAATTCAATTAAATGGGTGAGGCGTTCACTGATGGAGGTGGTTTCAAGCAAAGACTGGTTGGCTGCCGTTTTAAAGGAAAAGTGACCGGCAACGGTGTATACCATCTTAACCGGATCTGAAATAACGGAAAGGTTCTTTAAAGTGTCTTTTGAAAAGTTTTTATTCAGTTCCGCGTAGTCTTTCAGCAGCACATTGATATTCCTGAAAAATGCTTCTTTTTCACTTTGGTTGATTTCAGGTTCTTCAATTATTTCAAGGTTAACTTCAAAAAAGCTTTCGTTTGGTTTGAAATCGACAATACGGGCGCGATGCTTTCCTTCGACAACAGTTTTCACGGTCCCGTCGGGAAGTCGGAGCATTTGCAGAACTTTTGCAATCGTTCCGATTCTGTTGATTTCATTTTCCTTGGGAGTTTCTTTTCCCGCATCCGATTGTGTGGAGAGAAGAATATATTTTTCTTCGGAATTCATGGCCTCGGAAATCGCATTGATGGATTTTGATCTTCCCACGAAAAGAGGCGATACCATGTGCGGGAACACCACAATATCGCGCAAGGGCAACAGGGGAAGTGTTATTGGTGACTGATTCCCATCTTCTGACGAATCTTCTGATTTGAAAATTTTTGGTATATTTATCATAGGATATAATGGATCCTTATTTTAAGCGGTTTTTATTAATTATTCGGATTCTTTGTCAGTGATAAACACAAACAGTTGGAAATAAACTAAGCACGATAGCTAACGGAGGCAAGTTTAATTTCAAAAAAAAAGGTTTTTGATGGACTGCAGGTGGTGTTCAGGATGCGCATAGCATATAAAGGCTCTTGATAAACAAGATGCCGGAGCAAATAAAAAACAGGCACCGCAATAACCTTTATGTAATCAGGTTATTGCGGTGCCGGATGAACTATTTTTTTGAAAAGCTTATGCCTGTTTTTTGGAATTTTCGTACAATAAGATGGGATCTTCCTTGTTTAAGATAACTTCTTCACCGACAACGCATTCTTTGACACCGCCGATGGATGGCAGTTCATACATAATGTCCAGCATTGACGTTTCAAGAACTGCCCGAAGCCCGCGAGCACCGGCTTTTCTTTTTAAGCTTTCAGTGGCAATCGCTGAAAGTGCGCTGTCTGTAAACCTGAGATTGACGCCTTCAATCTCAAAAAGCTTTTGAAACTGTTTGATAATTGCATTTATAGGCAGCGTCAGGATTTTAATCAGTGCGTCTTCATCCAGCTCCTGAAGGGTTGCCACAACCGGCAACCGGCCCATAAATTCAGGAATCAGGCCGAATTTAATCAGGTCTTCGGTTTCAATCATTTTCAGAAGTTCACCCGGGCTGCTTTCTGTCTGGCTGACAACTTTTGCGCCGAAACCCATCAGTTTTGAACCGATGCGACGCCGGATTATCTGATCCAGGCCGGTAAAGGTGCCGCCGCAGATGAAAAGGATATTGGACGTGTCAACTTTGACAAAATCCTGCTGCGGATGCTTTCTGCCGCCCTTGGGGGGTACGCTGGCGGTTGTTCCCTCGATAATTTTCAGCAGCGCCTGCTGAACCCCTTCGCCGGATACGTCCCGGGTGATTGACGGATTGTCTGACATTTGAGAAATTTTGTCAATTTCATCAATGTACACAATTCCCCGCTGGGCTTTTTCCACGTCATAGTCCGCATTCTGAAGAAGCGCCAGAACAATATTTTCAACATCTTCACCAACATAACCGGCCTCTGTCAGACTTGTCGCATCCGCTATGGTGAACGGTACGTTTAAAAACCGTGCCAAAGTCTGGGCCAATAGGGTTTTTCCGCATCCGGTGGGGCCGATTAAAAGGATATTGCTTTTCTGGATCTCCACCTCGTCAGTATTAACGGCAGTATCCAGGCGTTTGTAATGATTATGAACCGCAACGGAGAGGACTTTTTTGGCATGGTCCTGTTGAATGACATATTCATCCAGCTTTTCCTTAATTTCAGCCGGTGTCAGAGACTGTCCGTCAAGGCCCGTATCTTTGCTGCTTTCTTCTTCAATAATTTCACTGCAAAGCTGGATACATTCATCGCATATGTAAACAGCCGGACCGGCAATTAGCTTTTTGACTTCCTGCTGATTCTTGCCGCAAAACGAGCAGAATAGATTATCAGTCGTATCATCGCCTTTGTTTGACATATTAGGCCTCCGATTCTATGATTTTATCAAGATCGTCGCGGTTATTGATCACATGATCGATGAGTCCGTATTCTTTGGCTTCATCACCAGACATGAAAAAATCGCGATCCGTATCAATCTCTATTTTTTTAATATCCTGATTTGTATGAAACGCCAATATATTATTTAATTTACCCCGCAAACGTAATATTTCTTCCGCCTGGATTTTTATATCAGAAGCCTGTCCCTGGGCTCCGCCCATGGGTTGATGGATCATGATACGGGAATTGGGAAGCGAATACCGTTTCCCATTGGCGCCGGCTGCAAGCAAAAGCGCTCCCATACTGGCCGCCTGACCAATACAAACTGTGGTAATGTCCGGTTTGATATACTGCATGGTATCGTATATTGCCATTCCGGCAGTGACAGATCCACCCGGGGAATTGACATAAAAGTTAATGTCTTTGTCCGGGTCTTCTGATTCGAGAAAAAGCATTTGAGCAATCATGAGGTTCGCCACATCATCATTTATTGCAGTGCCGAGGAATATAATACGGTCCTTAAGCAGCCTGGAATAAATATCATAGGCTCTTTCCCCTTTGCTGGTTTGTTCGATGACCATTGGAATTAATGGCAATGTAAGCCTCCTTTATCTTTCATCAACTGTTAGTTTTATTTATTCAGAAGCTGAGTCAGATGAATTTTCAGAATCAGCAGCTTCAGGTTCGACTTCTTCAATTACTGCTTTTTCTATTATAAGGTCAAACACCTTTTTTTCAAGTAGGGCGTGTTTGAAACCTTCAAGTTTGTCCGGGTTTTTCTGGTAGTAGTCTTTTATAAAATCAACTGGTTGTCCAACGGTTTTTGAAAGAGATTCATATTCGGTATTTAATTCTTCTTCCGGCATTTCCATCTTTTCCTGCTCAATAATTTTACTTAAGAAGAGGTGCCGCCGGACCTGATTTTCCGCAACATCCCGATATTGCTCTTCAAGTTTCTCACGGGAAAGGCCCAGCTGATCCAGGGTCACATTGCTTTGAGAAAATTTCATTTCAGTGTCTTCAATAATGCCGTCAAGTTCAAATTTAACTAAAGTTTCAGGGAGTTCAAATTTTTCGGTCAGCAGTTTTTCAAATATCTGCTCCTGAATTTCCTGTTCGGCACGCTTGTCATAACCTTCCTGGAGGTTTTTTCGAATCGCATTTTTTACATCATCCAAAGTTTCAAAATTTCCCAGTTTTTTAGCCAGTTCATCATTGACCTCAGGCAGCACTTCCTGGCGAAGTTCCTTGAGTGTTACTGAAAATGCGATTTCGAGGTTGGCCAGTTCTTTGTTGTGATAGTCTTCCGGGAAAGTGATAGGGAATTCCTTTTGTTCGCCGGGATTCATACCGATAATCTGTTTGTCAAACGCTTCAGATATCATGTTCTGGCCGATTTTAAGGGTATAGTTTTCCGTTTTCTGGGTTTGCTCAAAGGATTTTCCGTCTTTAAGTCCTTCATAATCGATGAGTGCGTGATCCCCGTCAGCTGCCGGCCGAGCTTTATCAATCGGCTGGTATTCAGCCAGTTGCTTCTGCAGCAAGTCAATCTGTTTATCCACTTCAGTTTCTGACATTTTATAGAGGGTCTTTTTTATTCCAATCCCTTCAAAATTGATGTCAGCCAGTTCCGGTTTCAGTTCCACGGTGATGTTATAAATAAACGGGCCATCAGGATCCAGCTCCGGCGGATCAATGTCCGGTGTTCCGATAAATGCCAGGGATTCCTGTTTAACGGCATCGATAAACGAATTTTGAATTAATGTATTGGTGACATCTGCGTGCACGTCTTTATGAAACATTCGTTCCAGTACGGAACGTGGTGTCTTGCCCGGTCTGAAACCTTTGACTTTTGCGTTTTTTTTGAGTTGAAGGTAAGCAGAATCCAATTCTTTGGCAACATCTGTCTGGGGGATCTGGATCTGTACTTTCTTTTTAACTGAACTGATATCTGTAATTGTTACTTCCATTGAAATATTCCTCTCTAAAGTAAATGTCTGGCCAAACCCCGGTTAAACATTATATAATGGTTTGCAGGTTTGCAATTCTTTTCAAAATAGTCATATGCAGTCATTAAATATGTGCTTTGTTAATGTTGCGGTCGGTTTCCAGGTTTTGACTGCCATGATTTCCAGAATCTTAAAACACCATTTCGGGTCTGGATATTTTTTACAATTTTTATTTATTGTTTATCGATGGTGCGAGAGGGGAGACTCGAACTCCCAATCCTTGCGGAACTGGATCCTAAGTCCAGCGCGTCTGCCAATTTCGCCACTCTCGCATTGGATTTTATTTTCTTTATTTTCCTGTTTTATTTAAGTAAAAAAACTGTTTTCTTTGAATAAAAAAAAATTGATGACAGTAAAATAGTAACTATTTTTTTAAATGCCATCAACTTATTGAGATTATAACCAAATATATTATTAATGTCTTGGTTTTTGATAAAATAGTATCTATTTATAGGGGTGTCAAGGAAAATCGATGCAAGCATTTGGTATGACGAAAATTGAAAGAAGGAATAAAAAATCTGGTATTTTGACTGTTCTTTTATTGCTGCTGATCACTTTGTTCGTTGGTTCAGTAATATTATCCCATGCTGAAGATAAAGATTCTAAATCCGCCGGCACCAGGACCATTGTCATTGATCCGGGGCATGGGGGGCATGATACTGGGGTTCAGGGGCCTGACGGCAGCATTGAAAAAGAGCTGTCCTTAAATTTTGCACAAATTCTGGCAAAAGAACTCAAACCGGATTATGAAGTTGTGTTTACCCGCAATGGTGATTACCAGGTTGCGCTGACGCGACGGGCATCTGTTGCCAATCATCATGGAGCAGACATGTTTATCAGTATTCATACCGGCGGGGGCTATCAATATCAGATGAATACCTGGTCTGTTTTTTATTATCAAAAAACAGATCTGCGGCTTGGGGAAAACCGCCTGAAAGCAGTTGCACCTGATAATAATGAGGATTCTCGATTAAATTGGAATCATGTTCAGCTTCGCCATCAGAAACAAAGTCGGGCGCTGGCCGGATGCATGAAGAATCAGCTTGCAGGAAATCCGGAAATCCGGGAAGTGGCTTTAACCGGGGCAGTCCTGCGAGTTCTTGAGGGCCTTGATATGCCGGCAATTATTATTGAAACCGGGTATCTGACAAATCCGAAAACAGAAAAGCGATTAAAAGATATTGCTTTTTTAACTGATGTGGCGAAAAGCATCAAAATGGGTGTGGATATTTATTTAACCCGCTAAAAAAATATCAGCTTGATTGTTTGAAAAAAGGGTGATACTTACACCCTCATCAAAATGATCGGGGCGTGGCGCAGTCTGGCAGCGCACCTGCTTTGGGAGCAGGGAGTCGTAGGTTCAAATCCTACCGCCCCGACCACTTCTTTTTTAAATTCAATTAGTTATATTTCCCCCAAATTTAACCCGGCAGGTGGCTTTCAGGAATCTGACTTAGTGTCGGGTTTTCAAGATCTTTTTGGGACAGGATCGGATTTTTAACCGGCCAGTTGATCGCAATCTCGGGATCCGACCACAAAATACCGTATTCATCGCCCGGTGTGTATAAGTCCGTGCATTTGTAAATGACATCGGCGGATTTGCTCAATACCACAAATCCGTGGGCAAATCCGTGGGGAACATAAATCTGGCGCTTGTTATCCGCCGACAATTCGGCCCCTGTCCACTGGCCGAACGTGGAGGATCCTGAGCGAATGTCTACTGCCACATCAAAAATAGAGCCGGTTACCGCATAGATTAATTTGCCCTGGGGGTGTTTTAATTGATAATGGAGTCCCCTCAAAACCCCCTGGCTTGAATGGGAGTGGTTGTCCTGGACAAATGGGTGGTCAATGCCGGCAGCTTTATATTTTTTCTGATGAAAGGTTTCCATAAAATACCCGCGGTTATCTTCAAAGCATATTGGCTCTATAAGAAATACCCCGGGAAGTGATAATTGCTTTATATTTACATCCATTTGCCAAGTTCCGACGGCTTCAGTTCTGAGATTTCATGGAGATATTTGCCATAATCATTTGTAAGCATTTCCGATGCCACTTCTTTTAACTGATCACTGTTGATATACCCTAAGCGATAGGCGATTTCTTCAATACAGGCAATTTTAAACCCCTGCCGGTTCTGGACCGCCCGCACATAACTGGCTGCCTGCTGCATGGATTCATGGGTGCCCATATCCATCCAGGCAAACCCGCGGCCCAGGATTTCCACTTTAAGGGCATCCCGCTGAAGATATTCGCGATTGACATCCGTGATTTCAAGTTCCCCGCGATCAGACGGTTTCAGGTCTTTGGCGATTTGAATGACTTCATTGTCATAGACATAAAGGCCGGAAACCGCGTATTTGGATTTGGGTTTTTCGGGTTTTTCTTCAATACCGACAACGTTTCCGTTGTCGCCGAATTCCACGACCCCATAGCGCTCCGGATCATTGACCCGGTAACCGAACACCACCCCGCCGTGATTGACATCTAATGCATTTTTGATGATTCCGGAAAGATTATGACCGTGGAACAGGTTGTCGCCCAGGATCAGGCAGACCGGGTCATTCCCGACAAATGAATCTCCGATAATAAATGCCTGGGCAAGGCCTTCGGGCTGGGGCTGTTCTTTATAGCTTAAGGAAATGCCAAGCCATGATCCATCGCCTAAAAGTGCTTTAAAATTCGGCAGATCCTGCGGGGTTGAGATGATCAGAATGTCGCGGATACCGCCGAGCATAAGCACTGCCAGGGGATAATAAATCATGGGCTTGTCATAAACCGGCAAAAGCTGTTTACTGGTCACTCGGGTCAGCGGATACAGGCGTGTTCCGGAACCGCCGGCAAGAATAATCCCTTTCATAAAAAAATTCACCTCTCGTTGGTTGGTGGTTCAGTTTTTACAAACTGAAATTTTAAAGCAAATAAAATTCAAAAAAGGTGTCAGGTGTCGGATGTCAGGCAAGAAATCTTCCCTGAAACCTGAACACGGAAACATGAATCCTTTTCATTGGCGCAACGAGACTTTGGCTCAGTCTGATTGATACTGCCGCTGCATCCACTCTCGATATGCTCCGCTTTTCACCCGGTTCACCCAATTCTCATTTTCCATATACCAGTTGATGGTGGCGGCAATGCCGGTTTCAACGGGTGTTTTGGGCGTCCATCCCAGTTCGGTTTTTATTTTCGTCGCATCAATGGCATATCTTTGGTCATGGCCCGGCCGGTCCTTAACAAACTTGATCAGTCCTTTCCGGGATTCGCCATTTCGCCATTTATCTGGGTTTTTACCGATCTTGCTGTCAATGGCATCGCATATCATTTCAACCAGTTTTATGTTTTCCAGTTCACAGTCCCCGCCGACATTATAGGTTTCCCCATTCTTTCCGTGTTGGATAATTTTCCAGATGGCGCTGCAGTGATCATCCACATACAGCCAGTCCCGGATATTTTTTCCGTCACCATATACCGGCAGGGGCTTTTCCTCAAGCGCGTTTAAAATCATCAGCGGAATCAGTTTTTCCGGAAACTGGTATGGTCCGTAATTGTTAGAGCAATTGGACAGGGTCACCGGCAGATTGTAAGTGGTATGGTATGCCCGGACCAGGTGGTCAGACGATGCTTTGGATGCGGAGTAGGGGCTGCTGGGCTGGTAAGGGGTTGATTCAATAAAATAACCGTCTTTTCCCAGACTGCCGTATACTTCGTCCGTGCTGATGTGGTGAAACCGGGCCAGGCGGTTTTTCCGGTTTCTTGAGATTTCAAGCAGGTTAAAGGTGCCGATGATATTTGTTTTAATAAAATCATCCGGGGAAACAATCGATCGGTCCACATGGGATTCCGCAGCAAAGTGGCAGACCGTGTCGACATCATGGTCGTCAAAAATCTCAGCCATTTTATCCGAATCACAGATATCGGCCTGAACAAATGCATAGCGGCCCGGAAATTTTTTTTCAATGTCTGCCAGGTTTTCCGGGTTTCCGGCATATGTGAGTTGGTCAACATTGATAATTTGTCCGGTAAAATCGGATTTATTTAAAAGGTAGCGGATAAAGTTGGTTCCGATAAAACCGCATCCGCCGGTAACGAGCAGGTTCATTGTTTCAGCTCCTGTGCAGGGTTATTTCCGGCACTCCAGGATTAATTGGTTTCCGTATTGATGAATATACTCGTCCAGATCCTTTTGCCAGTGTTTCATCCGATTCAGTCCGTCTGTTTTAAGACGCCTGTTCTCGAGAATTGAACATTTTGGCCGGGCAGCAGGCGTCGGGTATTCATCCGTGGTACAAGGGCTTATGTTGCAATCAATATTTAATCTTTCAAGAAAGTATTCGGCAAAGTCATACCAGGAGCAAAAACCTTCGGAAGAAGCGTGGTAAAGGCCCTGGCCCTTATTGTTAATCAGGTGCTCTATTTGAAGGGCCAGGCGAAAGCTCCATGTGGGTGTGCCGAACTGGTCGTTTACGATTTTAATTTTTGCTTCCGGTTGGTTCATGGCTTTTTTAAGGATGGCTTTAAGAAAGTTGTGGCCGTAAAAGCCGTACAGCCAAGCCGTGCGGAGGATAATATGATTACTTGTGTGATGCATGACGGAAAGCTCGCCTTCGCGTTTGGTGATCCCGTAATAAGAAAGCGGCGTTGGGGTATCGGTTTCAATATATGATCCTGGCAGTTCTTTTTCTCCGTCAAACACATAGTCGGTTGAGATGTGAACTAAAAGTGAATTATTTTTTTTGGCGCTTTTGGCCAAGTTTTTCGGGCCAATGACATTGACATTTTCGGCCGCTTCTTTTTGGGTCTCACAGGCGTCGACCTGGGTAAATGCCGCGCAATTAATGATGATGTCCGGCCGGATTTTTTTGACAAAGGCATCTGCATGATCCGGGTCGGTGATGTCCAGATCATCAATGTCGACACAGACGGTGGTATGGCGCTTTTTAAAAACCTGTTCACAGTCTTTTCCCAGTTGACCGTTACCGCCGGTAATCAGTATGTTCATTATTGATTTTAACCTGTTTGTAAGGATAATTACATGATTTTGAATTTTAAATATCTCATATACATTATTATTAATCTTTTTACAAAAAATAAAAGATACGCATAAACTGCATAAAGTGTGTGGTTTTTAAAAACCGTTTTAAATTGTTCGTAAATCTGTTACGAAAGCTGCGTAAACGATGTTGACATAACCCGTGTAAATGCTAAGTTATCTGTCTCAGGATGATTGATTTTATAATCAATTCGAATATGTTAAAGTCGTATTAAATTAGATCCGCAAAAAAAAATCCGCTGCCAATTAAAGAAATGATGATTCAAACAGCCGGCCTTGGCCGGGAAAAAATATTTTTGTCCATTATCAGCGGCATTGCCCTTACCATGGGATTCCCTCTTGTGGGGTTTTCATATGCCGCATGGGTTGCTCTGGCATTTTTGCTCTTTGCCATACGGGATACCACTGTCCGAAATAGTCTTATCTTAGGTGTTCTGGCCGGAATGGTTCATTTTGCCACACTGCTTTATTGGCTGATCGGCACAATGAATATTTACGGATACCTGCCCTTGTGGTTGAGTGTGATCATTTTTATTCCGCTGGTGTTTTATTTGTCCCTGTATGTAGCGGTATTTGCAGGGATGGTCAGAACTTTTTGTTCAGGTTCGTTTTTTTCGCTGTTTTTGATTCCGGTTTTCTGGGTTTGCCTGGAATATGTCCGGTCATTTGCTTTTACCGGATTTCCCTGGGGGTTGATTGGCTATACACAGTCTGCTCATCTTAATTTAATCCAGATATCAGACATTTTCGGCGTGTATGGGGTCTCTTTTGTCATAGTGCTGGCAAATGCCGTAATTTTTTTCGGATTCCTCTATGGTAAGAAGGAAAAATGGCAGGGCCGTCAAATAGGGGGGCGCACAATAGCCGCTTCTTTTTTGATGATGGTGTCTGTGTTTTTCCTGATAATGGCATATGGAAATGTCCGGCTGAAATCAGCGGATAAAATGATGGCAAAATCGGAAAAATTGAATGTGGCGGTTATTCAGGGCAACATTGCACAATTGGCCAAATGGAATTTAAAATTCAGGACAGATACCATTAAAAAATATATCCGGCTTTCTGAACAGGCAAATCAGGCTCATCCTGATTTGATTGTCTGGCCGGAAACGGCCACGCCGTTTTATTTTAAATATAATATCGAGTTGACGAAAATGGTTTTACAGGCAATCCGGGCCATGCAGACGTCTTTTGTTGTCGGCAGCCCGACGGTTGAATTTTTGGGGTATCAGGAGAATTACTATAACAGTGCGTATCTGGTGACGCCGGATGGCGATATTGCGGCCAGAAATGACAAGGTCCACCTCGTGCCTTTTGGTGAATATGTCCCTCTCAAGAAATGGCTGCCGTTTATCAATCATATCGTCGCCCAGGTCGGTGAATTTAAAGCCGGAAAAAAAGGGGATACATTAAAATGGTCCCCGGCGGATATTGGTGTGCTTATCTGCTATGAAGTCATCTTTCCGGAACTGGCAAGGCAAACCGTGGCAAACAATGCCGGCCTTTTGGTGAATATCACAAACGATGCCTGGTTTGGTAACACCGGCGCACCGTATCAGCATTTTTCAATGGCGGTATTCAGGGCGGTTGAAAACAGACGGTCTCTGATCCGGGCGGCCAATACCGGGATTAGCGGATTTATTGATCCGGCCGGAAGGGTGTTAAATCGGTCCGAGCTTTTTGAAGAAGCGGCCATGACATGTTCGGTTCCGGTGATAAAAAATCACACCACAATTTACACTCGCTACGGGAATCTGCTTGTTCTGGGTTGCTTTATTGTTCTGGCAATTATTATAATGATAAAATTAACAGGTCAGGTGTTAAGGTCGAAAGCTGAAGACCGAAGACCGAAGGTGAAAGGCTGAAGAAGCCGGAAAACTCAGTGAAAAAAATATCATCCTTGTGTGTTGCATAAAGGATAAGAAATAAAGGGAATAATCAGGAGGCATCATGGCGTTAGAGCTAAAACAAGTTATTAAGGGGTTTTATGAACAGCTTGAAAAGTTAAAGGAGTATCTTTGACCTTCCGGCAAAACAAGAGCGGCTTGATGAAATTGAGAATATGATTGCCAAAGAATCGTTCTGGGAGGATCCGGGAAATGCAAAAATAATTCTAAAGGAAAGATCGATCCTTTCCGGCACCATTGAACGCTGGCATTCTCTGCATGCGGATGTGGAGGAATGTGAAATCCTGTTCGAGCTGGCAACAGAGGAAGCGGATGAAAAATCTGTTGAAGAGGCGCATACGCTTTCGGAAAAAATAGAAAAACAGATTAAAATTTTTTCCGTGGAGTTGATGCTTGACGGCGAAGATGATAAAAATAATGCCATTATGTCCATCAATGCCGGTGCCGGGGGGACAGAAGCCCAGGACTGGGCGGAAATGCTGTTTCGGATGTATTCCCGGTGGATCGAACACAAAGGCTTTAAGCTTAATATGATTGATTATCAGGCCGGGGATGAGGCCGGTATCAAGGGCGTCACTTTTTCCGTGTCCGGAATTTATGCCTACGGCTATCTGAAAACTGAAAGCGGGGTTCATCGGCTTGTCAGGATATCACCGTTTAATGCCAACGGAAAACGCCACACATCGTTTGCTTCCGTATTCATCTATCCGGAACTTGATGATGAAATTGAAGTGGACATTGATGAAGGCGATCTTCGAATAGATACATTCCGGGCCAGCGGGGCCGGCGGGCAGCATGTGAATAAAACAAGCAGCGCCATCCGGATCACACATCTCCCGACAAACATTGTGGTTCAATGTCAGCAGGAAAAATCCCAGCTCAGGAATAAGGAACTGGCAATGAAAGTGCTGGGTGCCCGGCTGTATCAGATGGAAAAAGATAAACAGACGAAGAAGCTGCAGGCAATGCATGATACCAAAGATGACATTGCCTGGGGAAGCCAGATCCGCTCTTATGTGATGCATCCGTATCAGATGGTTAAAGACCACCGGATTAATATGGATGTTGGGAACGTGGATAGTGTTTTAGACGGCAACCTGGATCCGTTTATCGAGAATGTCCTGTTGTCGGGAACGGCATAGAATAAAAATTATTTAAATGAATCCGATCGATATTATAAATGAATTTTATGCACCCGGGTCTAAAGCCGGCGAAATACTTTTAAGACATTCCGAAGCGGTTGCCCAAAAAGCAATTTGCGTGGCTGAAAGGATACCGGATTTCAAGCCGGACACCCGTTTTATAGAAGAAGCGGCCATGATCCATGACATCGGTATTTTTTATACCAATGCCTCTTTACTCGAGTGTAACGGCAAATACCCCTATGTGTGCCATGGATATCTGGGGCGCAAGCTGATCGAAGACATGGGATATCAACGGCATGCCCTGGTTTGCGAACGTCATGTGGGTGCGGGCTTAAGCATCGAGGATATTGTTAAATTTAATTTGCCCCTGCCTGTGAGGAGCATGATTCCGATAAGCATAGAAGAGCAGATTGTCTGTTATGCGGATAAATTTTTCTCAAAAAAGATTGATCAGAATACAGAAGAACTGAGCATCGATACGGTTGTGGCAAAAATTGAAAGTTACGGTTCCGATCAGGCAATTCGCTTTAAAACCTGGGTGGATTTGTTTGAATAATTTTTATAAAGGTGTCCTAGTTGGATTTACACCAAATATTACGGTTTTATTTTATCACGGATGAAAATGCGCCTGACTGTCCGCCGTTAAAACAGGTGGAGATCGCGATCACCGCAGGAGCCACTGTGATTCAGTATCGCCACAAGTCCTTTTCGTCAAAAGATTTCAAGGAAATTGAAGTTATCCGGGATTTATGCAGGAGGCATTCGGTACCGCTGATTATTAATGATAATATTCTGCTGGCAAAAGCAGTGGATGCAGACGGTGTGCATCTCGGGCAGTCTGATGAGGAAGTTTCGATTGCCAGAAAGGTTATGGGGCCTGATGCGATTATCGGTATCTCCGTGTCAACCATTGAAGAACTGGAGAAAACGGATCTTTCTTTTTGTAATTATATCGGTACCGGTCCGGTTTTTGCGACAAACACCAAAGCTGATGCCAGCCCGGTGATCGGCCTTGATGGGTTGTGGAAGGTTTCTGAAAAATCGTCGCGCCCGGTGGTTGCCATCGGGGGAATTGACGCTTTTAGGGTTGACGAGTGTTTTTCCCATGGTGCCGCAGGCGTTGCCGTGATCAGCGCAATTACCCGGGCAGAAGATCCGGTGCGCCGGGCTTGTGAAGTCGGCAGGGCCTGTGACTGTAGCCCGAGACGGCTGAAATCCGCCTGGAATAACGAGTTTGTGCTGATTGATAAACTGATAAACAGAAAGACATCTCCGCATTATAATTCATCCGGTTTCGCTTTTTTTGGGTTGAAAATCCCGCCGGGTGATGATGCGGCCCTGTTTGAAACAATTTCGAACCCGGTGATTACAACCGATACTCAGAAGGAGAACACGCATTTTCGACGTGCCTGGCAGACCCTTGAAGAAATCGGACAAAAAGCAGTGGAAATCACTTTCAGTGATCTGGCGGCGTCATACGCGCGGCCGATGAGTTTGTTTGTCAACCTGTCGATTCCTTCGTATATGTCTGAGCAGGATATTGAAAACTTGTATTCAGGAATCGGCCGGGTACTTAAAAAATATCAGGCAACCCTTGGCGGCGGAAATGTTTCTTCCGGAGAAGAATTTTCCATAGACCTGTTTGCTTTAGGAGAAGGGCATTCGGATATTTTTCCGCTACGGTCAGGTGCCCGGCCGGGAGACGGTGTTTATGTGACCGGCCCCTTAGGGTTGGCCCGGGCCGGATTGGCATGCCTTAAGAAAAATGAAACCGGTTATCGAAAATTAATCGAAAAATTTAAACACCCGACGGCCCGGTTTGATGCGGCAAAAATACTGGCAGAACACAATGTCGCATGCGTTATGGACGTTAGTGACGGCCTGGCCGGAGATGCAAGCCATATTGCGCTGGCCTCAAATATCTCAATTATGCTTGAACCGTCATTGTTTAAAATAGATCCCATGCTGTCGGAATTTTGTAACCAATATTCGTTAAATCCGGAAAAGATGATGCTGTCCGGCGGCGAGGATTATGAGCTGATGTTTACCTGTGCACCGGAAATATTTGATCAGATAAAGACCCGGCTGGCAGAAGCATTTCAGGTCGGAGAGTGCATTTCATTTGCCGGTACCCCGCTTATGAATATGCCGGAAGATGTATTATCGTTCCAGCATGGAAAAATATAGGGCCGTGGAAAAAAATAATTGCCCCCAGTATGGCGAAGGATTTTGGTTTGTATTCAAGGCGCGATGAAGCGTGCATATCGGGATATGTGAGCTTTATCGCAACAAAGAATACGGACCAAAAGACGAGCAAGATGGGATAATTATTTTTTCCGCGGCCCATGAGCAGGGAGATAAAAAAATGAAGTACAGTGAAGCATCCCAGGGGCGTGTTTTTGTGATACGACTTGAAGACGGGGATATCGTGCATGAATCAATTGAGGCGTTTGCTGCCGAACAATCCATCCGGGCCGCGGCGCTGATAATTATCGGCGGTGCGGACAAAAAAAGCCGACTGGTGGTGGGGCCTGAAGACGGGCGTGCAGAAAAAATCGTGCCCATGACCCATATGCTGGCAAATGTGCATGAGGTTGCCGGCACCGGAACCATTTTCCCGGACGAAGAAGGAAAACCGGTGCTGCATATGCATATGGCCTGCGGCAGGAACAATGATTCCGTGACCGGATGTGTGCGAACCGGCGTTAAGGTCTGGCATATCATGGAAGTGGTTCTTTTTGAATTGATTAACACCAGTGCAAAGCGATCCTATGATTCAGTCACGGGTTTTGAATTGCTGTCACCGTGATTTATGGCGTCGTTAAAAGTCCAATCTACTGCGTTGTAGCGGTTTTTCAGTCGCTCAATATACGACTTGTATTATCTTGGGCCTGAAAAACCCCTGCGCTTTGTATATAGAACTTTTAACTTAGCCATTCAAGATAATCAAAAAATTGAATTTTAATAAAAGCGAGGAGAAAACGAGTGATCATACCTGTTGTTCTGGCAGGAGGTTCCGGCACGCGGCTCTGGCCGATGTCACGGGAATTGTATCCCAAGCAGCTGCTCAATCTGACCGGTGAGCACACCATGATTCAAAATACGCTTTTGCGACTGGCTGGTTTTGAGAAAATGGCTTTACCGGTAATAATCGGCAGTGAGAAACAACGGTTTATCGTTGATCAGCAGCTATCCGAAGTTAATATCCGTCCATCTGAAATTTTTCTGGAGCCCGTGGGGCGAAATACAGCACCTGCGGTTGCTGTTGCCGCGTTAAAAGCAGTGGCAATAGACCCGGAATCATTGATACTGGTGCTTCCCGCAGATCATTTGATTGGCAATGTCCCTCGATTCCATGAAGTTTTGCGCATTGCCGAGCGTTTTGCCGAGCAGGGGTTTCTTGTAACTTTTGGCATTGTGCCGGACCGGCCGGAAACCGGTTACGGATATATTCGTCGGGGTGAACCGGCAGAATCCTTGATTGGTGCTTCTGCAAATGGTCCTAACAAAGCCTATTCGATTTATGAATTTGTTGAGAAACCGGATCTTTCGACCGCCAAGCATTATCTGGCAACCGGGGATTATTGCTGGAACAGCGGTATGTTTATGTTCAAGGCGGCTAAGGTTTTGGAAGAACTCCGGCGTTTTGTACCGGAGATTGTCAATGCCTGTGAAAAATCATTTAAAAACGGAAAGTCGGATCAGGGGTATTTTTATCTTGATCAGGAGGCGTTTGGCCAATGTCCATCGGATTCCATTGATTATGCGGTCATGGAGAAAACGGACCGCGGCATCATGGTGTCGTTAGACGCCGGATGGGATGACTTAGGGTCCTGGGAGGCGTTGTGGAATGTTGGTGATAAAGATGAATCCGGAAATGTGATCAGCGGCGATGTGATCTGTGTTGATGTTGAAGACTCTTTCATAAATGCCCAGAGCAGACTGGTGACGGTTTTGGGGCTGGATAATCTGGCAGTTGTGGAAACTCCGGATGCACTGCTGGTATCTTCTCTGTCTGATACGCAAGGCGTGAAGAAAATTGTCGATACGTTAAAAGCAGAAAACCGAAAAGAAACGCGGGTCCACACAAAGAGTATTCAATCATGGGGATTTTTCGAAACAGTGGATGCCGGTGAAAATTTTCAGGTCCGCAAGGTGACGGTTCTTCCCCGGGCCTCATTTAATGTAACTGATCATTGCTTCAGTGCGGTCAACTGGATGATTCTTGAAGGCGAAGCCCAATTGAATATCGGTGCAAAATTAGTTGAATTGTCACCGCATCAGTCATTTTCGCCGGAGGCCGGCAAGTCAATAAGACTGGAGAATGCCAGGCAGGCGCCTCTGGTTTTTATCGAAGTCGCATCCGGAAGT
>JAQYVU010000009.1 GCA_030145385.1 Desulfococcaceae bacterium
CCGAACTCGGAAGTTAAGCCCTTTAGCGCCGATGGTACTGCACGGGTAGCTGTGTGGGAGAGTAGGACGCCGCCGAAAAATCTCTTTATAAAGCCCCGTATTTGAAATATTCAAATACGGGGCTTTTTTTTTGTTGAAATTTTGGATGCCTGCTATGCTTCTTAAAAAAAGAAAATGCTTAAAGAAAAACCAGGCGGCAGTCAATTTCGCATGGTGCGCATTGTCATTTTGCTCCAAACACCCGCTTTAGCAATTCAGTGGTCTGTTTTGCGGGATTTTTACGAATAGCGGCTTCTTCTTCGGCCATATAATGAAAAATCCCATCCATGCCTTTTTGGATGACATAATCGTTTAGGTCTGTTTTTTTTATATCCGGCACAAACGGTATGGATTGATATTTATCCATCACTTCGCCATAAGCCTTTATTGCGCCTACATCGGACAGGCTGTTTTCAATAATCGGCTGCATTTCTTTGGCAAGTGAAGGAGACATCTGACTTACTCCTTGTTAAATAAGGGTTTTGTATTGGCTATTGAGAGATTAGTATAAAAATACTATAATTATCATTATTTAACAGTGACACCATGGATAATAAAAAACAATAGCCATTCGTATGGCAGTTAAATTATGTATAATAACATTTTTTTAGCGTTGCTGTGCTATTGACCATTTTGTATAATGGTATTTGAACTTGTCGTATCAATGAGAGGGACACATTGAACAAGATAACTTTAACGCTTAAATCGGTATTATGCTTTTAAAAAAAACAAAGGGAATGAGCCATGACAAGCAAGATGACATTTTGGGGTGTTGGTCCTAAGTACACTTTATTTTCAGCGGTATATTGCATTTTAATGGTTTCCTTAAGTTGGTATTTTGATCCATTTTTCAAAATACATTTTGTTTCGTATGGCGTATTAGCCACGCTTGCATCCATCCTGATTCTAATAGGAATTCCATTTTATATTATTTCTTTAGTCACCATAAAACGCGCTTTTGCAGCAGGGCGTCTTGTTACTGAAAAAACCTTTGGAATGTGCCGTCATCCTGTCTATTCAGCATGGATAATCTTTTTTGTGCCTGGGATTATGCTTTTAATGAATACCTGGATTGGCTTATCCGCACCACTGGTGATGTATTTTTTGCTCCTGAAATTAGTTGAGAAAGAAGAGCTATATTTAGAGAGTGCTTTTGGCAATGAATATTTGGCGTACAAGGAAAAGATTCCCACTGTATTGCCTGTCGGTTGGTTGAAATCAAAAGTATAACCAGCGATCATAGCCGATAGGTTGCCAGGCATTACAGTAATTTTGCCGTTTAACAATTTCTCATTGTTTAATCGATAGCCAATGATTCTTATAGTTTAATGGTTTTGTTTTTTGTGAAACGTACTCTTTGATGATTAAGTGTTATTGGTAATGTTCAGATACAGAAACCGGCGTAAAAAAAACAGCTATTGCTTAGAAAATAAAGTGAAAATTGGATGTAGAAAAAATTGTCTGTCTTAGAGAATAAATCCGATAAGCAGTTAAGTCCTCGCAATACTAAAAACCGTGCGATATCGGCTGCAGTGGGTTCGGTGATACTCTGGTGCTTTAGCGGCGTGTGCTTTCGAAAAGGTTCTGAAATGATGGGTACGATGGTATACCTGACTTTTATGACTGGTGGCGGTGCCCTTACTGCGGTTATGTTGCAGTTCATTCGCCGACAGCCATTGTCAGCCATTTTCCGGCCTCCTGTTCGGGTTATGGCGTCAGGATTTTTTGGCGTCGCCCTCTATACTGTTATGCTTGCTGCCGCTTTCGGCATTGCGCCGGAATCAGATCTTGGACAGATAAATTTACTGAATTATTTGTGGCCGGTTTGGGTGGTTGTTTTAGGAATTATTCTACTTAAAGATCGCCCCAATTCATACCTGACAATTATTGGGGTCTTGTTTGGCCTGGCAGGCGTTATGATTTCCCGTGGCTTTGACCTGTTTTTTCAAGTGCCGTCAAATTTTTCAGCACATGCCCTGGCTTTAGTCGGTGGTTTAATGTGGGCGACTTATTCAGTATTGTTGCGTAAATGGCAAATACCTGAAGAAAAGGGCGGGACAGCGTTTAATTTTGCTGTCTGTTCTATTCTTGCAGGCATTATTGCCGTTTTTCTGAATCAATGGCAGAACATGCCCCCATGGACGAATGCTTCATTTTTCTGGGTGTTGTTCGGGGCAGTGGGGCCTGTCGGATTGGCATATTCCTGGTGGGAAATTGGCGTAAAAAAAGGTCCGGTGTATCTAATCGCTGCATTAGCATATTTTATTCCTATCGGGTCTTCATTATTAATCGGACTTATTTTTAGAGAATCGATGAATTATGGCCTGCTTTTTGGTGCCGCCCTGATAGCTACGGGTGCCTGGTTGGTTCGATACGCCGGCAGGGACTTTTAATCGGATTTGTTTAGCCGGGTGTTTAAAGGCCTTCTTTGTGCAAAGAACTAATCCGGTGACATGAAAATGTTCTTGAATTCTAAACTTTTTCAGCCCTGAATCCCTTATTCGGGTTTTGATTTTTTGGGCTTTTTTGTTTTTGGAGGTGAATCCTTTTTGGGTGAAATTAAAGATGCGGTCTTTTTGGAAAGGTAGAAGGATTCAAGCCGGGCCCGGATGCGTTCTTCCAGATAACCAATAGACAGCGCTTTTTCAATCCCGGGAGAGACGATTTCTGTGAGTTCGCAAATCACCATTTTCCGGGTAACCCCAATATCTTCCAAGATGACATCCAGTTCCCTGTCTCCGTATTTTTTAAAAAAGTATTTGACCAGTTCCGTATAAATGCCCTTAAAATACTTTGTTTTTCGAAAGTGAAGCCAAAAATCATACCCGATGACAATAAAGTCTTCCATATCATTGTCGTCAATCGCGGAGAAATATTCAGATAACTTGGTTTCTGCAACAGATTCCCAGATCTCTTCTCCTGTATCAATAATCCGGGTTTCATCAAAATAGTTGATCAGGGATTTTTCACTGCGCCGGATGGTGTTTTCAAGATTGCTTTCAATATAACTCTTTACTTTGTTTTCTAACGCAACCTCTAAAGAATGCATGGTTTTATTGACGGCAAATTTCCCCACTTTTATCAAAGAAGATACACCGGGTACTTTTTTAGCAATAATGTTTTCTTCAAGCAGGTATTCCTTGATCCCGGTGAACAGAACTTCTGAAATCTGCTGGGAATAAGCGGAGCTGGTTACAAGACGATGAATTAAATCGTTTCTTGCACTTTTAAGGCTGCCAACCTTGTCCACGATATCGTCATATTGTTTGCGTGCAAAGATATCTTCAAGAGATGTTTTTTTGTTCTGGCGAGAGGCCAATACTTTTTGGCTCATTTCTCCGGCCAGTTCTGTAACGCCGCCGGCAACAGGAAGCTCGACCACATTTCGCCGAATAATTCCCAGGATCTGATCCGCCGTCATGACATCTTTTAGCTTTATTTTTTTGACCCATTCGAAAACTGCGGAAACTTCTTCTTCGATGGTCTGTTTATAACATTCGTCTTTGAAACGGTTTAATTCATGCGCAACGTGGGCTTCCAGAAGTTGATCAATGAGATCATTCATGGCCGTCTCCTTTTTGGCTTGTTCCCTATATGGTTTATTCATAGATCAAGGCTCCCAGCAAAAGGAGATTGAGCTTTCGGATAGTGCGTCCGCTTATATCATCGGGCTTAGATTCCGGATGAACCAGCATTTCCATACCGCTGCAGCTTGCAATCGTCAGCATGGTTTCTGCGATTAAATGAATATCGCCCGGTTCGATTTTGGATGTTTTACAGAGCCGCTTTAAGTCATCGGCCAGCAAATCGGTTAACTGGTCTGTTGAATCAAAAATTGCTGTTCGCATCGCCTCTGAACTGCCCGTGCGTTCCTGAAAAAACAAGTGGAGCAGTTGGGTGTTTTTTACCCAAAAAGTCATAAATGTTTCAACAAAAGGACGTGTCATGCATTCAATTGATTTAAGTAAAAGCACCGGAGAATCTTTTTTTTTAATGGCCGGAAACGTCATTTTTTTCCGGGTCTTTGCCAGGCATTCATCCAGCACTTCTTTGGCCTGAGCAACCATTGCCACTCCCATTTCGTCGATTTCACGGAAATGCCGGTAAAATGATGTCGGCGCAATCCCCGCTTTTCTGGCCACGGATCTTAAGCTCAAGCTGGCATACCCTTCTTCTGCGCAGAGTTGCAGGGCCGCCTGGATCAGAGCCTGGCTTGTTTTTTCTTTTTGTTTTTTTAAATCTTTGCGAGAAGCCATTCTTTATCCCCCTGACTGATGAGATTCTCTATATTTTATCCCGGGACAAACCCGATAGTTTATTTTTATGGGGTTATATACTGTAATCATAATTTATACAATACGGATATCTATCCAAAGACCGGACCTTTCCGGCGTCCGGCAAGACGGTTAACTCCTTCCTGAATACAGGATTCAACCTCTTTGTATTTTTTGTCTACATATTCATTGTCTTTTGCACGCTCGGGATCCGTGTCGATTTCAATGGGCTCAAGTATTTCATTCCGTATTTTAGCCGGATACGGAATGTGCATCGGAAACGCCTCGAGTGTAATCCCGAACGGAAACCCAAGGACAAGCGGCGCGATATCCGTTCTCAGAAACTTTTTTAAACGGAGAAGTTTTGCCAGTTTTCGGCATTCCGAAAGCACAAAAACCGTATCATGCCCGCCCACCGTTGCAACCGGCACAATCGGTACGCCGGAGCGAATTGCCTGACGAATAAATCCTTTTCGGCCGCCTAACACAACCTCATAACGCTTGGACCACGAACGCATGGCATCCACTTCGCCCCCCGGCCAGATGACGACGTCGTGTCCGGCGGCAAATGCGGCGGTAACGGACTCACGTTTTGCCGGAATTACGCCGACGTTACGAAAATATTTTCCAAGGCCCGGCATGGCCATTAATGCATCGTGAGCCGTGCCGTGAAGGATGCGCCGCCCTTGGTACTTCCGCCACCATTCCGCACACAGCGTCCATGCATCCATTGTCAGCCAGGTTCCGGAATGAATTCCGATCAGCATGGAGGGCTTGTCCGGCAGATGTTCCCAACCTGTCATCTCCACACGAAAATAATGATCCAGAATGAAATCCCATGCGGCACTGTGTCTTTTCATCATATCGACATTCGGGCCCTCCACGGACCATTTTTCCGTGCGGCTGTTTAATATTTCTTTGATCCAGCTGCTTTTGGCCGGTTTTGCCATATTGGGGTCTTTTTTAATAAAATTGATAATGTTGTCTGTCTTATTCATCTTTTTATTTGTCGATTGATCCAGGTGGGCATCGTTGAATATATATCGGCCGGTTTCAGGCATTTTTGTTGTTGAGCTGTACATGGTTTTTCTCCTATCAAAATTGATAATTGCGTAAAAAGTCTGTTTAATATGGACGTTAAAAAAAATCAGTTCCTAACCGTAAGCTTCATCAGAAGGAAACAACTGGTTTTTTATTTGAAATATATTGCTTTTCCATGGTTTCACTTTTTGCGGTTTTGCCAGTCTGAGTGTCGCTGACTTCTTTTTCATCAATTCTTTGACTTCATCGGTCATCAGATTCATTTCAGCGCGGATCCGCTCGATTTCAATATTTAAAAGCAGCCGGGCTTCTCTTTTTGTTGTATTTTCTAAATCTGCAGATGTAATAGAGGCTTCATAACGCCTGCACAGAAGAACATAGCGATTGATCTTCTTATACGGAAGGAGCGGAATATTGACGCCTTTGAGGCCATTGGTAAACGGTACGCTCCAGCCGAATGGCAGATCAGCCCGAATATTCCAGTCTTCTGCACCCTGATGGGCCATCAGGCAGATGCTTGCATCTGCTTTAATTGCTGCTGCGATCATTCCTTTTGATCGAAAGGGGGCAACATATTCGTCATAAGATAAAAGACAGTTTGCGCCTTCAGGCGCTGTGCCGGTCAATTCGATTTCATTGTTTTTCAATAAGTTTACGATATCATCGACGGTGTTTGCGTCCGTTGGTGTTCCCAATACTCTTTTGTAATATCCTTTAAGGCCCGGTATCAGAAACAATGCTTTATGCGGGTACATGCCGCCGATGATGTTTCCATATCCATTATCAATGAAAAATCTTCCAACAAGTGCTGCCAGAGGCATCCAGGCGATATTCGGGCCGTGGGATGCAATCGCAACGACCGGTCGGCCATCCGTCGCAAGTAATGCTTCTCCATTGATTATCTCTGCTTTTTTTACGAGCTTGCTTAAAACAAAGTCTGTAAATGGTTTCCACTTTTTCATCTGCACGCCTTTGCCTTCACCGTTTGAAAGTTCGTGATCCTTGTCGCTGAAATCATCAATGAAGCTATCCGTTAAACCAGCAGGGCCTGTCATTTCGAAATTTTTCATTTTTACCTCCTTGAATGTCTTGCTTTACAGTCTGGCTGATTGATAATTATCAGCCATGTTTCTGCAGAAAAAATATGGTCATTCCATAAAAGCTTTAGACGCTATCTGTATATTTTATTGTTTTGACGTTTGTTTATGTATTTGTCAAAACAAATGCATGTACAAGTGTACGCAAACATATGCGCAATGATTCACGCTGTCAAGCATTTTACTTAAAAAATAAATTAAAATTTGATAATTATTTGAATTAGTAGAATATCGATAATTTTTTTTGGGGGCTGTAGAGGAGGGGATGTTTCTTTTTACTTGTTTTGGAATGTTACAAACGGAGGATAATTTTTATTTGCAGGATTATTCAGTCCACTTCAAGAAACCGGAATAGAGTTTTTTTAGACAATGAGGGAGTTCGGACAGTATAGTGTATATTCTTTTTGTCAACAACCGTGGCGGGAGATGTCCCTTTTTGGAAGGCCGCATCTCCCCCCGGCAGTCATATGCGCATCGTGTGTAAGTGTTTTATACAGAAGATAATGCATTCAATGTCATCTCGCCGGCGTTACATTTCATTTGATTTTATTGATATTTATGGTATCCCCGCATGTGATTTTTTGTCTCAAGGTTCGCGCCATTTGGTTTTTCTGCCGACTGCCATACATATTCCTCCTTAAGGTTTATTGAATGTACCGTGTCTTCCACTGCCTTCTTTAAACCGGGTTGCGCCGTCCAGCGTTTCACCGCTTTCAATAACTTTAACACCGCGCTTAAATTCATTTTTTAAGGCATCTTCCAAAGGAAGCGCCCATTGTTCATAAGCGCTCATCCGGTCGCTGTTCATGCATTCGTTTGGGAACGCAGCAATCTGCCGGGCGAGTTTTTCAGCTTCTTGAACAGCCGTGCCGTGGGGAACCACACGGTTTGCAAGGCCGATATTGTAAGCTTCTTCAGCTTCCACCGCTCGCCCTGTGAGGATAAGATCAAGAGCACGGCTCATTCCGATAAGGCGGGGAAGTCTTATTGTGCCTCCGTCTATAAGCGGGACACCGAATCTTCTGCAAAAAACTCCGAACACTGCCGTCTTTTCCATAACTCGTAAATCACACCAGAGAGCAAGTTCAATGCCTCCGGCAACAGCATAACCTGAAACAGCCGCAACAACAGGTTTGCTTAAGACCATTCTGCTGGGACCCATGGGGCCGTCTCCATTCTCATCAAGCCGGTGTATCCTGTTTTCGTCAAGACTTGCAACAGCCTTTAAATCCGCTCCCGCGCAAAAGGTGTTTCCTGTTCCTCCAAGAACTGCAACTTTTAACTCATTATCATTTTCAAAGTCTCTGAATGCCTGAGCGAGTTTTTCAGCTGTGGGACCGTCTACGGCATTTTTAACCTCAGGCCTGTCGATGAGTATTGTGCAGATAAGATCTTTTTTTATAATCCGGACAGTCAAAACATCCCTCCTTGCGGTTTAATTGTTTTTTTATGATCCATATTCAGCTCTTTCAATAATCTCAATTTGCATATTCTTGGTAAGACTTATAAAATGGGCATTAAGCCCTGAAATCCGGACAAGCAGATTTTTGTAGTTTTCAGGGTTTGCCATGGCATCCTTTAAGCACATCCGAATTGACGGCATTAAACTGCATCTGCATTCCTCCCATTTCAAAATAGATTTTTATATAAGAGTGCATATTGCCATCGATCGTTTCCCGGCTGTATTTCGGGCCAGGAGCAAGTTTAACATTAAATGCAATGCTATTATCCATATTCACAGGATCAACTCCCGGTGAATATCGCTGATAATTCTTTGCCGGAAATCAGTTTTTTTTTGCGGATATCACGGATTCTCTGTAGCGCTGCATCAGCCGGAAGATGGTGTTTGCGCCAAAATGAATGGCGTCGACGGGCACCCGTTCATCAGCCGCATGAATGGTGGAAAAAAAGTCAAACCCGGGAGACAGATTCATGGGGGTAAATCCGTAGGTCTGGATGTTCAGCCGTGAAAAAAACCGACCGTCGGTTGCCCCTGGCAGCAGCATCTGAATGGGGATGCCTTCCGGGTCGGCTTCATGCAGGATATCGGCTAAGAGGTTGAACATTCCCAGGTCAGGTTCTGCAGGGCAGGGATCATAGCTGAGGATGTCAATATCGATATCTGTTCCGTTGCTCTGCCGGAGTTCTGCGATTAAATCTTCAGGGGTAATGCCCGGCAGCAAGCGACAATCGAGCTGAAGAGATATTTCCGAAGGGATTACATTGATTTTACTGCCGCCTTTGACAACCGTTGGATTGACCGTGTTAAAAAGCAGGGGTTTGAATTTATCCCCCTTAGAACCGAGCAGTTTTAAAACGCTTCCGGTTAACATCGGATTGAGCAGCTGACGCAGGATCAGTCCCGACGGCATCGGCATGGCAGACGCAATGGACTGAATCATTTGCCGGGGAACTTCGGTAATGTGCGGAGGCAGGTTTGATGTGCTGATTTTGTTGATGAATTGTGCCATTTTGGACATGGCGCTGTTTTTTAACGGAAACGATCCATGCCCGCCAGGCCCCTTGATAGTTGCCTTGATCCAGCAGATTTGTTTTTCCGATACCTGGATGGGATAAAATTTTTGTTGTCCCACATACATGGCGCATGCGCCGAATTCACCAATGGCATAACGGATGCCGGAAAACTGTTCCGGATAATTTTCTACCAGATACCGGGCACCGAAATTTCCGCCGGATTCTTCGTCGCTGAGAACCGCAAAAACGATATCCCCGGCAGGCTTCAGGTTTTCGGCCTTTGCCCGTAAAAGCGCGGCGGTCATCATGGCAACCATGCCCTTCATATCTAAAGCCCCCCGACCCCAGATAAACCCGTTCGATATTTTTCCTTCAAACGGTGGATGCCGCCATATTTGATTTTCTGTGGTCACCACATCCGCATGCCCGTACATGAGCAGGGGCGGGGCGTAGTTGCTTCCTTTAAGCCTGGCGATTAAATTGGGGCGGCCGGGATCCTTTGCAATTAAAACCGATTCAATCCCGTTTTGTTTTAACAGGTCGGCAATATAGTCAATACAAGCCTTTTCATTGCCCGGCGGGTTGGTGGTGTCAAAGCGGATAAGTTTCTGCAGAATTTTTTCAGGGTAATGATAGTCGCTCGCGGTATCAGCGGAAGGCATGAAGCGTTCTCCAGTAATTTTTTCCGGGTTAATGGGACATCATTTAATAATTGTTGTAAATATAATATACTCGCAATTAGCTGCTTTGTATAGATTATCTTTTTTTCGCGCGTTTTTCAATTATGGTGGCTTTGTAAAAAAAATCCATTTGGAGCAAAGCGCCGTACCTTTGTGCTTTCAAAGTGTGTTATGGCTTTTGCCTGTTTTACTCTTGCCCCGAAAATGGCATGACTGTATATTAAAATTTCCTGATTTTATTGAAATGTTTTTATTTTACGCAATGCGTGGCACCTGTCGTGGAGGAGTGATGCATGAATGATTGCAAACCGGTTTTTAGATTTTTCAGACTTTTTGTTCTGGCTGGCCTGTTTTTTTCTGGGGGGCTGATGCTGTCCGGATGCTCTGATTTTATGGATTTTACGCTAAGAAACACCGTTGATCCGGATATCGGTTCCATTGCCGTTGCCGGCATTGACGAAGAAGTGGTCATCCGGCGGGATGATCTGGGGGTACCTGTCATCGAGGCCAAAAACTTTCAGGACCTGGCATTTGCAACCGGATATGTGATGGCATCCGACCGACTGGCACAGATGATATCATTGTCGCTGCTGGGGCAGGGGCGCCTGTCTGAAATGGCCGGCGATATTGCGCTGGATATGGATGTTTATGTGCGAACATTGGGTGGTGCCGATGCTGCAAGGCAGGAGTATGCAAGCCTGAATCCGGATATTAAAAAAGCCCTGGAGGATTTTTCAGCCGGGGTCAATGCCTATATCAGAACCCATGAAGACAGACTGCCCATGGATTTCATGCTCACAAGATATTCGCCTGAACCCTGGGAACCGGTCAATTCGCTGTATATTGTCAATGTCTATAATCTGGGCCTGTCGTTTAATCTGTCAGAAGAAATCAACTACCTCAACATAGCCAAAAAAATCGGTCCAATGAAATCCGCCTGGCTGATCCCGATTTACCCGGATGAGCCGCTTGGTTTTGAAAAAGCAAAAATACTTGAAACCGTTGCATGGGATTCGGTAGGCGATGCCGCAAGCCTTCTGGCATCGGTTCATGATCAATTGAATCGGGTCATGATACCGCTGGGAACGCCTGCTTCTAATAACTGGGGGATCGCGCCGGCCATGACGCGCCGGCAGAAAAGTATTATTGCCAATGATACGCATCTGCCCCTGGAACAGCCATCCTTGTGGATGCTTATTCATATGAAATCACCGGGCCTTGACGCCGGCGGAATTGCCATTGCCGGGGTGCCGGGAATTGTCGCCGGATATAACGGCCATATCGCCTGGGGCGAAACCATGGTGATGGGTGACAACCAGGATATTTTTATTGAAAAGATCAAAAAGATTGACGGCAGAACACATTATCTTTATCAGGACGCCTGGTATCCGGTTGAGCAGCGAAAGGAAACATTTAAGGTAAAAGATGGAAAAGATGTTGTTCGCACCGTTTATACCACCCGGCACGGTCCCTTATTGAATTCAGCTCTGAAAAATGAGCTGAAGAATGTGGCGCTGCCGGCAAAAATCGATTCAGGGTATGGTCTTGCTCTGCAATCGATGGCAACCTGCCCGGGACAGTTGTTTGACGGTATGTTTCAGTTAATGCGGTCAACGGATATGGATGCCGCGCATCAGGCTATTCGAAAGATCAGGGGCATGGCGCTGAATTTTATCTATGGGGATGCGGACCGGATTGCCTGGCAGGTGAGCGGAAGATACCCGCTGAGGAAATCAGGCCGGGGGCATCTGCCGTCACCCGGATGGACCGGGGAGTTTGACTGGACAGGATATGTGGATCCGGATGATCATCCATATGAGCATGATCCTGTTCAGGGATATCTTTTAACGGCCAATCACCGGACAGTGACGCCGGATCAGGATTTGGTTTTGTCCTCTTCCTGGTATTCTCCGGAACGGGCTGAACGCATAGAAACAATGATCCGGCAAACTGAAAAACATACCTGGGAGGATTCCGCAGCTATGCACAAAGACCGGGTGGATCCTTTTTTTGAAAAATTTAAACATGCGGTTTTTCACCCGGACTTCATAGCAGACGTCCGGCAAATAATCGATTCATGGGAAAACAGCCGAAAAATGGCAAGGGCTGATGAGGCGCTTATCATTTTAAAAGGTTTTGACGGGAATATGCTGCCGAATTCCGCAGGAGCGGCGGTATACAGTATTTTCCGCCATGAGTTTATCCATAATGTTTTTAAAGATGAACTGGAAGGAGAAGAAAGCAATGCCTGGAAAAATTTCATCTCCATGATCCAGGCAATTTACCCCGCAGACCAGGACCATTTGATCGGGCGGGCAGACAGCCCTTTATGGGACAACGTTGAAACCGGGCATGTCGAAACCAGGGCGGAAATCATTGCCGATACCATGGCGAAAACCATATCAACCGCAGAGCAGGTGATGGGCAAAGACCGAGAAAATTGGGCATGGGGCAGTCTTCTGACGTATTCCTGGCAGACGCAGACCACCCGGATGAAAGAATTTCTGCCTGCATTTGATCGTTTTGCCGTTGGCATGCTTGCCGGTTATACAGACAGGGGCCCTTACCCGGCCGGAGGGAATTACAATACCTTAAATGTGAGCGGGTTTCACAAGGGGGCTGACTTTAATGTGTGGCTGGTTCCGGCAATGCGTATGATTGTGGATTTCGGTCTGGATGAACCCATGATGCTCACCAACAGCGGCGGTCAGTCCGGTAATCCGGCCAGTGATCACTATGATGACGCGATTGACGTCTGGTTAAATAGTGAGACAAGGTCTATGCCGTTTGGCGATGAAAATATCAGGAAACAATATGACCGGGTTTATATATTAGCACCGAAACAGTGAAAAGATGAAATCAGGCATGATAGGGTATTTTCAACGGGTCGGAAATAATAATTGCCTGTTTTAAAGAAAATTGCCCGCATGCCTCAGAATGAAAAGGATTAGAATTTTTATGGATCACAAGGGAAAACCATCGGCTTTGCAGGATGTTCAGGTTCACCGGATAGACAGCAGCACTGTCGAATTATGCTGGGCGCCGAAAGAGAGAAAACCTACGGTTGCCGTATGCGCCGGCTTAAGAAGCAAAGACGCATTGCAGGAAGTGCCTGTTGGTGAATCAAGTAACGGGTGTGTTACAATTACCGGGCTGGATCCGGCAACCCGGCATTACTATCATGTGGTCGATGAAGAAGGTGGCCGGATGGTGACTGCAGAGCGGCGTGTCCCCTTAGAAGGCGCTGTGAATTTCAGAGACATTGGCGGCTACAAAACCAGAGACGGGCGTGAAGTCAAGTGGGGAAAGGTGTTCAGGGCGGATGGTCTGGTCCGGTTGACCGAAAAAGACCATCTGATGATGAAGCAGATTGGGATTGAACGGGTATTTGATTTTCGAACACCGGCGGAAGTCAGCGAAGCCCCGGACAAACTACCGGAAGACGGGTCCATCACCCATGTCAATCTTCCGGTGACCCATGGAAAATTTGATTTTGTCGATGCCATGGCGCGGTTGAAACAGGGAGATGCCAGCTGGTTGACCCCTGATTTTATGGTGAACGGCTATATCAGAAATATCGAAGAGTTTGCAAGCGTCTGGGGAGAGGTGATTAATTGTGTCGCTGACTCAGAAGGACAGGCTCAGCTTTTCCACTGTACCGGCGGCAAAGACCGCACCGGAACATGTGCGGCACTGATCCTTCTGATGCTGGACGTTGATGAAGAAACCGTTGTGCAAGATCACCAGCTTTCCAATATCTATATTGCTGGAATGCTGACAAAAATTTTAAAGCTGATTGAATCTTACGGCGTTGATCCGGACAAACTTGTTCCCTATCTTACTGCTCCGTTAGAATGCATCCATGCTGTTCTGGATCATATCCGAAACAAATACGGGTCTGCTTCAGATTATCTGGAGAAAAAGGCGGGGGTCAAAAAAGAAACGCAGGAACTTTTAAAAGAAAAGCTCCTGCGCTGATTTGTTTAATGCAAGTATGATGATCTTGTGAAAATTCAGATTCGGATTACTCGACTTCTGTAATTTCTATATCATCAATCCAGACGGTTCCCTTTGTCAGCAGAAAATCAAGGGTGATTTGTTTTGCGTCCAGCGGTGCAATGGTTGTCAGTGTCAGGTTCTTCCACTCGCTTACCCCCTTCATTTCAAGCATCAGGTCTATCGTGGGAACCGGTGACAGTCTTTTGGGTTTGTAATTGACCCGAATCGCCGGAGCGATAAAATTGGGGCTGTAACCCAGTCCTTTGGCTTTTATCCAGACGCTGAGCTGGTATTTTTTTCCGGGTTTGATATTCGTAATTTTCTTTTCCGGATAGAACAATACACTTCCGCCGGGCGGATTGATTTTTATCATATATGAATATGAGTCACTGTGCTTTTCCGCATCATTAAAGGCGAACTCGGCGGATGTCCCCCGGTAAGTTTTTGTGAGCCATCCTTCGGGAAGATTTTCAGTTGTTTTTGTCTCAAAGCTACCATTGGGAACAATGTTTTTTGTCTTGCAAAGTGCGGGTGAAACAGCAATCAGGAAACTAACCAGAAAGATAATACCAGTGACAATTTTTTTCATTGTCTTCCCCTTTTGTTCGGATACTGTATTTAATACTCAAAATCGATCAATATTTTTTACACCAATATAATTTATAATAGGAAAAGAAGTTACGCAAGGGAAAAAAAATTATGTGTAAACGTTCTTTATTTGCGATTGCTAAAAACTTCATTCGTGTTTTGTATACCGTCAGATATGCATTTAATCCGAATTGTCTGTTGCAGTTGCGATATAGTTCCTAATTAATTAGATTTCTATTGACACAAATCGAATAATCATATTTGATAAAATTATAATAATTCCTCATTAAAATAAATAGTTGTATTTATTTTTCTAATCCGATGAGCTTGTTTTAGTTTTCGGTCCGGAAAGGGAGGAGTGTATGGTGTCTCGTCAATGGCTCTTAATTATAGTATGTCTTTAGATGACAGCTTGTTTTTGTATTCTCTCTTGTAGTGAGAAAAAAGAAGGTAAGGTTACTGGTACGGAAAGTGAGTTTGTGGTTCGACAGGATTCTGATAACGCTTATGCGACTGATGCCAAAGGCAAGATAAAGAATGTGGGTGAAGTTGATGTGAAACAGTCAGTCGTCACCGGATACTGCAGGTCCTGAGGGGAATTGATTAATCCCGGCAACTGGTTTGTGTCGGAGTATGAAAAAACTCCTGACCAGAAAGATAACATCAGATACCTGGCGGTGGAGGCTGAAGAAGAATTCAGTTTCAAGGGAGTTGCTTTTATCTATAATACAGTCCCTGAGAGATTTGAAACCATTCCGGAAAATCTGGAAATTGTTATTGCGTCATTCAAAACCGTACAATAAAAAATTAAAATGATATTTTTTTCAGGAGTTTACTTTAGACTCGTGATGATTAAATAACAGCAAAATCAGTTTAAAAGGAGAACTATGAGACATTGCTCCCATCGAATGACGGCAATCGCCTGCCTGATGACCGCATGCCTTTGTATTTTTTCATGCAAAACGGCAAAAGAGGAAAAAAAAGGCAGCCTGTCAATTACTGATACGGAATATAGTATTCGGCAGACACATGAAAATTCTTATGTCCTGGATGCGTGCGGAAAAGTAAAAAATGTGGGTGACGTTGATGTCAAAAAAGTGGTAATCACCGCTTACTGCAAGTCTTGCGGTGAGGCAATGATAAGTGAAAATTGGTTTATATCGGATTGTGAAAAAACCGAAGAACAGAAAGATACCGTCAGTTATCTGGCCATAGGCGGAGAAGAAGAGTTCAGTTTCAAAGAAGTTGCATTCTATTTTGGTCCGGCCGATTTCCAACCGGACAAGTTTCCCGAAAAAATTGAAGTAGTCATAGAGTCATATGATGCTGTTGAAGATATTTAAATGATTTAATAAGTCATCAGGACTGATGAATATTGGTGTTGTTTTTATATGCCTTCATGGGGTGCCGGACGGTTTTTGTATTTCCGGACGGTTTTTTATATGTAAATCGAGATTTGATTTTTGAGTTTTTTTGGTATATTAATTTGACCAATTTGAATGACGTATAAATTTTATGATTTTGTTTTCAGGAGGTATTTTTTCTATGTTTTTTTATAAGCGTATGGCGGCAATGATTTTGTTTTTATTGATTGCATGCCTTTGTTTTGCAGCCTGTGGTGAGAAAAAAGAAGGCAAGGTAATTATTACGGAACAGGAATTCAGTATTCGGCAGGACGCGGAATACAACTGGGTGGTCGATGCAAAGGGTAAGATCAGGAATGTCGGTGATGTTGATGTGAAAAAAGTGGTTGTCACCGGCTACTGCCGCTCCTGCGGTGATGTCCTGTCTGCAGGGATATGGTTCAGAAATAATGTCGAAAAAACATCGGAACAGAAAGATGTGATCAGTTACCTGACCGCCGGAGATGAAGAAGAATTCAGTTTTCGGGAACTTGCATTTTATTTTATGCCGGGCGGCCCGGGGCCGGAAGGCAAGATGCCGGATAACCTGGAAGTCGTTGTTGAATCTTTTGAAACCGTTGACGGTTAATGGATTTTTTTTCTATACCATCGATTGATGAAAAAAATATGTGAGCGGCGAATTCTTTTGTTTGATGAACACTATGAATTGATATTGACTTGCCATTGTAAGTGAATTTTTAATATTTAAATTGTCATATTGCATTGAGTTATTAAATTATAAAATTTTGTATTTTCAGCTGAAAAGGAGAATTCTCAATGAAATCTTGTCAGCGGCTAATAATACTCATTTTGACAATAGTCCTGAGCCTGAGTTTAATCGCCTGTGAAAAGAAAAAGCAGGGCAAGGTTGTAATTACCGAGCAGGAGTTTGTTTTAAGGCAGGATAAAGAAAATCAATATACAATTGACGCAAGGGGCAAAATCAGAAATGTCGGTGAAGTGGATGTCAAAAAGGTGATTGTCACCGGTTACTGCAGATCCTGCAGTGAATTATGGATTGTCGGTCAATGGGTGATTACGCCGGAAATTGAAAAAATGCCCTATCAGAAGGATATCATCAGCTATATATCTGTCGGAAATGAAGAGTCATTCAGCTTCAAAGAAATCGCAGACATGTTATTGCGAGCTGATCAAAAATCTCCGAACTTGCCTGAAAAGCTGGAAGTCGTCATCGAGTCCTTTGAAACCGTGGAAGAGTAAAATCAGTTTCTGGATGGATTTTAAACATATATTATTTATGCACGTTGATAGAAAATGCGGCATTGTAAATTATTAACATTATTTGTCAGATCAGATGAGGTAGGTAGCAAATGAAGATTTCTTCTCGATTTTTACTGCTAACCAGTTGTTTTTCGATGATGGTTTTATGCCTGGTTGCCTGTGAAAAGAAAAAAGAAGCTAAGCTTGAGGTGACACAACAGTCGTTTACGTTGCGTCAGTTCAGTGATAATGGATGGACAATCGATGCAACCGGAAAAATAAAAAATGTCGGTGAGGTGGATGTCAAAAGAGTGGCCGTTACCGGTAAATGTAAAACCTGCGTGCAGGTGTGGGTTCCGCAAAAGTGGTTTGTTGCCACTGAAAGTGAAGATATCAGTGTCTCGGACAAGGAAGAGATTGTTGAGTCCATCGGGGCTGGTGACGAAAAATATGACTTTGACCAGGTCGATGTCATCGGATATATTTCAGCAGGAAATGAAGAAGCGTTTCAGGCCAAAGAAATTGCGTATTTTTATACTCAGTCTGCCGATCAGGAGCCGGATCCAATGCCGTCTGAACTTGACATAATCATCAAATCTTTTGAAACAGTTGATAAATAAAAATCTAAATCATACTTTTTTCTTTAAGACGAATCGCCACCGGGATCCCGATATTTTCTAAAAGATTTTTCTCAGCGTTCTGAATTAAGGCTTCCAGTTCTTTTATCTCATCGGAAAAGATCGCGTCATTGACCGGTATCCAGACTTCAATATATTTTTTTTCGTCCCGCTTTTTGATTAAAAATTTTGCGGCATCGGATGGGAGATCCAGCAGCGATTGAATTGAAAGCTGTATCTGTTTTTTGTGAACTTTGACACCATCGATATTGATCAGGTCATCCGTGCGATCACCCAGCCACTCGATGCGGCAAAGCGTTCTACCGCAGGGGCACGGGACATTGATAATTCTTGCTTTATCGCCTGTTTTAAATCGAATCAGCGGAAATGCCCGGGTTGTCAGTGTTGTCAGCACCAGTTCACCAAACCGTCCTTCCGGCAGGGCTTTGCCGGTCTCCGGATCGATGATTTCAGGCAAAAAATGATCTTCATTTATATGAAGGCCTTCATGGGCATCACATTCAAATGCGATTGCGGGTCCCGGAACCTCACTGAGCCCGTAATGAGTCCAGGCATTAACATGCAGGTCTTGTTCCAGTGATCGACGGTCGTCTATCGCTATAGCTTCCCCGATAAGGATTAATGTCTTTAATCCAAAGGCATTGGTATTGATTTCATTTTTACGGACATAGTTAGCCAGCTGGAGCGCAGAAGACGGGGTTGTGATGAGCACGGAAGGTTTGTAGTCCCTGAGCACCATCAGTTTCTTTTCAATGGACATGGGCGTATGCGGAATAACACTGGCTTCAATTGCTTCAGCGCCGTTTTTATAATCCCGTCCCCAGTTTGCCAGTCCCGGATTTAAAGTGATTTGAAGAATATCATGGGCAGTGACGTCGGATGCCTGAAGCGCTCTTGCCAGAATGGACTGCCAGTTTGAAAGATCCTGGGGGGTATATCCGCTGACGGTTGGGCTGTGGGTGGTTCCTGGCGCGGTATGAATCCGGACAATATCCCGAAGGGGCACAGCAAAAAGATTATACGGATAGTTCTCGCTGATGTTCTGGCGTTCCATAAACGGCAGCCGGGCAATATCCGACAGATTTTCAATTTGAGACAGATCAATGCCCATTTCCTTGAATCGTTTCTTATGAAAAGGAACATTACGGTATGCCCGGTTTAATGTGCTTTGAAGGCGTTCCAGCTGAAGCTGGTTCTTTTCTTCAGAGTTCATACGAATAAAGTCATCATTTATCATCATAAAATTCTCCGTAATCTTTGCCAAGGTAAGCTCTTTTGACCTCCTGATCCGCCAGAAGCTCTGAAGCCCGCCCCTGGAGGACCACTGTGCCGGTTTCGAAAACATAGCCGTAATCGGCTATCTGGAGCGCGGCCTGAGCATTCTGCTCAACAAGGAGTATGGTTATTCCTTCTTCTCTCAATGTTTCCAAAGTCCGGAAGATTTTTTCAACAATCAGCGGTGCCAGCCCCATGGACGGTTCGTCTAAAAGGAGCAGTTTGGGATGTGACATGAGCGCGCGGCCGATTGCGAGCATCTGCTGTTCGCCGCCTGAAAGTGTTCCGGCCGCCTGTTTTGCACGTTGTCCTAAAATGGGAAACAGTTCCAGAATTTTCTCAAGAGTCTGTTTCACCGCAGCATGCTGTCGTTTTCGATACATGGTGTAGGCGCCGAGCTTCAGGTTATCCAGGACGCTGATGGGCGGAAAAATTAAACGGCCTTCCGGTACAAGGCTGATTCCATGTTTGACAACAGCCGGGGGATCAAATCCTTTAAGGGGGATGCCTTCAAAGGTGATTTCGCCTTCCCATCCCGGCAGCAATCCGCAGATGGCTTCAAGAAGCGTGCTTTTTCCGGAACCGTTTGCTCCGATTAATGTAATGATCTGGCTTTTTTTAACTGAAAGACTGACCCCTTTGACGGCCATTATCCGACCATAGTAGCATTTCAGGTTTCTGATTCTCAGCATGTTCTTATTATCATTAAAATGTTAATGTCTATGTTCAGGCAATAAGAAGCCTCTCACCTTTCATAAATGCCGGATTGCGCTCTATGAGCTAATCCAGCCTGCGTCTTCCGTCTTCCGTCTTCCGTCTTCCACCTTCAGTCTTCAGTCTTCTTCCCCGCTGTCCCTAAGTAAGCTGCAATTACTTTTTCATCCGCCTGAACGGTCCTCGGGGTGCCCTGGGCTATTTTTTCCCCCTGATCCAGAACCACAATCCAGTCGGAAATTTCCATTGTCAGGCTCATATCATGTTCCACTAGAAGGACGGTCACTCCCTGTTCACGGATTTTTTTGATTAAATCACCCAACTGCATGGTTTCTACAATGTTTAAGCCGGCTGCAGGTTCATCCAGCAGCAGCAGTTTGGGACGAGATGCCAGGGCTCGCGCTATTTCCAGCAGACGCTGCCAGCCAAACGGAAGGTCTCCGCTTGTTTTATCCGCATGCCCGTTCAGTCCGACAAAGTCAAGCAGCTCCATGGCAAATTGGTGGGCTTTTTTTTCTTCACCAGCGACCCATGGAAAGCGCAGGATGCTGCCCCACATACCGCACCGCGTCCGTGTGTGCTGACCGACCAAAATATTTTCCAATACGGTCATGCTTTCAAACAGTTCAACGTTTTGAAAGGTTCTTGAAATGCCTATATCAACCAGCGTATGGGGCTTTTTATTTTTTATACCGGTTCCGCTAAATACGATTTTGCCTTTGTCCACCGGAAAAACCCCGGAGATCAGGTTGAAAAGGGTTGTCTTGCCGGCGCCGTTCGGGCCGATCAGGCCGGTAATGGATCCGGGATTGAGCGAAAACGTGATATCGCTCAGTGCCTGAACGCCGCCAAAGGCCTTAAAAACAGTTTTGATTTCAAGTAAAGGAAGTTCAGTGGTCATTTTTTTTATTGGCCCGTTCATAAATATCTAAAAGGCCCCGGGTCAATCCCCTGGGGAGAAAAATCATTACAATCATGAGAATGAGTCCATAAACTACCATTTCAAATTCGGAAAAAGCATGAAGCCATTCCGGCAGAAGTGTCAGCAGCGATGCCCCGAGAAGGGAACCCCAGATACTGGCCATGCCGCCGATGACTACCATGGTGACCATTCGGATGGAGGCGATAAAACTGAATGTACCCGGACTGATAAAAAATACCAGGTGGGCATATAAAAAGCCGGCCAGGGCACTGAAAGCCGCACTGAGTACAAAGACCTGGAGTTTAAGTTTTCGTGTATCAACCCCGACGGCGGATGCCGCTTTTTCACCATCATGGATTGCACGCAAAGCCCTGCCGATTCGAGAGTCGATGATGCGTTGACAGATAATAAAGCTGGTGAGAACAAATCCCCAGACCAGGAAAAAATAATTCCGGCCGGAAGAAAATGAAACCGGACCTAATTCCAGGGTCGGAATGCCGATAAAACCGGACGCCCCGCCGGTGACACTGCTCCATTCCCTGAACAGAATATTAACAATCATTCCAAAACCCAGTGTCCCCATACCCAGGTAATATCCTGACAGTTTAAGGGTCGGGATACCGACAATGTAGGCCACAATCATCGCTGCAGCAATGGCGGCCGGCAGTGCCAACCAGGGAGACAAATTATAATGGACGGTTAAAATAGCTGTGCCGTAGGCGCCAATGCCGAAAAAAGCGGCATGCCCGAGGGAAATCTGACCGGCATAGCCCATCAGCATATTCAGTCCGAGCGCCAGCAGGGTGTTGATGCCGATAAAGGTGAGCACCTGAATGTAATACGGATTTTCAATGGTATAACCTGCCAGTATAATCAGCAGTGAAAAAACCGCATAGCAGATTCTGTTTCGGGTCTGGTGGTTGTTCATTATTTGTTTATATCGTGTAAAGTGTTAAATCGGTTTAGTGTTAATGACTCGTTATGCATTTTCAGCCGATAATTATATCTTTTCCTCGAATGATATATTATAGGCGATATTTGGCTTTTTACTTCAGCCTTATACATTCTGCCGCCCCTTAAAACCGGTTCGCATCCGCAGAACTGATAATGCCGCCGGGCCTTACGTAAAGAATAAATAAAAGCAGTACAAAAGCGGTGGCATCCTTTAGCCCTGAAGAAACAAATCCAACGCCGAGGGCTTCGAGTATGCCGAGGAGAAATCCGCCGATCAGCGCACCCCAGAGACTGCCGAGACCGCCCAGCATGGCGGCGCAGAATCCTTTCAAGCCAAGCATTGTTCCCATATCATAACTGCTCATGGTAATCGGTGCGATAATTACACCGGCCAGCCCCCCCATGGCAGTGCTCAAGCCAAAAGCCAGCATAACCATTAATTTGGAAGGAATCCCGACAATCCAGGCCGCCCGTTTACTGATGGCATTGGCTTCCATCGCTTTTCCGGTTAAAGTTTTTTTATAAAACAGCTGCAGGCCCACTGAGGCGACCAGAAAAATTACAATGATCCAGATGCTTTGGGAAAGCAGTTTGGCGCCGGCGATATCCAGTGGCGGGTGAGACGAAAAAGAGGGAATACTGTAAGCGTCCTTGCCCCAGATGATCATCCCAAGACCCCTTAAAAAAATAGATGCTCCGACAGTAATTATTATCAATACAATAGGTTCGGGATGCTTGACCGAACGAATGGCAAGGCGTTCAAACACCAGGCCGGCAATAGCGACGCATATGATGGTCAGGATAATTGCCGGCACCAGCGGCAGATGCATGGAACCGAAAAAAGTTACCATACAAAGAGAGCCCAGCATAACAAACTCACCGTGCGCAAAATTGATGAGATCCGTCGAGTTGTAGAGCATGGAAAAGCCAATGGCGATGACGGCATAAATCGCGCCGTTGGTAATCCCGGAAAATAAATACTGGAGTATTTCTTGCATGATCGATTGGTCCATTGCATGTAATTCCGGCCATGGAATCAATTCCATGGCCGGTGAAATATCAAAATTTTTTTATATGAAACCTGAAGATTCTAACACTTTTTGTTTGAAACAAGCGGTTTCGGTTTCTTCAGCCTTCACTCTTCAGCCTGAACCCCTTATTTTAATAATTCCCATGTACCGTCTTTAATTTTTACCATCACAAAAGCTTCCGGGCTCAGACCGTTATGGTCGGTTTTGCTGAAGTTGAAAATACCGCTGACGCCCACATGATTTTTTGTGTTTTCAATTGCTTCACGGATTTTTTCTTTATCCCCGTTACTGTTTTTAAGTGCTGCTGCCAGTATTTTCACCGCATCATATGCATATCCGCCAAATCCGGACACCGATGTGGCGTATTTTTTTTCATACTCACTAATGTAGACATTGAGAACTTCTTTTTGGGGATCGCTGTCCGGAAGAAGGCCGGCGACCAGAATCTTTCCGGTGGGCAGCATGATGCCTTCAGCAGCCGATCCGGCCAGTTCAATAAATTTGGGAGAGGCAACGCCATGACTCTGGTAAAGGGGAATGTCCAGGCCCAGCTGCTGAATGTTTTTTGCCAGCACCGCAGGACCGGGGTTTGTTCCCCAGCAAACAATCGCTTCCGGGTTATCCTGACGGATTTTTGTTAACTGGGCCGTCATATCCGTGTCTTTAGCGCCGTATGTTTCTGATTTTGTAACCGCTAAGCCGGAACCTGCCGCCTGGGCAATGAGTTGCTCTTTTCCGCTTTCACCAAATGCATTGCCAACAGAAATAATACCGATTTTTTTGGTGTTTTTTGCTTTTAAATTTTCATAAATTGCAGCAACCGCCAGAATATCACTTTGAGCGGTTTTAAATACCCAGGGGTCGATCGGGGCAACGATTTTATTGCCGGCCGCACAGCTGATAAACGGAATTTTCGCTTTCTGGATCATGGGCATGACTGCCAGTGTCGTCGGGGTACGGCTGGGCCCGATAATTGCGATTACGTTGTCTTTGTTGATGAGTTTACTGACACCCATTACTGCTTTGGAAGGATCTCCTTCCGTGTCATAAATTACCGCTTCCAGCATATGCCCGTCAATACCGCCGGCGGCATTAATCTGCTCAACGACCAGTTCCATGGATTTTTTTTCAGGATCACCTAAAAAAGAGGCCGGGCCGGTTACGGCAAAAATACCGCCGATTTTAAAGGGCTTTTTTTCTGATGCGGAAAATGCGGGAGATGTGACCAGCAGGCTTGCGATGGCCATAATCGATAAGATTAACATCATCGGACGGTATCGGTTGACTAATAACATAATTTTTCTCCTTTTTAATTGATGGCTTCGTAAAAAGTCCAAATTCTGTGTTGCACTGCATTCTTCGTCACTTTAAAGTAGGTTCGCTACATCTCATGTCTCTGAATTTGTGCGCCTTGAATTTGGAGCTTTTTTCTTTGCCATCGGATTCTGAATTTTTACAGGACCATTTAAAATTGATTGGTGAAAAAAAAATTATCGATGCTGCTTTAAAATCGGAATATGCGGTTTTTTAAAGCGTACTTAGTGAACTCCCGTTAACTACGGTGACGCTGTTATCCAATAACACCTTTATGGCTTCTTCGGTTTGATCAAACCTGAAAATCATGATGGCCTTATCACCGCTTTGCTGGATAAAGGCATACATATATTCAACATTGATTCCGGCGTTTTTAAGAATGTCGAGAATTCTGTAGAGGCCGCCGGGGTTGTCATCCACTTTTACGGCAACAACGCGTGTTTTTCGGACGGTAAATCCTGAATTTTTAAGCGCTTCTTCTGCTTTCGCATTGTCGTCTACAATTAATCTTAAAACACCGAAATCGGATGTGTCAGCCACGGCCAAAGCCCGGATATTGACACCGGCCTTTGCCAGGATGCCGGTAACATCAGACAGGCGACCTGCTTTATTTTCTATAAATATAGATATTTGTTCGGCTTGCATGGAGTGCCTCCTTTATCTGAACAATTATTAGATTTTACGATTATCGATTACCCGGGCTGCCTTGCCCTCACTGCGTGCAATGGATTTTGGCTCGGCAAGCTTGACCTTGGCAGAGACCCCAAGTGTTTCCTTGATGTCTTTTGAAATTTTATTTTCCAACTGCTGGAGCTGTTTGACTTCGTCGGAGAATAATTTCTCATCGATTTCTACCCGGACCGTTAATGTGTCAAGGTTGTCTTTTCTGTCTACAACAAGCTGATAATGTGGTTCCACGCCTTCAACCTGCATGAGTACACTTTCAATTTGAGACGGAAATACATTGACGCCCCGGATGATCAGCATGTCGTCAGTTCTGCCGCTGACCTTGTTCATTCTTACATGGGTCCGGCCGCAAATACAGGGGTCCGGATTCAGGGTTGTAATATCACGGGTCCGGTAACGGATGATGGGAAAAGCTTCTTTTGTGATGGTGGTGAACACAAGTTCGCCGGTTTCACCGTAGGGGAGTGCTTCACCGGTATTTGGATTGATGATTTCCGGAATAAAATGGTCTTCAAAGATATGGAGTCCTTTTTTGGCTTCCAGGCATTCAATGGACACACCGGGTCCCATCACTTCGCTGAGCCCGTAAATATCAATGGCATCCATATTAAGTTTTCGTTCGATTTCTTCCCGCATATCCTCGGACCATGGTTCCGCCCCGAAAATCCCTGCTTTAAAGTGCAGGTCCTTGAACGAAATACCCATTTCTTCGGCCGCTTCCGCCAGATGTAAGGTATAAGACGGTGTTGCGGTTAAAATCGTGGGTTTGAAGTCTCTCATGATAATGGCCTGGCGCTTGGTATTGCCGCCGGAAACCGGAATTACCGAGGCACCTAATTTTTCCGCGCCGTAATGGACTCCCAGGCCGCCTGTAAAAAGTCCGTACCCGTAGGCATTATGGATTATATCCCCGCGTGAGGCACCGGCAGCTGAAAGAGCGCGTGCCATTAGCTCCGACCATGTATCAATGTCTCTTGCCGTATAACCGACAACCGTCGGCTGCCCGGTGGTTCCGGATGAGGCATGGATGCGAACCACGTTTGCCATGGGTACGGCAAACATGCCGAACGGATAATTATCCCTTAAATCCTGTTTGGTGGTGAAAGGGAGCCGCTCCATATCCTTCAGGGTTTTTATATCTCCGGGCAGAATGCCGGCATCATCAAGCTTTTTCTTATAAAATGGTACTGTCGCGTATACATGGGAAAGAACCGCCTGGAGCCTTTTGAGCTGAATGGATTCGAGCGCTTCCCTGGGCATCGTCTCATATTCAATGTTGAAAATCATCCTTGCCTCCTTTTATCAAATTCCGTGCCGGAATATGATAATTTGATAAACTTGGTCAATTTAAACCGATCAATTTAGGTTATATGAAAATGGTCTGCATCCTTGTTTAAAATCAGAAACACTCATCATAAAAAAAGGCTGTAGGTGGTAAACCCCACAGCCTTTTAAGGCATATGCCACAGGGGTTCAGTTATCCGTCTCCCCATGGCGTTAAATTAATTTCAGTATCTGATTTGTTGTCGATCCATGGGAAGACTAGTTAAAAAAGAAAAAGTTTACCATGGCTCGTCTTCTGTAATTATTTTTTTTCATTATTCAGGTTCGGCTGGTTTGAATTAATTGTATTATAATTTATAATACAATTAAACTGTTAGAATGAAATATGTCAAGCGAAAAGTTTAGCCTTTTAAATTCCCCTTAAAGTCCGGTTTTCGTTTTTCGAGAAATGCCAGGGTCCCTTCCCGGACGTCCTCACTGGCCATGCATAGGGCGAAAGCATCAATCTCCATTTTGCAGCCTGTTGTCAGATCAACATCCAGCCCCTGGTTAATGGTCTGCTTTGCCATATTTAAAGAAAATTTGCCTCTGGATGCGATTGTTTTGGCTGTTTTAATGGCCGATTCCATAAGTTTTTCCGCCGGTACGACCAAATTGACGAATCCCATTTGAGATGCCTCTTGTGCGGAAATCATCTTGCCTGTGAAAATCATTTCCTTTGTCATGTTTTTCCCTATAATGCGCGAAAGACGCTGGGTGCCGCCAAATCCGGGGATAAGTCCCAGGGTGATTTCCGGGAGTCCGAATTTTGCGTTTTCAGACGCATAAATAAAATCACATGAAAGCGCCAGTTCAAGCCCACCGCCCAGGGCAAAGCCGTTAACAGCGGCAATGACCGGAATTGTCAGATCATGAAGCGCTGCCATGGCCTTATGACCGTTTGCAGAAAAAAATTTGCCTTGAAGGGGATTTAATTCAGCCAGTTCCGTTATATCTGCACCGGCAACAAACGCTTTGTCACCGCTTCCGGTCAGGATCAGAACCCGGATTTCTTCATTGGCGGCCACAGATTCAGCTGCCTGAAAAATTTCATTTAATACTTCCGTATTGAGCGCATTTAATGATTTGGGGCGGTTGATGGTGACGGTGGCAATATTGTCATTGATTTCAAAAAGTATATTGTTATAGGTCATATTTGTCCCTCCATGGAATCTTAAGATTTTTTTTATAATGATTCAGGTAAATAAATTAAGTTGACGACTTTGTCAAACACAACCATCATTTCAGCGGGTTGAATACTTTGGATAAAATTGGGAATTCGGGATTGACGGTATGAATGTATTTATTGATTAAATATCAAAGATTTATTATGTACAATAAAAGCATCAAAAAGGATGTGATTCAGCGGAGGCGCTGGTCAAGCCGGAATCCAAAAAAAAACTTGCCGGAATAATTTCCGGCAAGTCCTTTATATGATGGCACGCCTGAAGGGATTCGAACCCCTGACCTACGGATTAGAAGTCCGTTGCTCTATCCAGCTGAGCTACAGGCGCATTTTGTAAGAAAAATCAAATAACATGATTTGTTTTTTTTGTCCATATCAAATATAATAATTTATCATATTAAAATATAAGATAAAATTAAATTAACAAGCATATTGAAAATATACGGTTTTTTAATTGAAAATTTAGTAATTGCTACTTGTAATTTATCATTATAAGCATTGTAATATCTTATTCGGCAATAATGCAAATCCGATTGTATTTTCAAAGTTTAAACGTACGGAATGAAAGTTCACGGGAAAAACATCGGAACAAAACAGAGCGGGTTTTTTATACCTAATCATTTGAGATGATTAAAAATTTGAAATAATAAAAAAATGACGGTTGATATCATAATGAGTGATCCAAAGAAAAAAAGCAAAAGCCGGGCAAAGAGCAATAAAAAGAAACACAAGCCGGATATCAATAATTTATCGGTAGATCAAACAAAGACAAAAGCCAAGGCCGGCAGTAGCAAGAGCCTTGTTGAGTATGATCCGCTGCAGCGTTATTTATCTGAAATTAGTCAATACAGACTTCTTACCCGGGATGAGGAAATCGAACTTGGAAAAAGAATCACTGAGCAAGACGACTCAGAAGCTGCGTTTATCATGGCGACTTCCAATTTAAGACTGGTGGTAAAGATTGCCTTGGAATTCCAGCGTGTGTGGATGCAGAATCTGCTTGATCTTATTCAGGAGGGTAATATTGGACTGATGCATGCGGTCCAGAAATTTGATCCGTATAAAAACGTTAAATTTTCTTATTATGCATCTTTCTGGATAAAAGCATATATCCTAAAGTTCATAATGGACAATTGGCGACTTGTAAAAATCGGAACCACCCAGGGGCAGCGGAAGCTTTTTTTCAAGCTCAAAAAAGAGAAGCAGAAATTAATTGAAGAAGGTTTTGTTCCGCATACCCAGCTCCTGTCCGACCGGTTGGGTGTTTCTGAAAAAGAGGTTATGGAAATGGACCAGCGGCTTGACGGCTGGGATATTTCTCTGGATGCACCGCTGAGAGAAGATTCTGACACTGAAAGGGGTGAGTTTTTGAGTTCCAATGCTTCATCCATAGAGAGCCAGGTCGCCAAGAAGGAAATCGAAACCCTTTTGCAGGAAAATGTGGCGTTATTCAGAACTCAATTAACCGAACGGGAGCTTGAAATATTTGATAAACGGATATTTACAGACACGCCGTTAACGTTACAGGATATTGGCGATAAATACAGTATTTCACGAGAACGGGTTCGCCAGCTTGAAAAAAATATAATAAAAAAAATGAAAGCGTTTTTCAAAGATGAGATACCGGACTTTGATTTATATGAGTAGGGATGGAAGTTTTTATAGCTCCAATCAGGACAATAAAATGAAAAAATGGATTGGTACGTTAGCTGTTTTGATATGTTTTATTTTTATGCTTGATGGGTGTGCTCTGAAGAAAGCCAAGCCAGGTGCGCCTGAAGGCTATTATACGGACGACCAGATGATCAGCCCGCAGCAGCCCGGTGAAGATGGCAGTTCCGGCAACAGTTATTATTTGTTCATGGAATCTCAGATTTTAAAAGGCCGCGGTCGTTTGGATGATGCCATTTATTTTATGAAACTGGCAATGGAAGAGGATCCTGCATCGTTATTTTTAAAAAAAGAGCTGGCTATTTTATATCTTCACAAGGAAGAAAATGAAAACGCGCTGGTGGTTGTTGAAGAGATTCTTGAAAAGGATCCTGAATCGGTGGACGCCCTGGTGATGTCAGCAACAATAAAAAAGACGTTAAATAAAGAAGCGGATGTAAAACCGATATATGAAAAAGTACTTTTAAATGATCCGAAACGGAAAAGCGTTTATCAGATTTTGGGCAAAATGTATTTTGCGGAAGGAGATATGGATAATGCCTTTCGTGTATATGAAAACATGCTGGAACACTTTCCCGATAATTATGTGGGATATTATTATATCGGAGAAATTTATGGCGTCAGAGCCGAATACGATAAAGCGGAAGAGGCGTTTTTAAAGGTTCTTGAACTTTCGCCGTCACTGGATGAAGCCCGCCTTGAACTAGTTAAGATCTACCGGTTAACCAATCAGGAGCAGAAAATAATAAAAATGTACGAACAAATCCTTGATCGAAATCCGGACAATCTTATTGCCGCAATCGAATTGGGGCTTTTGTATAATAAAAAGGATACCGTAAAATCCGGATCCATTCTAAGAGATTTGGGAGAAAGGAGTTTAGGCGATCCTAATGTGGTCGGAACCGTATTGCAATATCTGATACTCCAGAAGCGGGCCGATGATGCCATTATTGCTCTTAACGGAATGTCGGAAGGTGCCCCGAAAAGTTCCGAGATCGCTTATGCAACCGCTATTGTTTATTATGAAAAAGGCAGTCTGGACCTGGCCCTTGAAAATTTTAAAGCCGTCAAATCAGATACCCGGTTTTATCAGAACGCTCTCATACACATGTCCATCATTTATTACAATAATAATGATTTTGATACGGGAATTGAGGTGTTAACGGATGCCATGACCAGGGTTCCGGATTCTACAAAGCTGGAATTAATCCCTTACCTGACTTCTTTTTATAAAGAAAAGGACATGACAGAAGCGTCTATTCGGTTAATCCGGGAAGGGCTTCTGATTGATCCGCAAAATACGGATCTGCTCTTTGAATTAGGGGTTATTTATGACCGGCAGGGGGACGTCGATCTGGCCATTGAGCAGATGGAAGCTGTTCTCAAGTTGAATTCGGAACATGCGGATGCATTGAATTACCTTGGGTACACCTATGCAGATCAAGGGATTCAACTGGATGAAGCCGAAGCCATGATTAAAAAGGCCCTGGAATATAAACCGGATAATGGTTACATCATTGACAGTCTCGGATGGGTATATTTTAAAAAGGGTCTTTTTGAAGAAGCATTGCTGCAGCTCAAGCGGGCCGTTGAACTCATTCCCGATGATCCGGTCGTTTTAGAACATTTGGGAGATATTTACATTCAAATGAACGATCCGGCAAAGGCGCTTGAATATTACGAACAGGCACTTCAGAAGGCGGATAAGGATAAAAAAGGGTTGCAGGAAAAAATTGAGCAACTGAATCAGGATGGGTTTTAAGCCGGATGAAAGAAGTTTTAAACCGGATGAATGCAAAAACCTGTCTTGCTTTTTTTCTGACCACTCTGTTTTTGCCTGCCTGCTATAATATCGTAAAGAAAGATGCCGGGTTTGATTTTCAAAAAGCACCTCCGGAAGTGAGCAGGTACCTTTCAATCCTTGAACAGAGAAATTACGCGGTTAGGTCTTTTAAGGGGATCGGCAAAATCAGTGTCTGGGATTCAGACATGTCTCGGACATCTCGCGCAGCATGGCTGGGAACGGCAGATGGTCGGCTTCGAATTGAATTCCTGGGCCTTCCCGGTCAGCCGGTGGCTAAATTTATATTTGACGGAAACCATTATTCTTTTTTGTCCCATATGGATTCCCATGTATACGGCAAGGCAAGCTCGGATCCGAATTTAAAGCAGGTGACCGGAGTCTCCATAAAAACCAGCGAAATGATTGAATATCTGGCAGGGGGAATCCCGGTATACGAACATGATTCCGTTTTGCTAAAACAGGCGGATTCGGATGACCGATATGTTCTGATTTTCAGGAAACACTGGTTGGGCGTGGTTGAAAAAATATTTTTCAATGGGTTTGTTCCTGAAAAAGTTGAAATATTCAGGTGGGGAAGCAAAGCATATCAGGTTGAGTTTAAAACCACAGAAACCGTCAACAAACGTCAGATCCCTTTTCATCTGGTAATTACCAATGGGGATAACCAGGGATTCAGTTTTATAGTTGACAGATACTGGTCTGATATTAATGTGCTGCCTTCAACGTTTGAAATTTCTCCTGCGGATTGATTTGATTTAACCGGTTTTTCCTGCTTTTCGCTTGGTGGATATTTGTAAAATATAAATTTTTTTTTGACTTTGACCTGATGAATTATCCAAAAAAGATTATCGCTCTGGAATCCCGGCTGAGGCACTGCACAAATGTTATAACTCTGGGCGTTCATCCAAATTTTTCAGATTACACCGAAGAAGAAACATCACTGATAATCAATTGTAACAGAGTTTATTATCCGTCATCATTTTATGCGGACATGTTTGATGCAATGGGGAAAAACATATTTCCCAGTATTCACACCTACCGGTTTGTCCAGGATAAAATCAAACAGACGGCACTATTCAAGCTGCTGAGAATTCCTCATCCGGCAACCAGAACCTTTTACGCAAAAAGTAAACGAGAAAAGATATTATCATATTTTAATTTTCCGTTTATTGGAAAAATCCCCCGGGGGTCGGCTTTGGGCCGGGGCGTGTTTCTGATTCATAATCAAAATGAATTGGAAGAGTACTGTTGCTTGACGAAAGTGGCATATATTCAGGAGTACCTGCCGATTGACCGGGACATTCGGGTTGTTATTATTGGAGACCGCGTCGCGCATGCATACTGGCGGGTTAACCCGCCCGGAGAGTTTAGAAGCAATGTGGGGCTCGGGGCTGAGATATCTTTTGACAATATCCCGGAAAAGGCCCTTGAACTTGCCCTTGATACTGCCCGGCGCTGCGGATGGAATGATGTGGGTATCGATATCTGTGAATGTGAAAACAGGTATTATGTACTGGAAGCGAATATGAAATATGGCAAGGCCGGTTTTAAGAAAGCCGGGATTGATTATAGCCGGCTGATGGAGGCGATGATCCGGAATGGAGAAATATAGCTCAGATTCACTTGAAAAATTAAGCGGTATATTGGATCACAGAGAAGCGGATTTGCTCGCTGATTTCGCCACAAGAAGCATTGACGGCATTCGCAGATTTCCGGAAGAAAGGCTGGCGAGTGACTATCGCCAGAGCTTTGCGGTTGATGTGGATCGTATACTCAATTCAATGGCCTATACCCGGTATATTGATAAAACACAGGTTTTTTATCTGATCAAAAATGATCATATTACACACCGGATGCTTCATGTTCAGCTGGTTTCCAGGGTGGCGAGAACCATCGGCCGGTTTCTCGGGTTAAATGAAGACTTGATTGAAGCCATTGCAATCGGCCATGACATCGGACATCCTCCATTCGGTCATGATGGCGAAAGAATTTTATCAGAAATATGCACGTCATTTAATATCGGCCGGTTTCATCACAACGTTCAGAGCGTCCATTTTCTGGAAAAGGTTGAGCGCAAAGGGCGCGGCTGGAATCTATGCCTGCAGACATTAGACGGGATTTTGTGCCATGATGGTGAAATTCATAATCTGAGGGTTGAACCCAATCGCGGGAAAAAATTTTCAGACCATGAATCGGAAATAGACCATAAGAAATCCGGCGATCCTGTCAGTCTTATTCCCATGTCTCTGGAAGGCTGCGTGGTACGTTTTTCGGACACGGTCAGCTATATTGGGAGAGATATTGAAGATGCCATCCGGCTGGGCCTTGTCAGGCGGACTGAACTGCCTGCAGGAAGCGTGAGCTGTTTAGGGGATACGAACGGCAAGATTGTATATTCCCTGGTCACGGACATTATTTTAAACAGTTACGGAAAACCTTATGTTTCATTCAGTCCTGAAGTCTCGGAAGCCTTGAAGTGCCTGAAGAACTTTAATTATGAACGGATCTATATGAATCCGCTGATCAAAAAAGAGTTGCCGATAATCGAGCAGCTATTTAAGGAAACTTTCAGCCGGTTTCTGGATGATGTTGAAGAGAACAGGATTTCTTCTCCGGTTTTTAAAAATTTTATTAACGGCATGTCAGATGAATATGTGGCCGGTCATTGCCCGGAGGAAATCGTTCGAGATTTTATTGCGGGCATGACAGACCAGTATTTTTTAAGACAATCCCCTGATGCGTTGAAGCCGAAGCCTATCAGTCTTTGAATATTAAGGGCTCGCTCAAAAATAACTTCACATTTTATTGAGCCGATCCATTCCGCATGACTGCGTTGCTCGGCGGTTAAATAGTCCAGCTATTTGCCCTTCTCGCGCCTTGTTATGCGGGTGCCTCGAAACTCTAAAACGTAAATTTCTTTTTTTGCAAACCCTTAGGCTTTGGCAATAGGCATTTTGACCAATTTAGGCGCTGATTTATGTATGAGAAAAGAACATATCGTGATTTGATTAAAACCGGCGGTCTGGTATCCTTCGGCGTGTCGGTCAAGGAAACGGATTTGTGGATCTGCGCGGACCGGCTGCTTGAAAATGAAGCAAAAGAACATGTTTTTAAAATCAGGGGCTACATCGAATCCTATATCAATTCACATCCTCAGTTTTTAAAAACGCTTGTACCCTGGATAATTGATGAACCGACCCCATTGATTGTCCGGGAGATGGCGGACGCCGGAATCCTTGCCGGCGTTGGTCCCATGGCAGCCGTGGCCGGAGCGGTTGCGGAATCGGTGGGTACCGAACTTCTGGTGTATTCAAATGAAATTATCGTTGAAAACGGCGGTGATATATTTATTAAGCTGAATCGGCCGTTTACTTATTCCATTTATGCGGGGCACTCCCCCTTGAGCATGCGTTTTGGAATTCGCCTTGATTTTCAGGACACACCATTTGCCGTGTGCACTTCATCGGCAACCATCGGACATTCTTTTAGTGCCGGAAAAGCGGATGCGGTATGCGTCGTCTCCCATTCATGCGCTGTCGCAGATGCCGCGGCCACGTCAATCTGCAATCAGGTCACGTCTGAAAAGGAAATTCAGCGGGCGATTGATTCTGGAAAACTGATTGACGGTGTTTCCGGAATAGTTGTCATTGCCGGAGCAAAAATGGGCATCTGGGGTAATGCGGAGATTGTTCCGCTGTAATGCAATCTATACCCTTTGCATGCAATATTCCGTGGTATATTTAATCGAAAAAACGGTTGAGTTTTTATATTAAAAAAGTCAATATGTCTAATTGCAATGCATTATTAAACAATATTTTTACATAATCGTGTCATTGTCCGGTGTTTTTCATAAAAAAAAATAGCCGTCCCGATTGCTTTTCCGGGAAATGATTTTGTACCGTCAACCTGAAGATGGAGAGGTTTAAATGAGAAAGGTTAAGCTGACTTTTTGGCTGATGTTAGCGGTTCTGCTTGTTGTCGTTTCTTGGCAGAACCTGACTTTTTTGGTTGAAAAAAAAGGTGTCGAAATTGATTATTTGATCGGCAATTATCATGCTCCGGAACTGCAAATTGGACTTTACTTTTTGATTTTTTTTCTTGTGGGCTTGCTCATTTCTTATTTCAGCAGCCTTTCTGAAAGGTTTGTGGCGCGAAAAACCCTGCGCAGGTTAAAGGATGAGTTAACAAATGCCGGGAAAAAGATTTCTGATTTAGAAGCCGATCTTGCATCACGGCAAGCTGCCGAGTCAAATCCAGACCGTCCAATTACCAGTAAAGCGGTAAATGTTACCGAGTCATCAGCAACTTAATTTTCATAAAAGAGTATTCTAATTTTTAAAAAAAATTGTCCATGACGCAATCTAAAATCACCCCCATGATGAAGCAGTATCTGGCGATAAAGGAACAGTATATGGACTTTATACTGTTCTACAGGATGGGGGATTTTTATGAAATGTTTCTTGATGATGCCAAGACGGCATCCCGCGAGCTTGAAATTACATTAACCGCCAGAAACAAGAAGAATGACGATGCGGTCCCCATGTGCGGTGTTCCCGTCAAGGCGGTTGAAGGGTATATCTCAAGACTGATTAATAAAGGATACAAGGTCGCCATATGTGAACAGACAGAAGATGCGTCCAAGGCCAAAGGACTGGTCAAAAGGGATGTTGTCCGTGTTGTTACTCCCGGCATGGTGATTAATGATGCGCTTTTAGATGAAAAATCCCATAATTTTGTTTTAGGGGTCTCACGGCATAAGGATTTTTTTGGCCTTTCCTGTCTGGATTTATCCACCGGTACATTTCGGGTGGCTGAAACAAACAGCCCTGAGTCGATTATCGAAGAAGCCCATAAAATATCTCCCAATGAAATTATTCTGGCGGAAGCCTTAAAAACAGACTCTTTTTTTTCCTCCTTTTTAAAATCCTTTTCCCATACTTCCATCACTTTTCTTCCGGACCGGATATTTACTTATCGTGAAGCAAGAAGTCGTTTACTCGAGCAGTTTAACACCCGAAGCCTGGAAGGTTTCGGGTGTGAAAAGATGCTTGCCGGGATCTGTGCGGCCGGAGCCCTTGTTTTCTATGTTCAGGATTCGCAAAAACAGGAGATTAAACATCTCACGGGCCTGGAAACATATGTACTTGACCATTATCTGTTAATTGATGAGATCAGTTTTAATAATCTTGAACTCTTTAAAAATATAAAAACCGGATCCAGGCAGGGGACACTGCTCGGCGTGATGGATGCAACCGTCACAGCCATGGGGGGAAGGCTTTTAAAAAAATGGCTTCGATACCCATTGGTGGATATTTCCGAAATAAATGCCCGACTGGATGCGGTTGAAGAAGTAAAGAACAACATTGCCATTCGTAAATCGATTCGGGGGCATTTAAAATCGGTTGCAGATATCGAAAGACTGGCCGGCAGAATTTCGATGGGATATTCAACTGCCAGGGATCTTCTGGCGTTGAAACAATCCATCTTTGCCTTGCCTGAAATTATCCGGGAATTAAAGCACCTGACGGCTGATTTATTCCAATGGGATGAATTAAATTATTCGCCGTTGAGGCAGACAGCGGAACTGATCGACCACGCCATCGTGGATACCCCCCCGCCAGCGGTCAATGAAGGCGGAATGATAAGATCCGGCTACAACAGTGAGCTTGATGAACTGATAAAAATTTCCCGTGACGGCAAGGGCTGGCTGGTGGGACTGGAATCAAAAGAGAAGGAAACTACCGGCATTGGTTCGTTGAAAGTACGATACAATAAGGTTTTCGGCTATTTTATAGAGGTGCCAAAATCCCATTCAAAATCAGTGCCCCCGCATTATGTCAGGAAACAGACCCTGGTGAATGCGGAAAGATATATTACAGATGATCTTAAAAAATTTGAAACCAAAGTGCTGGGCGCCGAAGAGAAGCGGGCCGCACTCGAGTACGAGCTGTTTTGTGAGATCCGGGCGCATGTGGTTGGGAATAATGCAGCAATTATGGCAGCTGCCCGGTTTATTGCAAAGCTGGATTGTCTTTTAAACTATGCTCAAATTGCCGACCTAAATGATTATGTTCGCCCGGAAATCAATACCGACGGGGTGATCCATATTGAAGACGGCCGGCATCCGGTGGTTGAAAAGTTGCTGGCCGGCGAGCGTTATGTTCCCAATACCATTCATATAGACAACCGGGATCAACAGGTGCTGATTATTACCGGGCCCAATATGGCCGGCAAATCGACGGTCCTGCGTCAGGTGGCGCTCATCGTGCTTATCGCACAGGTGGGGGCGTTTGTACCGGCAAGTTATGCCTCTGTCTCGATTACCGATAGAATATTTACCCGTGTCGGCGCACTGGACAACCTGTCCCAGGGCCAGAGCACGTTTATGGTGGAAATGGAGGAAACGGCCAACATAATTAATAATTCGTCTCCGGACAGCCTTGTGATCATGGATGAAATCGGAAGGGGGACGAGTACCTTTGACGGGTTGAGTATTGCCTGGGCGGTGGCTGAATTTCTGCATGACATACGCGGTGCCGGGGTGAAAACGCTTTTTGCGACCCATTATCATGAATTGACTGACCTGGTGAAGGTCAAGCCGCGGGTTAAAAATTTCAATATTGCGGTTAAGGAATGGAATGATGAAATTATTTTCCTGCATAAAATTGTTGAGGGTGGTACCAATCGCAGCTATGGGATACAGGTGGCGCGGCTGGCAGGAATTCCGGATAAAGTGATTAAACGCGCGAAAAAGGTGCTTTCGAATATTGAACATGCCGGTCACGTGCTGGGTGACAAAGAAAGCAGCCGTGAGGAAAAGAAATTGTCAAACAGCGGGCAGGTCCAGCTGAGCCTGTTTCGGGCACCGGAAAATGTGATTTTGGAAAAATTAAGAGAAGTTGATATCGCCTCGATGACACCGCTGGAGGCGCTCAACTATTTAAGCCAGCTTAAGGAAAAAGCCGGCGGCGGTTCCATGGAGCCTGCTATAAAAAAAATGTCTGATCACTGATCTCGCTTTTAGATTTATTCAAGAACTTAATTGTTATTTAAGGATTAGAACAAGACTGTTATTATTTATGTCAAAAAGAAAAACTTTCATAACGATATTAATTTGTTGTACCGTATCTGTATTCTGGTCCTGTGCCTCATCCGGTTCCACTTCAAAGAATCTTTTTTTTCAGGCGGAAGCATGCCGTCAGGAACTTCGGAAAAATCCCGTTAAGCAGAAATATCGCAGTCACTGGTTTGGGTGCATTCGGAAATTCGAGGCCGTATATCAGCAGGATCCTTCGGGAATCTGGGCTGCCGCCGGTCTGTTTAATATGGGCGGTCTTTACGAGGATCTGTACCGTCATTCTTATAAAAAAGAAGACCGGCAGGAAGCTGAGAAAATTTATAAACAAATCGTCAAACAATATCCGGCAAGTGCATATAAAAATAGAGCGTTGGCAGCCATAAAAAATCTGCCAAAATACAATCGCGGTCCCGGAGATATTGCATCTGTGAAAAAGAAATTTTTTGAAGCAGAAGCAAGTTACACGGAACTGCTTTCCCATCCGAACAAACAGAAATTCCGCAGTTACTGGTTGGAATCAATTAAAAAGTTTGAATCGGTTTACGAGCAGGATCCATCAGGGCCATGGGCGGCGGCCGGCCTTTACATGATGGGTAACCTTTACGAAGATTTGTATAAACATTCCTTTAAGGAAGAAGATAAGCAAAAATCAAAAGAATTATTTGAAAAAATTGTTCGTCAATATTCGGACAGCGCGTACAGCAAAAAAGCGGAAAACAGGCTCAAAGATGATATTCAATCACTGATTTTGAGCAGCGAAACCCCAAAACCGAAACATACGGCTGCTTCGGTTAAAAAAACAACTGCTTCAGCAGAACCTGAGAAAGAAAATAATTCCGGGCCGGCGACCGTGACCGGCATCCGCTACTGGTCGAATCCTGAATACACAAGGGTTGTTATTGATACCGACAGGGCTACGCAATTTCAGAACAACCTGTTGAAGAAAGACCCTGCAATTGATAAGTCCCATCAGCGACTCTATGTTGATTTAAAAAACAGCCGGTTGGGGAATACCCAAAAAACGATACCGATCAATGACAGCCTGTTGAAGGCGGTCAGGGCCGGTCAGTATACTGCGGATAATGTTCGCGTGGTCATCGACATTAATTCGTTTGAAGATTATAATATTTTTTCTCTTTCTAATCCTTTCAGGATTGTTATTGATGTAAGAGGCCAGGCTTCTTCCCAAAAAGCGTCTCTGGAACAAGATCGTAATAGCCCGGATACCGCATCCATCGCAAGACAGTTGGCATTGGGTGTTCAGCGAATTGTGATTGATCCCGGGCATGGCGGTAAGGATTACGGAGCGCCCGGCTATTTGAAAGGGGTGCATGAAAAAAATGTGGTTTTGGAGATTGCAAAAAAGCTGGCTGAAAAAATCAGGCGGGAATTGGGTTGTGAGGTCATTCTGACTCGGGAACGAGATAAATATCTGACTCTGGAAGAACGGACTGCCATCGCAAACACAAAAAAAGGAGACCTGTTTATTTCCATTCATGCCAATGCCTCAAGAAATAAACGGGCATTCGGAATTGAAACATACTTTTTGAATTTAACAACGGATGATGAATCCATAACAGTTGCAGCAAGGGAAAATGCGACTTCGGAGAAAAATATCAGTGAACTTCAAACCATATTGAATGACTTGCTTCAGAATGCAAAAATAAATGAATCCAGTCGACTGGCAACATATGTGCAAAAAGAGTTGTGCCGTAATATGGGGGGGAAATATGACCGGATTAAGAATAAAGGGGTTAAGCGGGCGCCCTTTTATGTGCTGATCGGTGCTCAGATGCCGGCGGTTTTGATTGAAACTTCTTTTATCAGCAACAAGACGGAATGCCAGCGTTTAAAGGATATAAAGTATCAGGGCGAGCTCTGTGACGGAATTGTCAGCGGTATCCGAAAATATATCAAAGAGACCCAGCCGACAGCATATTTTGGCGATCCGGTTAAAGAGGAGCCCCAGGGGTAATCTGATGATTGTAACGGGCTTGAATTAATTTTAAAAATATAGAAAAATAGTAATTTTTCATAAAAAACAATTTTTCCCATAAAAAGATAATAAGGACAGGAAATGAATAGCATACAGGCGATTTCAATTTTTGACGGGCGTTACCGTCGTTATACAAAAGAATTAAATGAAATATTTTCAGAATACGGATTAATCAAACATAGGGTATTTGTTGAAATTCAATGGCTGAAGTTTTTATTCCGGGAACTGGCCGTTGAAACTGTCTCTGAAGAAGATATCCAGCGGATTGATTCTATTTTTTCCGATTTTAATGTGGATTCGGCGGTTGAGGTAAAAGAAATTGAAAAAGAGACAAATCACGATGTCAAGGCTGTTGAATACTATATAAAACAGAAACTGACGGAAATGGGGATGGCGCATCTGAAGGAGTGGGTGCACTTTGCCTGTACGTCTGATGATATTAATAATACATCATATGCTTTAATGGTGAAAGAAGGCCGTGCAAAGCTTATTGGTGATATTTCAGCAGTGATTGAACAAATTGAATCCTATGCAAAAGAATATAAGGGCGTTCCCATGATGTCCCGGACGCATGGGCAGCCGGCAACGCCGACAACGGCCGGAAAAGAATTTGTAAACTATGCCTGGCGTTTAAGGATTGAATTGACAAATCTGAAGTTACTGTATGTGCACGCCAAAATGAACGGTGCCAGCGGTAATTTTAACGCACATCAATTCGTTTTTCCGGACATTAACTGGATTGAGGCCAGTGAAAAATTTATTTCACAGTATTTAGGCCTGACACCCATTTTATACACAACCCAGATTAATCCGAATAATTATCTCTCTGAAATACTGCATAACCTGATTCGAACCGCTTCAACCATTATTGATCTGGACCGGGATATGTGGGGATACATATCTTTAGGCTATTTTAAACAAAAAACGGTTCCAGGAGAAGTGGGGTCTTCAACAATGCCCCATAAAGTCAACCCCATTGATTTTGAAAACAGTGAAGGAAACATGGGAATGGCTATTTCCATTATGGAGCATCTTGCGGTAAAATTGTTAAACTCAAGGTTCCAGCGGGATTTGACAGACAGCACCGTCCTCCGCAATTTAGGCGCAGTCTGGGGATATCTCGTGATTGGGCTGCAAAGCACAATAAAGGGTCTGAACAAGATTGGAATTAACCACGAAGTCATTGAAAATGACCTTGAGGCCAATCCTGAATTACTGGCGGAAGCGATTCAGACCGTGATGCGGGTGTATAAAGAAGAAAATCCATATGAAAAATTAAAAGGTCTTACTCGGGGCAGGCGTATTTCTGTCGATGATATCAGTCAATTTGTTGATGACCTTGAAAAAGTTCCGGAAGCGGTGAAAGCACGAATGAAAAAACTGACGGTGAATAATTATACCGGGCTTGCTGAAAAACTGGTTGAGCATTATTTCAGCAAAATATAGTTTTTGTTTGATTAAATAAAAGTAATACGCTAAAGCTTAATATCGTTTATCTGACAAAACAGCGATTTTCGATTCAATTTATTTTTTTTGATTCGATATCGATGACGGCTACTGAATATATTTGTGAAGGGGTGATAATAGATGGATTTTACAATCGAATTTGATAAGCAGCAGATTGAGTCAATTGAGAATATTCTTCAGGAAGAGCTCATTGATTTAGGTGTGCAAAGCGTCATTTTGATGGATTTGGCCGGCAATGTAATCGTTAATCTTGAAAACGGTGATGCAAGTCATGACGTGTATTCTTTAGCTGCCCTTGCGGCCGGGAATTATGGTGCGGTCAGTGCAATGGCAAATATTATCGGTGAACAGGAATTTTCGCTTCTTTTTCATAAAGGCGAAGAAGAAAGCATTCATTTCAGTAAAGTTGTAGAAGATTTATTGTTGCTTACTATTTTTAATAAAAATGTGTCTTTGGGTTTCTTGCGCTTAAAAGTAGCAGAAGCGATCAAGCGAATTCAAGTTTTGATCTAATCTTTATTTCTGTTAAATAATAACAAATAGAGAATAGTCTTCGTCAATTTTATTGGCGATTAAATTTGTTGGCATCTAATGTTGTTTGTTGCCGGATTTGTTATGGTAATCGGCAAAATTTTATTTAACCTGTGAGTGCTGGAGGTAGGTGATTTGGCATTAATAAATCCGAAAAAGAAGGAGGTCCAGGTAAAAATAGTCTACTATGGTCCAGGCCGAGGGGGTAAAACAACAAATCTTGAGTATATAAATAAGAAGTTTAAAAAACGAATTCAGAATGAAATGGTGACGGTAAAAACTTATGGGGACCGAACCCTGTTTTTCGATTTTTTACCATTCGACATAGGTGAAATTAAAGGGCACAGCATTAAGGTCCAGCTTTACACCGTACCCGGCCAGGTAAAATATAATGCCACGAGACGATTGGTTTTGAGAGGTGTGGACGGCTTGGTATTTGTCGCTGATTCAATGGATTTAAGACGCGAAATGAATATCCGTTCGTTACAAAACCTTAAAGAAAACCTGGAAACATTTAATAAGAGTATTTTTAATATTCCGCTGGTATTGCAGTATAACAAACGCGACCTGGAAGAAGAAGGCATCCCTATTCTTTCAACCGATACACTTCAACGAGACCTGAACAGCCGTTTAAAGGCACCGAGTTTTGCGGCAAGTGCCGTTAAGGGAGATAATGTTGCCGCAACAATGAAAAAAATTATTGCATTAACAGTCGGATCATTGAGAAAGAAACTTGAATAGGAGGGCAACGCATTGACTACGAAGGATGACGATGGAAGCCTCGGCGCCGAGGTTTCAAGTCGATTAGATGAATTGTTTGGAGATGATGATTCCGAAGTGATTCCGGTTTCAATAGAATCTTCTGATGCAGTCAGTGTTGCTGACGAATCAAAAAGTATGCCCAAAAAGACAACGAAACCAAGCTCTGACAGTGATGTCGATAGTTTTGGCGAAGACTCTCCGATTAGAAATTTAAAGGCACTGGTTTTTTCCATTGACTGGGAAATTACCGATGAAACAATGGTTGATTTTCTGACGGAAACAAAGCGCCTGCAAAAGAAATATAAGGATGATAAAGTCCTTTCACTTTTCCTGAAACTGCATGAATCCATCGGTAAGTATATCAAAGCCAAAAAGGCCCGCGCGCATCCGGATTCCATTAAGTTTGTTGCTTCTGTATATAAAAGTTTTGAAAAGGTCCTTCTTTCTCCCGGAATGAAGGGAAATCAGAAGAAACAATTGCTTAATATTGAAGTTAAAAAATTTAAGGATTTTAAGCAACGGGTTCTTATCAGGGATAGTGCTGGCGCGCCGACAATAACTGCAGAACCTGCTGCAGGTGTTGATGCCAGAGTGGCGCAACCGGTCAGCGGTGCAGGGCTGTCGCCGGAATCCAAAGAAGCGATTGATTATATGGTGGAACAAATCAAAAAGGAGATCAAGGCAGAATTCCATACATTACGACAGATAATCAAAAATCTCGGCGCCTGACAATAACAGTTTGCGCTTGGTTTTTTGTTTATTGGTAAATGTTTTGTAATAGAATGATATAGTTTAATATTTAATGATTTTTCGGAGACTGAATAAATGAACGTTTTCGCAGGTGATATGGCTAAACTGGTTCTTAAAAGAACAGTTCGGGCTGACTTGGGAGAGGTTTCGCTGGATAGTGAAATGTTGCAGGTTCTGATGGAACTTGACGGGACAAAGAACCTCGGCCAGGTTGCCCAGTCGTTAAATATGAATTTAAAACAGCTCAGGTCGATTTTAAATCGCCTTTATAAACTTCATCTTTGCGAAACCGCAAAAGAGGCAATCCCCAAGCTGGAAAAATCCTTTTTTCATTATTTATCTGCAGAATTGTCCCGGGCAATGGGTCCCATTGCTGACGTTGTGATTGAGGATGAAATCAGTGAAATGGGAGAGAGTCAATTAAAATTTCCCTCCCACCGTGCTGCCGAACTGGTGGATTTACTGGCCCGCCAAATTCTCAGAGAAGAGAGAAAAGTTGCATTTCAGCAAGCCATGGTCAGAAAGCTTCGAGAAGTAAAAGCATAAATTAATAAAGTTAATTGATTATAAAGTGCCAGATTCTATATCAATGTTATATATCAATGCTGCCAATTTAATTAAGGAGGAGAAGATATGACGGTTATTTGTGAAGAGTGCGGGAAAGTTTATCATATAGACCCTGATAAACTAGACCAGTATAAAGGTAAATCCGTCAGGGTCCGATGTGGTGAATGCGGGCATGTGACCCAGATCTCAAAATTGATTGAAGCGACGGAAGAACCTGCTGATGATTTCGCAGCAGCTGATGTTCCCAGCATGCCTTCACTGGAACCCGATGTCGATGAAAGAGAAGAAGAACCCGCTGAACGTCCGGAAAGAATCAGTGCCGGATCAACTGAAATTCGTTCCAGCGGCTGGCTCGGGTTAAGAGGAAAAATGATGATTCTCTTTCTCGTCCTTCCGATTCTCTTGATGGCAGCTTCCGGATATATTTCTCAACAGCAGTTAAACAAGCTGGCCAATGAAATTACCGAAGACAGTACCGCCCTTGTTTTGGAAGAAGGTAAAGAAAAATTGATGCAGAAAGCCAGGGATGTGGCGTTACAGGCTGAGATTTATTTGAGAAGCCATCCAGATCTGGTTCGAGAAGATTTTTTCTATGATCCTGAATTCAGCGGCATTGCAGTACAGAGTGTCGGGCAGAGTGGCTATACAACTCTAATCCAGCAACCGGAGCCGGATAAAGGCCAGAATTGGACAATTTGGGCGCATCCTAATCCGAATATTATCGGAATTGATGATATTGACATGATTAGAAAAGCTCTTGGTCCTTACTTTGACCACTTTTTTAAAGCACTAACTGGTGCTCAGGGGATGAAAGAGTCTGAAGGCTTTTATCGCTGGAAGGATCCGGATGGGAAAATCAGGGAAAAATATATGGCAGTCGCCCCGATACAACTGGAAGGAAAGCCGTTTCTGATGATGAGTACTGCATATATTGATGAGTTTACAAACAAAACAGAGACCCTAAAGAACAGGGCCAAAAAACTGGCTGACGACACCCGCAATATCAACTTTGGTATTCTGATTGGTGCTATTATATTGATCGGCTTAATTATTATTGTTTACGGTTACCGGCTGACCAGGAATATTCAGTATCTGACGGAAGCGGCTGACCGCATCAGTGTCGGTGACCTTGAAGCTGAAATTGATGTTCATTCAAAAGATGAAATCGGCAGTCTTGCTGATGCGATTTCAAGAATGCAGGACAGTCTCAGATTTTCGATTGAGCGGTTAAGACGAAGACGATAATTTTTAAAAAGATGTTACTCTAACAAAACAAGCAATGTGCTCAATAATGGCACATTGCTTGTTTTGTTATATAAGAATTAAATAATATTTCTCCGGTTTAGTTTTTCCGGTAGAAATTTTACAGGATGAAGCAATGATTATAATACCGAGGGAGAAGCCTGCTGCTCAGGATTTAAACAGTTATTACCTTAAAATTGATAAGCTGCTTGAACATTACCAGGGCGCATTAGGTACCGGTGGAGTTTATTTTAAATCTCCGGTATCTGAAGGGGTTATATTTTTTGATGAGGACAACCTGCTCAACGGCTACTATAAAGGTAAAAAAGAAGAGTTTAAAGGTAGTGCCGCATTAAACAAAATTAAAGAAACTGTTTCTAAAAACAATTATTCGGTTACAGTGTATTATATTTTACCAGAAAGAGTTTATTACTGGGCAAATCTTTCAAATGCCGAACAATTGTACAGTGATTTGAGTTCAGAATTTACAGACCTTGAAGCCCTGATCAAAAAGATGGAAAATGAAAAAGTTACCGGTTATATTGATGTGAAATTAAATCAGAATTCCGGCGGTGGGCTGTTGTTTATATACAATGGTGAAGTGATTGGCGGGGCATCCGCCCAGGGCGATGGTGAACTGGATCGATCTGTTGAATATCGGGATGATTTGATAAAAAGATCCCGGGAAGTTGGCGGAATTTTTAATGTTAAGAAAATCCAATTGTCAAAAATAACCACACTGGCTAAGCCTTCTGAAATAAAATCGGCCAAGCCGGTTTTAAAGTCATCCAAGCCCGCTCATCCCAATAAATCCACAGTACGACCGCAAAAGGACCCGCAGCGTGTATTGCGCATGCTTCAGGACCTTTTGGTCTTATTGGAAAAAGTGGTCAGGTCAAACAAGCGGATCAAGGTTGATTTTGAAACACTGCTGAACAAAGAGTTTGTTAATAAAGTGGATCAGTATGATTTTCTCGATCCATTTGCCGCTGAATTTCGATATTCGCATGGCAAAGTAACATTCAACGGAACCGCCAGTCAGAAAGAGCTTGTGGTTTCGATTGTTGAATGTGTTAAAGATATGACTGCAGGTCTTGGCATGACAGCGGTTTTCAGAAAATACCTGGCGACGTGGAAAAAAAAATACACTGATGAAATCATTGATTTTAATATAGAAATGTAGCACACTTATAAGTGACCAGATGATTCCATGTATCATCTTTTGTAGAATAAAAGGAATAGAAAATGAGACCCAATGTTTTAATCGTTGATGATGACCAGGCATTTCTACGCTTGATTCAGAAAGATCTAGAGGGATTTTCAGAGACATTTAATGTATTAACAGCCGATTCTGGAAATTCAGCTTTAGATTTACTCAAAAAGACATATGTGTCATTTGTTGTTTCTGATTTACGAATGCCGGGAATGGACGGTTTTGAGCTGCTATCAGGTATTTTGAAGAAATTTCCGGATATTCCAGTGTATATGATGACCTCTTATGATAAACCGAAGACTAAAGATGTGGTAATCAAGAGTGGCGCCACCGGTTATTTGAAAAAACCGTTTACCGCCATTGAATTGTTTGGTGAAATAACAAAAACTTTAAATAAAAAAGCGGAAGGCGGAAGCCTTCACAATGTCACCCTGGAAACATTTTTGCAGCTCATTGAAATGGAACAGCAGACAAGCACGTTGCGGATAGTTGATAAAAAAGGGAATCGGGGCGGCGTCCTGTTTTTCAGAAACGGTGAACTGATGAATGCCCGGGTGGGCGAAAACCAGGGCAAAGATGCGGCCTATGAAATTTTATCCTGGTCCAATGTTTCATTGTCAATTGAACATGACTGTGTATTTCAGGAAAAGATTATCCGGGGAGATCTCCAAGCCATTTTATTGGATGCCATGCGCGTGAAAGATGAGCTGGCCGAAGAAATTGAAATGGAAGAAGAGGCCGCTAATAGCGAAATCCTTTTGGATTCACCGATTCAGGAAAAAAAGCCGGAATCGGCAGTCGCGAACCCCAAACCGACTGCCCGTGAAATTCCGACTAAGAAGCCTGAAATCGCTGCAAAGGTCCGCCCGGTAAAAAAAGACGTTGAAGTGACAAAACTTTCTCCGATTGATACGATTCGCATGAAAATTAAAAATTCTATCGGCAGCCGAGACGGGGTTCTGGATATCTATCATGACCCGAATTGGGATGCTTTGATAGATCAAGGTTTAAATATTGGAAATGCCTTTAATTGCGGTTGTTTAAATGTATTATACGCCAACCGGGAGACGAATGACCAGTTTATTATTGTCCCGGGAGAAGAAACAACAGTGATATCAATTTCATCGAACTCCCCCTGGGATCGCATTCTTGAGGTTCTGGGATAGAAACTATATAATTAATTTTTACATATGACCATTAATATGAAAGATCTGCTCGGATAATGTTATGAAAGATATATTCAAAGATGTGATGGGAATAGAAGGCGTTCACGGGCTCATGGTTGTCTCGACTGAGGGTAGCGTGATGCTGAGTAAGTTTTCTCCTGATTTCAGAGAAGAGGAGGAAAAACTTTCTCAGATTAATTGGGAGCCGTTTACCATTGAGATGAGCAGTATTAAAGATGCTGAGTTAATTTATGACAGCGCGCGGTTTTATATTAAAAAAAGCGAGACTGGATTTCTGATTGTTATTATCGGTGATAATGCTCCTATTTCATTAGTAAGGCTTAATTGTGAAATTTTGCTTCCATTGCTGACAAAAATACAGCCGGCCAGTAAACGAATCGGTAAAATCCTGAGAAAAAAGATATTTTAAAGATATTTTTGAATTAAAAATTGTATCTTAACGTTTATTTTTCCGCTCATTAATCTGTTTATGTATTAAATCAATCTCGTGTGACATGCATAACGGTTTCTTAATAGTTTCTCTTAATATTTTTACTCCATAAAAAAAACAGCTGGCTTTACATGTAAGTTAAAAACAAAAAGACTGGCCAGGAGTCGCAATCATGGAAAGTGTGCAAACGAAAGCTGAAGATTGTCAAGCGAAAATTAAATCGGCAGAAGCCTATGAAAAGCATGGGCTTTATGATGAAGCCCTAGAATTGTATAAAGATATTTTAGCCGAGGATGCTGATCTGGCTGAAGAAGTTATCCAAAAAATTAAATTCAAAGTTAACGAACTCGGTAAGGAGATTGAAGACAAAGACAATCAAACCCCGTATAACCTGTCAACCGAAGAGGTGTCTCACATAAAAACCGGGCTTTCAATTGGGGAAAGCGGTCCTGAGATCTGTGACAGCGCAACCGCTTTTAAGGAGCTCGGATTATACAAGGAAGCAGTTTCAGAATATAAAAAATTATTTCAGACAGATTATTTATTCGATGATTTTTTTGCGGATTTTCTGGAATGTAACCTGGCCGTTAACAGCCCTTCGGATGTCGTTCAGGAAGTAGAAACGATTCTTAAAGAAAATAACCTGGATAATAAGACCCGGGCCTCGATTTATTTTATGCTGGGTGTTGAGCTGGATAAACGCCACTATAAGGAACTGGCCATCAGGTGTTATGAGTCAGTTCAAAAAATCGATCCGATTTATCCTAAAATTAAAGAAAAAATTGAGTCTGTTCAGCCGGATAAACGGTTTGACTCACGGTATGATTATCTGTTGCGCAACAAAATTGTGGATACGGACCAGCTTCAGAAAGCCTTGGGCTTGTCCAAAAAATTGAAAAAAAGTGTTGAAGCTGTTTTGATGGAACAGTTTAAAACCTCTAAAGAGGATATCGGAAAGTCTCTGTCTGCCTATTATAACTGCCCGTTTAAAACATTTGATCCCAAAATGGAAGTTCCTTATGAACTGATCAGCAATTTAAAAAAACCTTTTTTGGTTCAGGATGTATGGGTGCCGCTCCATTGGGAAATCGATCATATTGAGATTTTGATCGATGATCCAAAGGATCTTAGCAAACTTGATCATGCCAAAGCACTTTTTAATACCAACAAGTTTGTATTTTCCGTTGGTATGAAAGAAGATATCGTTGAAACCATAAATCATTTCTTTGCACAGGGCAAGACGCACAAGACAGAAGTGAGCCCTGGAGCTTCATCTGATGAATTTGATCAAATGCCGGATATCGCATTTGAGGAGGTCGATGATGAGGACGATGACCTTGATGAATCAGTTAACGAAGCCTCCGGAAAAGTCGTTCAGCTGGTGGATCAGATATTAATTACCGCGTATCGTAAAGACGCATCTGATATACATATAGAACCGTCTACCATCGCAAAACGGACAAAAGTACGTTTCAGGATTGACGGGGTCTGCCAGGATTTTCTTGAAGTCCCGAATTCCTTTGCAACAGCGATTTTATCCAGAATTAAAATCATGTCAAACCTTGATATCGCAGAAAAGCGATTGCCCCAGGATGGGAAAATCAAGTTTAAACGAAAAGGTATTCCTCCCTTTGAGTTGCGGGTCGCGACTTTGCCCACCGCCGACAGTCAGGAAGACGTTGTTATGAGAATTCTGGCAACCAGCGGCGCAATGAAACTGGCAGATTTGACCCTGACTGAAAGGAATATGGAAGTTCTACTAAAAGCGATTGCCAAGCCCTATGGTCTGGTTCTTGTTGTCGGTCCCACCGGATCCGGTAAAACAACAACCCTTCATTCAGCACTGCACCATATTAACACGCCGGAACGTAAAATCTGGACGGCTGAAGATCCTGTTGAAATCTCTCAGCTCGGGTTGCGGCAGGTTGAGGTGAAGAATAAGATCGGCCTGGATTTTTCAAGAATTATGCGTGCCTTTTTAAGGGCTGACCCTGATGTGATTATGGTTGGTGAGATGCGTGACTATGAAACAGCATCTATCGGCGTCGAAGCCTCGTTGACCGGCCATCTGGTTTTCTCAACACTTCATACCAACAGCGCCCCGGAAACGGTGACCCGTCTTTTAGATATGGGGCTGAATCCATTAAATTTTTCCGATGCTTTTCTTGCCGTATTGGCGCAACGCCTGCTGCGCCGATTGTGCAAGAACTGTCGGAAAGCTTATTCTCCGAGCCAGGAAGAGTTTGAAGATATTGTTAACGATTACGGAGAAGAAGATTTTATAAAGACCGGGATAAAATTATCCCCGGACCTCAAGCTGTATGCGCCGGTCGGATGTGATCAGTGTAATGGTACCGGATATAAGGGCCGATTGGGAATTCATGAGCTCATGGAGGGAACGGCGGACATCAAACGAATGATTAAAAAACAGGCCAGTGCGGAAGATTTATTTATCAAAGCAAACGAACAAGGTATGACAACCCTCATGCAGGACGGAATCCTGAAAGTGTTTGACGGGCTTTCTGATATGGATGAGGTCCGTAGGGTGTGTATCAGTTAGATATATAATTTATGTATTTTTGTTCGTAGCCTGGAGAAATAAAAAAAACATTTGCTGGATTTATTGGCGGATTGATCAATAAGTTATTCCTGTTGGATTAAAATCAGAAGATGAAGTAACGGATAGAATTAATTCAGGAGCTGTAAAATATATCAAATGGATCTCACCTTTAAACACCTTCTTAAATTTTTTAATCGGTCTTCCGGGCAAGAACAAGCAGCCCCGTTAGATGGGAATCCGTATAAAAGATCCTTTAATCGCTTTTCCATCGAATTTGAAGTTATAGCTTCTGTTATTGGCAGTGAGGAACATCAAGACAGCGAAAGAAGTGAGCTGCATGATGTGTCCGGCGGGGGAGCCATGTTTATCTCACGATTACCGGAAAGATATTATCCGGGGCAGCTTTTAAAACTGGATATTTTTTTAGCCGGTACGGAAGATGTCCGCGCCTGCATTAAAACCGAGGCATCGGTAGTCCGTATTCATCAAATTGAGACAAATGGCCAGGAAGAATCAGGTGTTAAAACAGGCATTGCTGTATCATTTCACAAACCTTTTGAATTTGAAAGAATTGATAGTTCTTTATTCCGGTAAATTACCATGAAACAGACTTATCGTCGTGATTACAATTCTGTTGGGGGTAAGATGCTGGCGGCCCTGGCGTTGATGGCTGTCATTCCTTATCTTCTGCTTTTTTATTTGTATGTAATCGGTAAAATTTCGATTTCCGAGACATTCATTCTGTATCTTCCCATCATTCTAATGTCAACGCTTACCGGTTATTCCCTGATTCGAAGATCTGCAGACAACGTTTTTTATTTGAGCAGGGAAACCCGGCTGGCTGAAAATGGCGATAAAACTGAACCGATTCAGATTCAGGCGGACCGGGAGTTAAATGAAATCGCGACCCATTTTAATTCTCTTATTGGCAGGCTGGATAAGATGAAACGCAAAAACCAGGAGCAGGCTACCCAGTTGATGGTGTATTCCCGGGACCTGGCTTTATCTTATCAGAAAACAAAACAGGAAGAAGAACTCAGAAACCGTTTGAGCCGCTATGTGGGTAATAATCTGGTTGAAAAACTGATTGACTTAAAAGGCGGCGGGCTGGTTGATACCGAAAGGCGCCAGGTTACCGTTCTGTTTGCAGATATCCGTTCTTTTACCACAATTGCCGAACGCATGACTGCCGAAGATGTGGTTTTGATGCTGAATCAATACTTTAGCGTAATGGTCGATATTGTTTTCAAAAATAACGGATTGCTGGATAAATTTGTCGGTGACCAGATGATCGCCGTTTTCGGACTCGTGGATGCGTCGGGGAATGCGGCTGAAAATGCTATTCGAACCGCCATTGAGATGCAGGAAGCCACTGAAGAAATGATGAAAAAAAGACTCCAGACCAACCATGAGCTTTTTGAAGTCGGTATTGGTGTTAATACCGGCAATGCGATTATTGGAAATATCGGGTCGTCAAACAGGATGGATTATACGGTTATCGGGGATTGTGTTAATGTGGCCGCGCGATTTGAGGAAATGGCGATTGGCGGCGAGATTATCATCGGGGAGCAGACATTTCTTGAAAATCCTGGCGAATTCAACATCGAAAGCAGGGGTGAGGTTTATGTAAAGAATAAAATGGAGCCGGTCATCTGCTATAATGTCATAAGGGATTAACCCGCACAAGCCCGATCCTTCCATCTGCTGCGTTATAAGTGTTTCGCGGTATAGCGTGCTACAGGTTCTCACCTTTTATGCCTTGCATATGGATGAATCCGGACTGTGAAAAATGAGGTTGATTTTTGCATCAATGTGTTAAGCCGGTTTCAATTTTCAATATGTTTTTTAACCGTCCGCCGGTCCAGGCCGGTTCTCCGGGCCACTTCCCCATAAGTTCCAAATTTGTCATATAAAAGCCGGCAATATTTTTTTATCAGGTTTTTGGCGTCAATGTTTCCGTTTTCCATGTCTTTTGACAGTCCCGGCGCTGAATCAGTCGTTTCCTTATCAAAAATGCTTTTATAGCTTCTTTTTAACAGGATTCTTCTCACACACTGGCCCAGCTCCCGAACGTTTCCGGGCCACCTGTAATTTTTTCCCAGCTGGTCATGAATTTTTTTTGTCGTCATTTCAAGAAGTTCAGGCGATGGCCGGCCGGTAATCCTTTCAATCGTAAAAGCCAGAAGATCATCAAGTTCCCCGGAATCTTCCCTGATCCGTTGCCACAAGGGCGGGATCTGTATAATATCCGAGCATAGCCGGTAAAAAAAATCATCCCGTAATAATGATTTTTGCGCAATGGTTTCGATTGAACGGTTTGTGGCTGCGATGATTCTGCCTTTAAATCGGTATTCTTTATGGCTGCCGACCGGGCAGAATAATCTTTCTTCCAAAACCTTCAGCAGTTTGATCTGGACAGGGATCGAGACCTCTCCGATTTCATCTAAAAATATTGAACCGTATTTGCTGCACCGGTTAAAAATGCCCTTGTGGTCTTCCACAGCCCCGGTAAATGCACCTTTTTTATGACCGAACAATTCGGATTCAATCAGATTTTCCTGAAACTGCGAAAGATTCAATGCCACACAGGATCGTGTAAAGCTTTCGGCAAAACACCCTGTTTTTTCATCAAACGGAATATATCCGCTTCTGCCGATGGCCATGGCAGCGGCTCCCTTGCCGGTGCCGGTTTCTCCCAGGATCAATGTTGAAAAATCTTCCATCCGGTTCCACAGATACTGATTGTATAAGTCCAGGTCATAAGTGAATACATTATTCCACAGGTCTTCACGCATTTTTTTCATGCAAGGGCTCCGGCCCACAAGGCCCCGATCAATAAAGTAAAAAGCCCTTCTCAGCTGAAAACATAACGAAAAAAAGTGATTGGACGCATTGGAATCAAATCCCCTTTTACGAAAAAGGGATAATGCTTCGGCGGCAAATGGCACTTTCATCGATTTGTCATTGTTGTTGATTTGATCCAGAATCAGCTGGTCAATACGTTTTGCGAAAAAATGAAATATATCAAACAGGAATGCGGCCATAAGGATCTGCCGGTCCTTTCCCGAGAACTTGTTCAGGTCGGCCCGGCCGTTTTTCTCTAATATTGTAATTTTCTGCCGGATTTCTGCAATCGCTTTTTGAGTGATTTTATTGCGGGAAGTATCCGGAAACATGCCGGCGATCTTTGCATCAGCTGACGCGCGTTCATCAGAAAAGGGATTGGCCAGGACGGCCTGTTGCACAATAAAGAAAAAGTCACGTTCTTCAGCCGCTAAACTGTTTGTTTGAGACATAATACATCCTTTTAAACATTAAATGTATACATGATATTCATTTTATGAATATGTTTTATGTTTAACATAAATAGTGGTGCCTGACAAATAAATTAATATTTTACTATAATAACAATAAGTTGAAAATATAATAAGTGAATTGGCATGCTTTTTGGATTAAAACTAATAAAGCTCTAAATTTAATTTAAACAATAAGGATGCCGGTTCATGAATTTAATAAATACGATAAAGAAGGGTCTCAAAAAAATGACCATGGTGGTAATGGCATCAATTGTTATGCTTATTTCTATGATAATGCCGGTTAAAACGGATGCCGCAGGACTGCTGAGCGCAGACGGTGGTTATGGGTGGTGTTCTTTCATATTTTATATTACAGTATGCGGACTTTTTGGAATATGATAACTCTGCAAAAGGATAATTCATCAATGTCAAAAAACGAGGATTGCGGGAAATCTGCCGGCAAAAGCCAGTTTGGCCTGATGACCACAAAAAGGTTTGCGCCTTTTTTCTGGACCCAGTTTTTAGGGGCGTTTAATGACAATGTGTTCAGAAACGGTCTTATGATCATGATCGCTTATGGCGCAGGCAGCCTTCTGTCCGGCAAGTCGGATATTATGGTCAATGTGGCTGCCGGTTTGTTTATCCTCCCTTTTTTTATTTTTTCCGCAACCGCGGGCCAGATTGCGGATAAATATGAAAAATCCATGATGATTCATCGGATTAAAATTTTTGAAATCCTCATCATGGTATTTGCCGCCATTGCTTTTTATTTTAACAGTGTTTCTTTTCTGATTGTTCTTCTGTTTTTGATGGGAACCCAATCCGCTTTTTTCGGGCCCGTCAAGTACAGTATTATTCCGGACCATTTAAAACCGGACGAAATTGTCGGCGGCAATGCGATGGTGGAAATGGGGACTTTTGTCGCCATATTGCTCGGACTGATTACCGGAAATTCAATCAACCCGATAAAGCTTTCTCCGCTATGGATTGGAACAGCATTGTGTCTTGTGGCTGTTGCCGGATGGAAGGTAAGCCAATTTATTCCGGATGCTGCGCCGCCGTCGCCAAACATTAAAATAAACTGGAACCCGTTTTCCACGACATGGGAGACTATCGGTTACGCACGCAAAGTCCATTCGGTATTTTTATCCATTCTTGCCATTTCATGGTTCTGGTTTTTGGGGATGGCCTACCTGACCCAGCTGCCAAATTATACCCGCGAGGTCCTCAAAAGTTCCCAGGATGTGTATACGCTGCTGCTGACGGTTTTTTCCGCAGGCATCGGCCTGGGATCCCTGCTGTGTGAAAAAATGTCCGGCCGAAAAGTGGAATTGGGGCTGGTACCTTTAGGTTCCATTGGAATCAGTTTGTTTGGTTTTGACCTGTTTTTTGCATATTCGTCTCCGAGCGTGGATCATCTGATGGGGGTTGGTGAATTTCTGAAGTCTGCCGGCAGTATCCGGGTTCTTGCAGACTTAGGCCTGATCGGAATATTCGGGGGCTTTTATATTGTTCCCCTGTTTGCATTTATCCAGCTGCGAACAAAAGCCGTTTATCGGGCCCGGGTGATTGCGGCAAACAATATTTTAAACGCCCTGTTAATGGTTGTTTCAACGATTAGCGGTGTTGTATTTCTCGGTAGTCTGAAATTGAGCATCCCTGATTTTTTTCTGGTCATCGCTATTATGAATGTGGTGGTGGCAATATATATCTACACGGTGGTGCCGGAATTTGTCATGCGGTTTCTCATCTGGATCATCACTCACACCATATACCGGGTGCGTCATGTCAATCTGGACCGGATACCGGATGACGGCCCGGCGGTGCTTGTTTGCAATCATGTCAGCTTTATGGACGGCTTGATCCTCGGCGGGGCCTGCCGCCGTCCTATCCGGTTTGTCATGTTTGAACCGATTTTTCGGATTCCGGTGTTAAAGTTTATATTTAAAACCGGTAAAGCCATTCCCATTGCATCCCGACGGGAAAATGAAGAAGTGTACTTCAATGCATTTGATGAGATCTCAAAAGCCTTAGATGAAGGGGAACTTGTCTGTCTTTTCCCGGAAGGCAAGCTGACAACAGACGGTGAAATTGATGAATTCAAACCGGGAATTGAAAAAATTATTAAACAAAATCCTGTGCCGGTGATTCCCCTTGCCCTTCGCGGGTTGTGGGGAAGCTTTTTCAGTCATCAAGGGGGAAAGGCGCTGACTCGTCTGCCAAATCGGTTCTGGTCGAAAATTGAAATTCACACCGGTGAGCCGGTGGCACCTGAAACTGTTTCAGCCGATGCTCTGAGAAGACGCGTTCTTGAACTGCGAAAGGATTATAAATAAACAATGGTATTCCTCGCGTCCCGGTCGATACCGGCTGGAATCCGGAGGTTTTTTCTGGCCGGATTGCTGTTATTTCCTCTCAATATTGATGCCTCAGATACAGATAAAACAGATAAACCGGTGTTGAAAAGTAAAGAACATGTTATTTTATTGCATGGCATGGGTCGAACAATATATTCCATGCGTAAACTGGAGTCTTATCTTGAAGAACACGGATATCAGACAGTCAATGACGGGTATCCCTCCACCAGTGAGCCGGTGGAAAAAATTGCCGACGAATATCTGGCACCTATGGTAGAGCAGTGCTTGGAAAAAGGTGCAGACAAGATACATATTGTTACTCATTCTTTGGGCGGGATCGTCACCCGGCAGTATCTTCAGCGTCAGTCACTTCCTGATGGCAGCCGGATTGTCATGATCAGCCCGCCGAACAAGGGGAGCGAACTGGCGGATTCATTTCGGAATCTGTCCATTTATAAATGGCTTAATGGCCCGGCCGGGCAGGTGCTTGGCACAGAACCGGAGAGCCTTCCAAATTCGTTAAAGCCGGTTAAAGGGGAAATCGGGGTAATTACCGGCGACAATACATTGAATCCCTTTTATTCATGGCTGATTCCCGGAGAAGACGATGGCAAGGTGTCCGTGGAAAGAGCAAAGCTTGAGGAAATGGCGGATTTTCTGGTCGTGCCGAGCAGTCATTCTTTTATCATGAATCGTGATGAAGTATTGTATCAGGTGGCTTTTTTTTTGAAAAAAGGTGCGTTTAATCATTCTTTACGCAAAATGGAGTAACCTGATGCGGGTATAATGAAAAAACATGCGGCAATAAAAAAATGTAAAGCAATGAGAAAAAATCGATTGTGCATAAACTCTCCTGAACTTTTAAAGCAGTTTTTATAATATAAAAAAATTACCTATTTTTCCATAAACGTATTCAATTCTGTCAGAACATAGTTTTTAAATTTTTTTTCATTGCCCAGATAATGCCAGACTTTTTCCAGGTTTTTCCATTTGACCTCTTTGTCGTTTTTGATTTCAGAGATGATCAGGGATTTTGTATAAAGCTGGTAGTCTTCTTCATAATGTTTGTTTGCGGGCAGGTCCGTGTTGATTGGTTTCCACTCAAGCGTTCCTGTTTTTAAAGCATCAGAAAAAGATGCCTGCAGTGTCTCATGGGACCATTTTTCAATTTTAATGCAGGAAGGGCACCGGTATTCATTATGGAAATAATAGGCAATAAACTGTTTTGAGCTCGAGTCGGCAGCTGCCGTGGAACTGTCATCTGCAAAAGTGTGTGCGGAAAGCAGGCCAAGGACAAGGATAAGCATAGCGGCCAGGGCCACCGAAAATAAGGATGAACAATGTTTTAAAAAGGGCATATGCAACCTCCTTTATCTAAGGTTTTTTATAATATTTTCTGGCTTCGGGAATCAGCGACTGAATATTTTTAATTCGTTTGGCGTCAGACGGGTGGGTGCTTAAAAATTCCGGCGGCGATTGTCCGCCCTTTTTGGCTGCCATCCGTTGCCAGAAAGCAACTGCGGCATTCGGGTCATAACCGGCCATGGACATGAAAATCAGGCCCAAATGGTCAGCTTCGTTCTCATGCAGCCGACCGTAGGGCAGCATTAAGCCGTACTGGGCACCCAGTCCGTAAACAGCCATCCAGAGCTGCTGGGTTGTTTCCGGTTCGGTTTCCAGGGCCGTTGATAAAGCCACTCCACCCATTTGCGCAATCAATCCCTGGCTCATTCGCTCGTTCCCATGCTGCGCGACGGCATGGGCAATTTCATGCCCCATCACAACCGCCAGTCCGGTTTCGTCTTTTGTCAGCGGCAGGATGCCGGTATAAACGACCACTTTGCCGCCAGGCATGCACCACGCATTTACTTCATCGCTTTCAACCAGGTTAAATTCCCATGCATAATTTGACAATTCTTCGCTCATGTTATTTTGTGCAAAATATTGTTCAACAGCTTTTTGAATTTTTGAACCCACACGTTTAACCATATGGGTCTGCGCCTGATTTTTACTGAGTTGATTTTCAATTAAAAACTGGTCATATTCCTGAAGGCTCATGGAGAGCATTGTTTCTTCAGGCAGCAGATTGAGCTGCTGCCGGCCGGTAATTGGAACTGTGCTGCAGGCAATTAATATAAATCCAATGATTGTGATCAGGATTATTTTTATGTTTTTCATATAGATTCCTTTTATAAGGTTTCGGAAGTGTGCGTCTTGAATCCCGGAAATCGGTTTTTCATATCTGAATTTTCGATTGATGAAAATATTATATCCGGTAGCCGATATCTCGTCTGTTATTATGTGGAAAATAAATATCACGAACGGATGATATGTTCAATGACCTTATGCATTTGTACTTAATCCAGGTTCCCATCACTTAAATTTTTTGCAGCGTACATTTTTGATATGGAAATAGTGTCTTATGGCGCATTGGAACTGCCGGCTTATTATCAGCGTTTGCGTACCCTTGCAGGTGGTAGTTGTATTTAAATAAATAAATTGGTAAAGATCATAGAAATACGGTAACTTTAACCTGCAAAATTCCATTTCAACTCAAAAGAAAGTGTTGGAAAATGAAAATGAGATTGTTGTTAGTTTTTTTGATCTTAATGATTCTGTTGCCATCTCAAGCCTTGTCATGGACGTGGACACCACTTCAGCTGTCTGTCTGGGAACCGTTTCAGATGTTTCCTGAAAATTTTAATGTATACGGTATTCGAATGAATCTGGCTTATGGGAGTAATCAGAATCTGACCGGCCTTGATATCGGAGGGATTAATGTTGTCGCTCAGAGTCAAAAAGGCGGTCAGTTGGGCCTGATTAACCTGTCCGAAGATTCCTGGGGGGGCTGCGCGGGGTTGATGAACTATTCGGATAACCTTCATGGGCTGCAGTTTGGCCTCCTGAACACTGCTAAAAATTATTCGGCCGGGGTCCAGTTAGCCGGCTTGATGAACCTTGCCGATCATGTAAAGGGAATACAAGTGCATATCTGCGTCCTCGGCAATGGTGCCGTAAGTGTCGACGGAGCTCAACTAGTGCTTTTGGCGGGATATAATTTGACGGATGATTTAAACGGCCTGCAAATGACAATGTTTGGATTTAATTATGCCAATGAATCCGTTAGTGGCGTTCAGTTTGCCATGCTTTATAATTATGCAAAAAACCTGAATGGCTTACAGTTTGGGCTTGTGAATGCGTGCGAAAGCCTGTCTGGTGTTCAAATCGGATTGGTTAATGTTATCCGCAAGCAAGAAAAGATGACGATTATGCCGTTAATAAATTTCAAATTTTGATTGGAATTATTTTATAATCAGTTAATCTGAAATTATTTAATTTCTCCAAAGGAGAAAAAGAATGCAGGCAAGTTTGTTTGCCATAAGGATTTTTCAATGAACCTGAGAACCTGTGTCGCGCCATCCGGAAAATTTACCTACGGAATTCACAAACCCGGTTTTAATGTCGTCAATATGCGGGAAAACAATTATGTCGGCCCGGTTGGTCTTTTTGACAATGACACCCCTTTTGAAAATCAATCAAATTTTCCGCCGAATATGGTGACAGAACCGAATGCGGATATGATTTATGAAATAGCCAATCCCTTTCCGTTTCGCGGGGTAACATACATCGCCAGAAGCTGGGCGGAGGCAAAAGCGCAGAACCAGTTATCTATTATGCTGCCTGCTCCTCCGGATGTCTCTTTTACGGAAACCATCAAAAAATGGTTTGGCAAGAACCAGTTAACATCGGAAAAATCGGACGTTATTTTCCAGACATTGCCGAAACCTCTTCAATTAACAATCGCTTCAACTTCAACCGATCCTGATGATTTGATCTCTCTTGCCGGTATTTCATGTGAATTTATTTTTGAAAAAAATACTCTTCAGCCCTGCGGCTTGAGATACCGGAAAAAGGAGAACGGAATTGCCCGGCCGGTTATTAAAGATAAAATGCTTTATGAAGTGATTGCCAATAACCCCTTTTTGCCGGATGGCTATAAACGGGTGATGGTTTTAAAACCGGGTGTGCAGGGCGGGAGTGAAATCGTGGGTGAGTGGAGCAATTCCGACGCTGGCGGACAAACCCATGTTTTTGAATATCTCCGCAGAAACAGTTATATTCCCTGGGGGCATTATGCGGCAAACATGGCCGATGATGCCGTGCGATACCGGGTCAATGATCTGTCGCAAACCGATATGACTGCTCTTCGCCATCTGTATTATCAGAGAACCTTTATCCGGCTGGCCCAGGCCCTTGGAATATCCACTGAATGCGAAAGACGATGCATGGGGGAAGAAGAGCTTGAAAGTCTTCGAATTCAGGTTACAGGCGCCCTGAAGTCTTCATCAAAAAGGGATAATCTTGAGTTTAACCGTACGTTGTGGGGGTGGAACTTCGGATTTGACTATGCCCCCAGCAAGTATCGGTTGCATGCGTCACATCAGCAAATTCATCAGCAGTATGCCATGGTGCCGTCATTTGTGACTGCGGATCACTTGGCGGCCGACCAGGACCATTGTGGCAATATGATGACTGCTTTTGCATGTGGGGATTTAATCGCCGACTTTATCCGGCAATACCGAAAGCAGACCGGGAAAAAATTTTTTGAAACTTATATTTCCGCCATATACAATAATCAGCGTCTGGACGGTAAAAACAAGGCCCGCAGCCTGGTCATTTTTGAAGATGAAAATGTCATGCTTTTTGTACCCAAAGCCCAGACATCCCAATGGGAAATCCAGTTGATGACGCTTGACCCGGTCGGAAATATACTTGAGGCGGATTTAGCAACCCGGTGTTCGATTGATCGCTCGATTCTGTTAGCTGTTCAGATTCTGGAAAAAATGGGGGCAAAAATGATCACCAGTATCGAGTATTCAAAATCTTTCAATACCGGCGAGGATGACGACCAGAGATTGCTGTATGCATTTCTGCCGCGTTTGCCTGAATCTCCGGGCGCATTCAGTGAGGCGCAGCTGCGATGGATTAACGGGCATTATCCGGAAGATTTTGCAGCTGCCTGCAGATTAAAAATTTCGAAAACCGCAGGTGTTTATGAAATAAGATAACCGCATTGATATTGATCCCTTTCTGTTGATTCACGATTCCACTTCAAGAATGCTTTATTCAGTGATATTTTTTTTCGCATAACAATTTTGTAGCATATTTTTACATTTTTGTATTATTGTATAATGAATATCTGTTTCGATTTTTTTGGTTAAATACCTGTAAATATGGTATAAATAAATATTTATCAAGCTGGCACAGGTGTTGCATTTAAATACCGTAGAGGGAAACTATGAGCATAATAAAACAAACATCAGAATCATACTCAGCCACATATTCGGACATTTTGGGTGATTACCGGTCATCATTGTTCAGTTCTCCGTCGACTTCGGAAGAAACATCAGACGTGCTTAAAAAGCATGCGTTGAGTATTGATAATTATTTTCAGAGCTGTTTTGAATCCAGCAATATTGGCCCTAAGATGGATTTTATCCGAAATCCGTATGCCATTATTGCTTTAGGCGGTTACGGCAGGTCGGAGCAGTGTGTTCATTCTGATGTGGACCTGCTTTTTCTTTTTCAAAAAAATGTGCCGCCGGCAGCCGATGAGTTGATCCGTGAAATTATATACCCGCTCTGGGACCTCAAATTAGAGGTCGGGTATGCCACGCGTTCTCTGGATGAGTGTATTTTTATGGCAAAAAGCGATTATGAAGTTTTAACATCAATTTTAGATGCCCGGTTTATTTGCGGAATATCTTCTGTGTTTATCAAATTAAGAGATCTGGTCCATCGAAAAATTGTTAAGCGCAATGCCAAAAAAATAATGAACTGGCTGCTCGAAAGAAATATCGAGCGCCACCATGATTTTGGAGACTCCACTTTTCTGCTTCAGCCGAATTTAAAAGAAGGAAAGGGCGGTCTCAGGGATTACCACACACTCCGGTGGATCGCCGGGGTAAAATATGATCTGCAGCAGACACGCGATCTGGAGTTCCATGGCGTTATGTCTCATCTTGAATACAATGAATTAATGGCTGCGCTCTCGTTTATATGGAACGTCAGAAACAAACTGCACCTGCTGACAAAAAGAAAGTGCGATCAGCTTTATTTTGAATACCAGCGGCCGGTGGCCGAGTCCATGGGATTTTCGGATGAAAAGGGCCAATCTGCTGTTGAAAAGTTTCTCGGTGAACTCCATTCCCATATGACCTTTATCAAAAATCAGCTTCAGCTATTTTTATATGAATTCGGGTACGGGAAAAAGGGCAAATGGCGCCAGAGTGCTCAAAAGATAAGTGAAACCCCCGGGATTCATCTGTTTAAGGATCGTCTGAATTTTGATTCATCTAAAACCATACTCAATGATCCGGAAATGCTGATCAAAATTTTTGAAGTCAGCGCAAGACTGAAAATGCCGCTCAGCCGGGAGGCAGAGCGTCTGGTGAGGGAATTTAACTATCTGGTAGATGAGAAGTTCAGATCATCCCTATCCGTACGAAATTTGTTTGAGAACATACTAATTCTGCCGGCACCAACTTTTAATATCTTGGAACAAATGCTGAATACCGGTTTTTTAACTAACCTGGTTCCCGAATTCAAAAATATTGTCAACCGGATTCAATATGACGCCTATCATCTTTTCCCGGTTGATCGTCATCTGCTGAGAACCGTGTATACACTTAAAATGCTAGGGGAATCGGAAGATCCGGAGCAGGATGAACTCTGTGTCAAATTATATCGGGGTTTAAAGCGTAAAAAGATTCTGCTGTTGGCTGCATTGCTTCACGATATTGGAAAAGGGCACGAAGGCCGGCATTCGCAGGCAGGCGCTCAAATATCATCTGCCGTGTTAAAGCGCATGGGATATAGTCCCCGTGAGATAGATCTGGTTTCATTTCTGATTGAAAATCATCTGCTGCTGATTAAAATCGCCACCCGCCGGGATATTAATGACGAAGAGACGGCAATTATATGTGCCCGCCAGATCAGGGACGGCAATCGGTTAAGGATGCTTTATCTTTTAACAGTCGCTGATTCCATCGCAACCGGGCCGAAAGCCTGGAACAGCTGGACCGCATCGCTGCTCAGGGATTTTTTTCTTAAAGTTCTTGGAATCCTTGAAAAAGGGGAGCTCGCCACCACAAGTGTCGTCAATCGAATTGCAAAGAAAAAGAAAGCAGTCCTTGATGCGGGACGGGAACTTGGTGGCGTTGATGTGGGGAGAATTTTTGATGAAATGTCTCCGCGTTACGTACTGTATATGGAAGTGGAAGATATCATCTCCCATATTCGCTTGTATAATCGTCTTTCTGAAAAACCGTTTGAATTAGATATTGCTCATGACGCTGAGTTAAACAGCCGGACAGTGACGATTTGCGCAAAAGACCGTCCCGGTCTGTTTTCGAAAATTGCCGGCGTCTTTACATTAAATAATATCAATATTCTCGATGTGCATGCCAACACCTGGAAAAATGAAATTGCCCTGGATATTTTTAAAGTTGAACCGCCGCCCGAGCAACTGTTTGAAGACGAAAGATGGCAGCGGGTGGGGAAAAATCTTGAGGCGGTTCTGGCAGGCGAGATGGACCTTCAAGCGGAAATGTCCAAAAAAGAGATCCTCGGCAAACGGAATGAGGCGTTTGTGTCGATACGGCCGAACCGGGTGGCCGTGGATAATGAAGGCTCCAGTTTTTATACGATAATAGAAGTTTTTTCTTATGATTTTAAGGGTTTGCTTTATGAGGTGACGGATTCAATCAGCCGATTGGGGTTAAACATTACCGTCGCAAAGATTGCCACCAAAGTGGATCAAGTGGTGGATGTTTTCTATGTCAGGGATGAAAATGATGCGAAAGTGGATGATCCGGCAGCTGTTGAACAGATCAAAAAAGAAATTATGGCGGTTTTGCCTGCCAAAATGGACAGATGAAATAATGCGCGGGGATGGGCGCATCAATAATTAAAATTTTAAAAGGAGAAGTGAAATGTTAAAAAAAAGTACATTACTGACAGCCTTTTTAATGTTACTACCAATTTCTTCCGCCTTTGCCGCAGATGTTATCGATTCCGGAGACACTTCATGGATGATTGTCGCCACAGCCCTTGTGATGATGATGACACCGGCAGGTCTTGCGCTGTTCTATTCAGGAATGTCCCGGTATAAAAATTTATTGAATACATTTGCCATGACATTTGTATCCTATTGTCTGGGCAGTGTCATCTGGGTTATATGGGGATATACCCTTGCATTCGGTCCGGATCTTGGCGGAGTGATCGGGGGACTGGATCATTTATTTTTAAACGGAATTGATGTCAGCAGTGTCTCAGGCACCATACCCACCTATGTGTTTGTACTCTTTCAGTTAACGTTTGCCGGCATCACGGTTGCCCTGGTTCTCGGATCCGTGGTTGACCGGATGAAGTTTTCCTCCTGGGTCGTTTTTGCGACTCTGTGGATAACATTTGTTTATTGTCCTGTTGCTCACTGGGTCTGGGGTGGCGGATGGATGGGCGAAATGGGAGCGTTGGATTTTGCCGGCGGTAATGTTGTGCATATTAACGCCGGTGTCGCCGGCCTGGTGCTGGCAATGGTGCTGGGAAAAAGAAAAGGTTACGGCCGGGATGCCATGTTTCCGTCCAGTGTTACGTTAACCGCTTTAGGGGCGGCTTTGTTATGGTTCGGTTGGTTCGGGTTTAATGCGGGAAGCCAGCTGGCAGCCGACGGCGTGGCCGGTTCCGCATTTTTAGTAACCAATACATCCGCAGCCATGGGCGCTCTGGCATGGATGTTTGCGGAATGGTATTTTTCAAAACGTCCGACTGTGCTCGGTATCGCATCCGGTGTTGTTGCCGGGCTGGTTGCTATTACGCCGGCCGCCGGTTTTGTCAACCTCCAGGCATCATTGATTATTGGCCTGGTTGCCGGGGTTCTGGGGTATTTTAGTGTATCTACCCTGAAATTGAAAATGGGATATGATGATTCTTTGGATGCCTTTGGGGTGCATGGCCTTTGCGGGATTTGGGGTGCTATCGCTACTGGTTTGTTTGCCTGTCCCGCGATTTCAGGTGCCACCGGACTTGTTTACGGTAATCCCAAACAAGTAGTGATTCAGGTTGTGTCAATTGTTGCCACCATTGTTTTTTCAGCTGTGGGCACCCTGGTCGTTGTTTATATAACCAAATTGGTTACAGGCGGTCTGAGAGTAGAACTTGAACAGGAAATAGAAGGACTTGACAGCGCCCTGCACGGTGAAAGGGCGTTTGAAATAAGCTAGTCTTTTTCAAAATGAAGCAGCAAGAATTTATTTAATTCATAAAGGAGGACGAGTTATGAAAAAAATTGAAGCCATCATTAAACCGTTTAAATTAGATGATGTCAAACAGGCATTGAGTGATATCGGTCTTCAGGGCATGACGATAACGGAAGTCAAAGGATATGGGCGTCAAAAAGGCCATAAAGAAATTTACCGGGGTGCGGAATACCTCGTTGATTTCATACCTAAAATTAAGATTGAAATTGTGGTTTCCGCAGACCGGCTGGATGAAGTGCTGGAAACAATTCAGAAGTCTGCAAATACCGGAAAAATTGGGGATGGTAAAATTTTTGTTATGTCCCTGGAACAAGTCATCCGGGTTCGTACCGGTGAGACAGGCGTGGAAGCCATCTGATGTCTGGAAGCGAGCCGGAACTTTTCATCTGCTGCGTTATTTATGACTTGTAATAGGTTTATTTTGACTGCGCCATTAAATGCCTTGCAGATGAAAACCTCCGACTCGTTTAAAATTCAGGTAGCAATTTTAACCTGATGCACTATTCTGCGAAAAATTGGAAATAAATCATGGCAGGATAATTTGGTAATAGATTTGATGACCGGTCAAAAGGTACAAGCGTGTCTTTATGGCCGGCTGTCATTTAAGCGGTCGGTAACCATATTAACCAGGGAGGCAAGGAAAATGACAAGTCCAAAAGATGTATTGGCATTGGTAAAAGAAAAGGATATCCGGGTGGTGGATATCCGGTTCATGGATTTTCCCGGGATCTGGCAGCATTTCACAGTACCGGTTTCGGAATTGGAAGAATCCAGTTTTGAAGACGGCTACGGATTTGACGGGTCCAGTATTCGCGGATGGCAGCCCATTAATGCCAGTGATATGCTGGTTATTCCGGATGCCACAACGGCAAAAATTGATCCGTTTTATGAAGTGCCCACGCTGGTGCTGATCGGCAATATTGTGGATCCGATTACCCGTGAGGCATATACCCGTGATCCCCGTCATATCGCACAAAAGGCGGAAGCCTATCTGAAGCAGACCGGGATTGGTGATACGGTATTTATCGGGCCGGAAGCGGAATTTTTTATCTTTGATGATGTCAGGTTCGATTCCGGAAGCAATCATGCGTTTTATTCCCTGGATTCCGAAGAAGGCATCTGGAACACCGGCCGGGATGAATTCCCGAATCTTGCCTATAAACCGAAACATAAGGAAGGATATTTTCCGGTACCGCCCACGGATAAATTCCAGGATATCCGGACGGAGATGATGCTGACCCTGGAAGATCTCGGCATTGATGTCGAATGTCAGCACCATGAAGTGGCCACAGCCGGCCAGGCGGAAATTGATATGCGTTTTAAGCCGTTGCTGCAGATGGGTGACCAGCTGGTATGGTTTAAATATGTTTTAAAGAATGTGGCCTACCGCCATGGGCATACAGTCACTTTTATGCCCAAGCCCTTGTTTGAAGATAACGGTTCCGGTATGCATACCCATATCAGTATCTGGAAGGATGGGGACCCTTTGTTTGCCGGTGATAAATATGCCGGCGTGTCCCAGGAAGCATTATATGCCATCGGCGGAATCCTCAAACATTTTAAGGCACTGTGCGCCTTGACCAACCCAACTACCAATTCTTACAAACGGCTGGTTCCCGGTTTTGAAGCACCGGTTAATCTGGCATATTCCAGCCGAAACCGAAGTGCTGCAATTCGTATTCCCATGTATTCCGCGTCACCCAAGGCAAAACGCATTGAATTCCGTACCCCTGATCCGTCCTGCAACGGGTATCTTGCCTTCTCAGCGATTATGATGGCGGTCATTGACGGTATTGAAAATAAAATTGATCCGGGTGATCCGCTGGATAAAAATATTTATGATCTGCCGCCGGAAGAACTGGCCCTGATCGATTCAGCCCCGGGTTCCTTGGCGGAAGCACTTGAAGCGTTGAAAAATGATCATGAATTTCTGTTAAAGGGCGATGTGTTTACTCAGGATGTGATTGACCGCTGGATAGAATATAAAACCGAAAGTGAAGTGCAGCCGGTCCAGCTGAGACCGCACCCGTATGAATTCTTCCTGTATTATGATATATGAGGGCAGGCAGATGTATTAGTTCTAACCGTACCTGCCATGGAGGACGCATAGTAAACGGCAGGTGCGGTTATGATTTCTAATTCTATATTTTAAAGTTTATGAAAAAAGCTCTAAAGAATTATTATTCGATAGGGCTTTTATTTTTTTTTAAAATTAATCTTGCAACATGGGCGTAATAAATGTTTAAATAAAAGGAATTTAAAAACTATAAGCAATCGATTGAAAAAGATATCAGCCGTTTTTAATTTACGTTTTGATTGGTACTTATCATAGGGGGATTAATTCGTTATGGCGCCCGATGAGAAAGTAAGAATATTAATTGCTGTAGGTCATAAATTGTTTCAGGAAGGCCTCCGACTCATCCTAAAAGGTGAGGAAACGTTTGAAATCGTTGGAATGGTGAATAACGGCCTTCAAGCGATTGATGTAATCACCGACCTTCAACCGGATATTGTTATTCTTGATATCTACCTCCCCGAAGTCAGCGGCCTTGAAGTCATCAACAGCATCAATCAAAAAAGCCCCGATACAAGGGCGCTTATGATCACGCACGCCAAGGATGAGCACGCTATTATAAAAGCCATCAGGGCCGGGGCCAAGGGATACCTGTCAAAAAATACCAATGTTTCGGATATTATCAAGGCGATTCAGGTAGTCCATCAGGGAGAGTTCTGGGTACAGCGTAAACTGGTCACCCGGTTCATTAACGGTGATTTCGTATCAGATGTCGGGGCTGGAGATCGACAGCAAAGCAAATTGGATTCCCTGACCCCGCGGGAGCAGGATGTGCTCCGTTCTCTGATCAAGGGCTCCACAAACAAAGAGATTGCCAACGAGCTCTTTATCAGTGAAAAAACAGTAAAAAGTCATTTAAACCAGGTTTTTAAAAAATTGAATGTCAGCCGTCGCCTGGAGGCTATCCTTTCCGCAATTAAGGCTGGTCTAACTTAGAACCAAATCCCTGTAAAATTCCAACCATAGTCCGATTGACATTTCTCCTATTCTTAAATATTTATTAATATAAGTTAAGATTTAACAATAGGAGAATATCAATGACCAACATTGGTTCATTTTTGTTACGGATTCAAAAACCCAAAATATTATCTGAAGAATCTGCAGAAGAAATGAACATACTCGTTAGGCGTCCGCACTCGCATCTGGCCGATGATCTTCGGAAAGTGTATGAGGACCAAAATAAGGTCAATATTATCGTTGACCGCAGATACGAGGATCGGCGGAAAGAATTAAAGCCGGTTGATTTGGATCATCGAGTTGCTGACAGGCGAAATCATACTGAAAGGAATTGGCAAATGAACTTAATTGTCAAACGGTCTTATGCTTACCTGACAGATGACCTTCAAAGGGTTTTCAAAGGCCAGGAAGATGTTAATATCATTATTGACAGTCGCCACAGAGACAGCGAACGGCGACTTGAGGATACGTCAACCCCTGCTGATGACGATCGACGGTGTAGGGACAGAAGAAGAGCCAATGAAACACTGGTCGAAGTTGTCATCTCATATTAAATCAAACGGCCTATCACAAAAACAAATTAAGTCTGACTGGCTTAAGACCATGGTTTGAAAATAAAGACTTAAAATTGCTTATTTTTTATTAAAAAAATCCTCCTACCGACCAATTGTCAGCGCTCCTAATCTATTATATGCTTGTTCTCAACATCATCTTTTAAAACTTACCCATCACTATCATTGCATATTTATAGAATCTGTTTCCGTAAATATCACAGTAAGAATATTTTTGTCATCTTATTTGGTATGTGACAAAAAATATATTTTGACTGACTTAAAAGAACGCTGGTACTCATTGCGAGCGCAGCATGCAATCTCATAACCGACGAGGAGGAAGTTAACATGAAAAAAATATTTTTAGTTATTACTTTATTTCTTGCCTTTTTTGCATTTATTTCTGTTCCATCAGTAGTCGCATGCCATTTTGATGATGTTGTGATTACTGCTGATTGTGAGGGGTTTTCCATTTCAGGCTTGGCATGCATCAATGGAGAATTTCATGAAGGTGTTGATATTAAATATGATTTAGCAGTAAATTACACGGATGCATCTGGGGTTGGAATGGTAGTACCCGTATTCGGTTTTGGTACCAGAATTCTTCAGGAACCCGGAGTGAATGATTGTAAGCCTTTTGAAATAAGCGGAGCCTGGGAGGCGGAATTCTGTGGTGATGTGATTATTAACGGAACTGTTGATCTGGTAAGTATCAATCATTCATCAGAAACAGATTCAGTGGCCTTGGAAACCGAAATGTTTTTCTGCCCCTGTGCCTGTACACGTACACCTGGTTACTATAAAAAATCTGATCATTGGCCTGATGGGGTCGATTCATTGATGATTGGCGGAGTCGTATATACCAAAAGGCAACTGATTCTAAGGTTGAAAATGCCTGTTCGGGGAGACATGGCTATCAAGTTGTCTCAACATCTCATTGCGGCCATGTTGAACGTGATAAATGTGCCGGGCAATAATACCCCGTTAATACAACTGTATATATCTATGGCAAATTCTTATTTTGCAGATCCCACGGGGTGTGACAAGCATTGTGCCGAAGATATGAAAGATGTGCTTGATGAATTTAATAACAGTGGTGAGTATTGGTGTGATATTGAAGAGGATGAAAAAGAATAGATTTCTAAGTTTCTAAACGTCTAAAGCCCCGTTCCATTTTGATGGAGCGGGGCTATATAATATTCGAACTGGGCGATTGAGATTCAATTTAACTTACTTTACCTGAGAATGTTTAAGATAAAACATCCGCCTCCGTCATTATTTTTATCAGTTAAACATTCTTCATTTGTTGCATCACAGTCCTGATCAATCCCATCCCCACAGATTTCATTTGCCGCCGGGTTGATCTCATTATCGGTATCATCACAATCGCCCTGGTTTTCGGTAAAACCATCTCCATCATCGTCAATATCTAAAGGGTCAGGAGAGCAATTTAAATCACTGCCATCGCAATCCTGATCAATCCCATCCCCACAGATTTCATTTGCCGCCGGATTGATCTCATTATCGGTATCATCACAATCGCCCTGGTTTTCAGTAAATCCGTCTCCATCCTCATCAACAGCATTGGGAGAAGCATCAATTTTTAAAGTCACCGGAATAGTCTGTGGTGAATTTTCCGCCGCATCGTCACTGATATAAATATCCGCAAAATATGTTCCCGGAGGTAAGGAATCTAAAAAGTAGTTTACGGAGATGGTATCTTTTTCACCGGTTGAACTTCCATTTTCCGGACTGCAGGACAGCCAGTTTTCATCCACTGAGATATAATAAGTAAGGTTATCTCCCCCTGAGTTCCATACTTTAAAAGTCTGCTCTGAAGCGTTGGCTTCTTGTTCCGATGACACTGTTAGAGAATCCGGTGCTTTTGAAATAACCGGAGACAGGGGATTAACGGGAGTCAGCTGCACCAATCCTGAATTCGGGATAATATTATAGTAAACCAATGCCCCATCCGGCTCCATTACCGGTTCAATAATTTGGGCATTATTCTCATGAGTTATCTGAACTTTAGCCCAGGATTGTGGAACTGAGCTTCTGATTGTCAACGGTACATTATATATTAAAGGATCTAATGAATGTGTGACATTGATTTTGATCTCGTTGCTGTTTTCAACCACGACAGATATTGTTGATGCAATCTTTTCGGTCATATATCTTGAAACAGTACCGATCGTGTCTACCCAGATATCTTTGCTAATCAGACCATCAAGGAATTTTGTAAAGAGTCCTATCTCTTGATCTTGAACGGTATGCCAGTGAAAAACAATCCATGCGTTTATGCTCTCAACCGATTGCGAAAAACAGTCCAGTTTTTCCGAAACCGATGTGAACTCATCAGCACAATTCAGATAGTAATGTAGATTATCAAAACTGCCGATATCGTTTATGAGCAAAGAATTCAGTTCGTCATAAGTGTTCATAAATCCACCAGCTTTTCTTGCGGCAGTGTAATATTCACCAACTAAGCTTATAACGTTTTCATTATACTTATTGCTGGGGTAACAAAATGATATACATGATTGCGAAGGAATATTTTGGTTAATCATTTCCTGAGATAGAGAAAGTTCTTTTCTTATTTCAATTTCTGTTAAGTTTGTCAGTGATGAATGGTTAACTGTGTGACTGCCTATTTCATGCCCTTGTTCGGCAACCTGACGCCATTGTCCCCAATTTAATCCATGCCCAGAGAACCACAATTCACCGGTAATTAAAAAAAAAGTGGCTTTTAAGTTTCGCTCATTGAGCAGGGGTAACGCATTCACAATTTGACTTTCATACCCGTCATCAAATGTCAAAGAGACAGCTCCTGAATGATTATTTTTCCAAGGTGTTATCGTATGAGATGCGTAGGCATATTTTGTTAAAATACCAAAGCTCAATGTTATTGTTAAAATTATGCATGTTATGGTTTTAATCATAAGATTTGCCATTAAAGTCTGTTTTGCAAAAGCATTTAATCTACAGGATTAAGACAAATCGACTAATTGCCGATTTAATATGAATAAAAGTTAATAAAACAACCCCCCCCACTACTTTCAGTATTATTATTTATAATAATGCTTACAGTTGCTTCGTTTGATAAGATTCCCAGGTCGTCTCTAACTGTATAAGTGAATGAATTTGTGCCTTCAACGTCGGCAGTCGGGGAATAAGTTACTTTTCCGTCCATATTTGCCTCAGCGGTCCCGGAGGAGGGCGTATCAATAATTTCAACAGTTGACGGGTCGATTCTTCCATCAATATCCGTATCGTTTTGTAAAACATTAATTGTCACCGGCGTTTCCGGCAGCGTCTTAATCGAATCATTATTTGCAATAGGGGGATCATTTACAGCAGTGATATTGAAAGTCGCTGTTGCGATGTTGGAATTGGCGTTTCCGGTTGTTGTATGATAAGTGAAACTGTCATTTTCGGTCTCACTGCCGTCATGGGAATAAGCAAATGAGCCGTCTGCATTTAAACTCAGCATACCGCAGCTGACATCATTATCCAATAACACGGCCAGGGAACTGCCGTCGGTATTGATGTCATTGGTCAGAACTCCGCCGGGGTTGCTTTGAATGAGGGTTCCGCCTTCCTCAAGAGTGTAATTATCGTCAACAGCTTCAATATTATCTTTTCCAAACATTATTGCCTGTTTATCTTGGTTGTCATTATATCCAAAAGCAACACGCTGGTATTCCTGAAGATTTTGATAATACCCAGCCCAGCTAAATTGATCCAGGTAATAAGACCCTGAGTGAGATGAACTGATTGTGTATATAATTTCAAGATTTGCCGACGCAGTAATCGGGTTGTTTTTTTCAAATAAGGGGGGCTCTTCCAGAATCCATCGGAATGGAATATAACCTGTATAAACAGCATGTTTTCCGTTTGATTCAACGATATAATCAGCGATCTCCTGGCTATTGATTTTTACACTCTTCGTATTGACTGATAATCCCTCCGGTATTTGCTCTGTATAATAAAACCCTCTTAAATCCTTAATTTCGTTATTTTTAAAATTCACTTTAACTGTTATATATGAATCAAGAGCAGCTTCCGTCTGGTCAAAAGTCCTGGTGATTTCGGTATTGTGTGAAGAAAATCCACAGGCCGAATCTATAAATAGAAATAAAAGCCATATCTGTAGAAAAAATGTAATTGTTCTCATATTTCCATTCCTCGGCTGATCTGTTTTTTTATTACCTGAATTTTGCAAAGCGCCTGGACACTTCCTTATGCAAGGCATTAATCGCAGCAGAAGAGACTATGGTTTGTCAGGACAGTTTTCATTCAAAGTTAAAATTTTTACAGGATATTGAAAAACGTTATGAGCGCAGGCAAGACAAGGCAAAATTGACGCTAAAAGCGGAGTTTATATTTATAAATGAGCATTTTGAGCGTAAATTTTAACGCCGTATGGCCAAGCGCAATAGTTTTTCAACATTCTGTCAGATCCCTTCCATATATCTTGAGATTATATCTTTGACCTCTTTTTCAGTCGCATTGCCTGCTTTGTAATCCCGAATTGCCTGATCAATATCTACCCTGCTAATTTTTGGATTATTCAAATCAAAGGGAATGTAATCAATGGCCGTATAGTTTTTGGTTTCAAAAGCATCCCAGTGATCATGGATACCCAGCCCAAGTCCGGCAGCCGCATGAAGCTGTTCATGATCCTGACCACCTCTTTCCGCCACTATGTAATCAGTCATTACTGAAGAAATTGCGACTGGATCAATACTGAAGAAGAAAATATTTGGATCGTCATTGCCAAAAATTTCCCAGCGTTCGGTATCCTTCCAATTTGTAAAAGGGTTGCCAAACAGTCCATCGCCGATGACCAGCCGGGTTTTATTTTTTATATGCGGATTATTGTTAATATCTGCTAAGATATTGGTTTTATTTAAATCACATCCGGCACTGTTTTTCCCTTCATTAAAGAAAGCATGCATTTCGGATCTGTCATAATTCTGGAATAATACAGAACCATAATGGTTTTTTAGAGCCAAAGTAACATATTCCCCATGGCTTTTAAGAATCGGCACATTGATCAGGTGATCTGCTTCAACAAATATTTGTGAGGGTAATATTTTTTCTCCGGCAGGGCATGTGGCAGTGGATGCTGCCGGAGATTTCGGATCAATATAGTCAATAATATGATAATTCAAACCTGTACAACTCAAATGGCTGTAATATTGTATATATGGATTTATAATACCTTCCCTGAATTTTTCTGGAATTTTTCTGGACGGATCAGTAAACCAAATTTTGTCCCCGGGCACACCGATTGAAATTAATCCATCAATAATTGCATTTGCTGTTTCCGCAAGAGGATCAATTTTATTATCATACCCCTCACAATCCCTGCTGTTATTGAAATTAAATTTAATCAGCACTTTCTCGCCGGACTGATAAGGGATCAATTCTTTCCAGGCTGCCTCCGTATTTGTTTTTCCGGTTAAAGCCATTACGCCCTGAGCCATCATATTATTCACAACATTCTGGTTGACATATTCCCAGTGAAACCCGGTTATATAATCATAATCGGTCGCGTTTGAATCATAAACAGATACAACTCTTGGCCTTTGATTGGCATATGATAAAAAAGGGTATTCCAGTAATCGGCTTGTTAAAAATAGGCCGGTAGCAGCTCCTGTGTATTTTAGAAAATCACGTCTTGAAAGGTTTAGATTGAAAATATTACCGGCTTTTGGAAGGATCCCTTTTTTTAAGTAAGAAATATTCATAAGAAATACTTTTCTTTAATGGTAAACTATTTGACTTAGAAAATCGGGGACTCAGTTATTTGTAGGAACAGCAGCTATAACTTGAAAATGTGGATAGAAAGAATACGGCAAATGCAGAAAAGAAGAAGCGCTCAGTTCAGTGAATTGGGGAAAAATTAGTTAGATGAATCCTTATTTTTTTGAGTATCTATAATTTTTTTTTGTGTCAAGTATTGTTTTTTCCCGCTAATGAAAATGTTTTGTTACATTCATTTGTTAATAATTTTTTCGGCTTTTGTATCTGTTTCAATAAGTTCAATATTTAAACCGTGCTTTGCATAGATAAAAGCAATATCCTCATTTTCAAATGCCTCTCCCGGTTGAGGCGGCACCAGAAGCCTTAATCCCATTTTGTTAAGTCGTTTGATTTCCTTGTCCATATCATTACATTTAAAACATATATGGTGAAGGCCGCCCCCTTTCATGGCAAATTTATATACGGATGAGGCTTCATCTAAAGGCTCAATCAATTTGACGGTTAAAGAATTTTCCTTGTACAAAAAAACAACTCGGACCTTCTGCCTTGAATTAATCACAATCTCTGTCATTTTCCGGTATTCAAACACGTTTTCCCAGTGTTCAAGCCCTTTTTGTAGAGACTTAACAACCATTCCAATATGATCAATAATCATAGTTTAATCCTTATAACGGGTTTGAAGTATAATCCCGCACCTGCGTCTCAGGTAAAACAGGAATTTCATGTGGATTTTAAATTTTGAATAATCTGTATAAAAATTTTTTAAATCATAGGTGATTTTTTTATTTCCATGGAAAAGCTCAATGATATCAGTTTCAGGAAAGTATTTAAAAACATATGATTTTTCAGCTGAAAAACTTTTATTGTTCTCATCATGTATATAGTCAATTTGGTAATGTGTTAAAAAATTATCTAAGATTTTCTTTAGATGGTCTGAGTCGCTTTTTTTAAGAAATGTCTGTAAACGGCTTAAATTGATTGTCGAAAAAACATTGGATTTTACTTCAATTAAAGAGTTTGACGGAACCCTGGATTTTAAAATTACCCCGGGATTGATAATGCAGTTTGATTCAATATGGGTTCCCGGCAAAATTGCGACGGACATTGCGACCCAGGCATAATCTTCAAGCACAACTTTTTCAAATCTTGCCGGATATCCCATTATGACCGGCAGGAATGACCCATGAGTGTAAACCGTGCACCTGGGGCCAAGACCTGAATAGAAACCTATTGTGACATCTTCTTCACAATTAATTAAACAATGCGCACCGATAAAATTGCTGCCTTTGGTTAAAAAATTGTTTTCTCCTTTGATTTGTGTCCCAAAACTGATAATTGAACTGTTTCCGATTGAAAACTTTTTTACCCTGATAAAAACAAAAGATCTGATGTCCACATCATTGCCGATCGCAATGTCATCTGCATAAACATATGAAAAAATAGATATATTCGTATTTTTTCCGATTTTATGCCCGACCAGTTTAAAAAGAAAACAGGTAATAAATGACGGCAGAAGAAAACCAAGGGCGGAAACAAATTTTTTTACCATTTCATTATACTCCGGTTTGTATCAAACATTTATTTTACTTAACGAAGGTTCCGCTAAACCGCTTAATTCTAAACTTATCCTCCAAAGGCGGTTGGCAGTCTCTTTATCATAGCAAGCCGCCGATGAACGAATTGATTTTTGTTTTGAAAAATATTGCCCGCTGATTCCCATAACTTCAGAAGATGTGGCAAGAAAGACAGCCGTTCTTGCAGCTTCTGCAAGGCCGATTAAATTTAGCGCCAATATATGTGCGGTTATGTGTTTCATCCAGCTTATCCACCCGTTGTTCTTGCAGAAATTGCTTGCTACACCGCCCGGGGTTAATGCATTTACCGTGACTCCTGTTCCTTTCAGGCGTTCGGAAAGTTCATATGTGAAAAGTATATTGGCAAGCTTAGACTGTGCGTATGCCTGCTTGCCGATATAGTTATTAGCAGATTGCAGGTCATTGAAATTTATGCCGGGGCATGATCTATGTGAATCTGAAGACACATTAATAATTCGGGCTTCGTTGCTGTTTTTTAAGGAATCCAGAAGAAGCATTGTCAGGATAAAGTATGCCAGATGGTTTAATGCAAAAGACATTTCCAGGCCATCGACTGTTTCCAGACGTTTGACAAACTTTGCGCCGGCATTGTTTACCAGAATATCCAGTCGCTGATATCTGTTTTTAAAATTCTCTGCCAGCTGAAATAACTCTTTTTGAGTGGACAAGTCAGCCAGCAAATAATCAACATTTACATTGCCGGTCGCTTTTTTAATCATTTGAACTGTGTTTTTGCTTTTTTTCTGGCTGCGGCCCACGATAATCATGGTGGCATCCAGGTGTGCCAGGGCCAAAGCGGTTGCCTGCCCAATACCCGATGAGGCACCGGTCACCATACAGATTTTTCCGGTCATATTTTGGGGAATGTCTGCCATTTTACTTTTTCCCCTTCAAATATGCCTCGTTTTTTAACGTCAGTTTATTGATTTTTCCATTGTCCGTTTTCGGCAGGGAATCCACAAATTCAACATATTTAGGAACTGCAAAAGGCTCCAGGTTGATTTTACAGTGTTTTATAATATCCTTTTCAGTTATTTGTATATTTTTATCGCAAGAAACATATGCTTTTACTGCCTGGCCTAAAGTTTCATCCGGTACGCCAATGACTGCTGCTTCAATCACTTCTTTTTTTTCGCAAATAATATCTTCAATCTCTTTGGCGCTCAGTCTTTCGCCCCTGCAGTTAATCAAATCATCCTTTCGGCCGATAAAAAACAGATATCCTTCATCATCTTGTTTAAAGAAGTCGCCGGTGTACAATAATGTTTCACCGGAGTAGCGATCCTGCCGGAATACCCTGGCTGTCTTTTCCGGTGCATTCCAATATCCCTTCATCACATTTGCCCCGCGAACAACAAGTTCTCCTGTTTCTCCGGGGCTGCACTCATTGCCGGCTTCATTGATAAGAAGAACCTCACAATTCGGCATAGACCTGCCGGCAGATCCCGGTAAAGCATCGATCTTGTCAGGAGACAGATAAGAAACCCTCACACATTCAGTTAAACCATACATGGAATACAAACTGATTTTGGGAAATAATGTTCTGAATTTTTTTATATAGGGGATGGGCAGGGCGGCTCCGGCATTGGTAACGTATCGGAGGGAATCCAAGTTGTATTTTTCGATATCCTGAAGTTTCAGCATCATGGAAAGAATTGTCGGAACAAAAGGAAAACCGGTGATACTCATTTCCGGTATACGCTGCAATACATTGTGCATATAGATAAAACTTTTTTCAAGAACAACCGTGCCGCCGAACATGATGCTTGTGATGACCTGGTATAGCCCATACCCGAAAGCTAACGGAAGGATATTCAGAATAATATCATCATTGGTATTTTGTAGATATTGAATAATGCTTCGGGCTGCACTGATCATGTTATAATGGGATGTCATAACCCCCTTGGGTTCTCCGGTCGTACCTGAAGTATAGATAAGCGCCGCAAGATCTATGTCTAAGCGTTCTGAACGTTCATGCGTGTTAAAAGAGGGTGAATTCTGACCTGAATGCTCAATAAAAATTGAATCCCAGGATATTGAACATGAGGTTAATATTTTTGGAATATTTTTAGTTTCACCATTCCATATTATCTTGATATCGTTATTAATGGTTTTAAATGTTTCTTTAATAACGTTTGCTTTTGAGGTGTGGCTGATCAGTATGCGTGCGTCCGCATCCTGAAGAATGTATGCGAGCTTTTTGGGCTTAATGGCTCCGTTAATAATTACAAAAATGCTTTGGGCTTTTAAAATGCCGTAAAGGGATATGACGGATTCGATGCAGTTATCTAAAAAAACAACAACTCTGTCCTGCCTATTAACTCCGCAATTTACCAGTTCATACGATAAATGATCTGAAGCTGTATTCAGATTTTTGTAGGTTATTTGCTCATCACCGCAGATAACGGCAATCTTTTCCGGATATAATTTCGCGGATTGTCTTAAAAAATCATGAACAAGTATCGGGGAAAACATCTCTTTCACCTTTATATAATAGTTTCATGATCTAATTAATTTCCGGCACCTTCTCAATTAATAACGGCGGTAAATGTAAATATCTTGTAGTCGACCGTTTCTGTTCAATATCCGCATAGACCAGTTGTACTTGTTCTTTTGTCAGGTCGGTAAGCCGGCCAATCGTTTCCGGGGAGATATGATTGTTTTTGCCGTAAAGGCA
>JAQYVU010000099.1 GCA_030145385.1 Desulfococcaceae bacterium
AGACTATTTTTTAAAAATTACCTGTTCTGCCGGAATACGAAATAAAAAAATGAGATACTTACGCTGGTGGGATGCCCATTGCGATGCGGCCCGGAACTGATGGTTTCCGTGGGAGAAGGGGGCAAACTGTTTGAGCGGCTAAATGCCAATGAACGCTTAGCTTACGATAAATTCAGTCAGCGAGATAAATTCCGGCTTTTCATTTTACCAGCGACCAAAAAAGCTTAAACTGGCTGACCCCGCCACGGAAAGCATCAGGTCCGGGATAACCGCAGCGCAGGGTGGGTTCTTTTGTTACTTTTCTTGCCCATCAAGAAAAGTAACAGAGAAAAAGCGTATTAATATAGTATGTTATCTATATTTGATTGCCAACAATAATTAAGTAAGGTGTTCCTGGAATTACACAAGACTCAAGACCCCTTTATTTTCTATTTTAATTTTCATGTGGTGAAAGATTGAATTGTGCTGACCGGGCCGAGGCTTTATGCCAACTGAGACCGCTAACACCGGTCAGCACAAATGACAGGTTAAACCAAAATTCTTTTGTTCAATTCATCCAGAAAAGAATCACGTTCATTGTTACTTGGAAAAAACCGTGTTGGTATGCCATGCCACTGATTCCCCGCAACACGAATTAAAATAAGACCTAAAGCAGACTTCACCTTATCAAGAGAACTCCAAGAATATTCAGTGCGATTGTAATCGGTTGATTCGATAAGTCCGCTATCAGTTATTTGAAAGATATGTTCACCAATGACGCCTTTCCGTAATTTTGGGTTTAACAAACAGAATATTGCGGACCATCCGAAAACAAATAATAACATTGATACGAAGTAAATTAAAATATTTATGATGAATACCAAGAAATTGAATCCTGTTAATTCAAGCATAGATAGATCGATTCCACTGTAAGCAAAAAATATGGCAAACGCCAAAAAGAGTATCGGATTAATTGGCGTCAAAATAGTTGCCAACCAATTAATTATAATTACATCTTTTCTATTGAGATCTATTTTCAACTCCATTTAATTCCTCAGGTTTAACGCAGAATTATGGGGCCGCGGTACGCGGTCACACACAAATGAAAGGTTAGTTGTTATTTTGGAGAAAAGAGTCACATCTTGAATTGTGACTTGAAACTTCAACATAACGAATAACCACTTGTTTTTTTTATTTTATTTGTGCAGTAAAAAAGAAAGGGGACATTCATCTGGTTTTTTTGATCATTATGTAAGCTGTCCCCGGAATCTGTAAGTAACTGTCCCCGGAATTTCCAAACCACAATCGTGTTATTTTTTCCAATCATATGACAAATTACCGCACCCACATCTGATTCTATTCTCCACATTATCGAAATACTTGATAGAAATGAACTTTTTACAATTGTTGCAGTAAAACGTGTGGATTGTTTTTTTAATATCTTCCCACATTACTTCCAAGTCCTCAATGCTCTCATTATACTTATTATCGTGAGAAGTCGTGTTTCCAATGAACATTGGCATGCCTTTAACTCTTGGAATATTGGCTTTTTCCTTTAGTCCTTTTCCTTTTTTGGAAATTCGACTATGAACTGCATCCAATAACTCAGGAGCCATTCGCCTCTCATTTATTTCGTTGTAGCGGAATGCAACATTAGCTTCAATATTGAAAGCGACCTCCTTCATTACATTCTCTGTGTAAACTCTGATGTCATTCCCAAGTCCGTCTGTGTTCTTTTCTTCAAATTTTTTATGGATACGTTCTTCTAATCCATGAGTTCCTTTCTCAACACCTGTACCGCTTTCTTTTGACCATGTAAAATTTTTTATTGACCACCCTCTGCTTTTTACATCACTGGACACCAGTTCAAAAAATTCTTTTTCATGAGTTAAAAGTATTACTTGGTAATCAGAAAATTTGTCCGCCAAAAGTTTTGCGAATCTCGCTCTATGAGACCTATCAAAGCTGGATATGACATCATCTAAAATGAAAAACTCATTTTCTTTGTTGAACGCTTTGACAGATGCCAAAAAGAACGAAAGGCCTAAACAATTGATGTGACTTTCACTTAAATAAGCTATTGGAGGGGTTTTGGTTTCATCAAAAAAGCTGTACTCAATGGTAATGCCGACCATTTCATCGTTCTTTTTCAGTGGTACAAGTTTAATGTTCTTAACTTTCTCATTGGGATTCATTGTTGTATAATAATCATTGATATCTTGTGAGAACATCGCAAGGAATTCATTCAGGGCTTCTTCTTGTCGTTTTATAAAATCCTCATAAATCAACTCCAGCGTTACCTGTTGCTTCGTCAGAACATCTTGTTCTTTTTCAATCCTTTGATACGCTATATAGGCAGTCGATGCTTGGAACAGTTTAGTGTAAATCTGGAATTTGATATTTGACGATTTGCTATCTGTAAGCGCTTTTGATGTGACCTTTGCATGTTGGACAAATTTTGCAAGTTCAATTTTATCAATCTTTATCTCACTTGGTTCTGCAAGCTTAGCAGTAAACTTTTTCTTTAACTCTTCAGTGAACTCATTTAAAGATTTCTTGAATCCTTCAATTTGTTTATTTAGCTTTTCATATTCCTCATTTTTAAATCTTTTCTCCTTCAACAAACTTTCAATCGTTCTAATATTTGACTGTACCTGTTGTTTAAGCTCATCTCCCAGCTCATCCAATTGCCTCTTTTCACCTGCCAGCTGCTCTAACTCTTCAATTCGTTCATTCAACTCTTGGATAAGCTCAATTTTATTTTTTTCCTGTTGGCATAGGGGGCAGTAGTCATTTTGCACAATGTCATTATTGAGTACCGATTGCCCCTCTCTAAAAAGTGCAAGCAATTGAAGTTTCGTTATTTTTTCCGGATCTTCCTGAAATTTTGTGAAGAAAATATGATACGCACTGTAACTTTCTTGAATGTTGTCTACATTTCCTTCAACTTCAGATAGCACCTCCCAAATTCTCGTAAAAAAATTTATTTGGTCAAGTAGCTCTGTATCCTCTTTTGACTCTATTTGTTTTAGAACTCTATTTATGTCCGTTTGTGATTTGATTTCGGTATCGAGTTTCAATTGCTTTATTAGTTCATTTGATCCTCCAAAAAAGTGTTCCTCTATGTGGGCGTTTCGCCCGAGGTTTTCAATTATTATCGATTGCTGAACATTCTTTTGGTTATCGTAGTTGGCATTTTTAATTGTCCGCGCAATACGACCAGCATTTTTCTTAAGCAAACTTCTAACATTGGCTACTTCGGAAAAACCAATGATTTTTTGAAGCTCTGTAAGTTTCTCAGTTTTGCTTGCAATAACAAATTGTACCAAATCACGGTAACGCAAAATGAGATTTTCCGATTGTGCGGCTTTAATATAATTATTGAACTCATCAGATATGTTAGAAATAGAAATACTTAACGAACTGCTTAATGATTTCATATTATCAAAATTACTGTCATTAAATTTAAGTTCGATGTAGCAGCCCTCAACGTCCGGAATGAAAATATTTCTTAATGCATCTCTGCCCTTTCTCCTTCCTATTTCTTCATTTGATAGGTGTCCAATTTGGTCGAAGAAAAACCATTCGAAAGCATCTGTTAAAGAACTCTTTCCTGTTCCATTGTCGCCATAGATCAAAACAGATTTCTTGTTAAGGTCTAAAGGCAAGAGGTCTTTAATTCCTCTTAATCCACTTATATTGATTGATTTAATTTTCGCCATGGTCTTTTTCTTTTCTGGGTTCCAGTTCCGCTTGCTTCAGTTCCTCCAATGCATTTTGAATGTTGCTATCGGTAAGTTTATTCTCACTGAACAACTCAACCAGTTTATCGACTGTCTTTTTGTCAACACCTTCAACATGTAAGATGTTATTGAAGAATTCTTCAATGACATCTTTACCGCTTTTTATTTTATCTCTCATTGTTTGTTCTTCTATTCAAAATATAGCCAATCAATAATGAAATCAGCTTTTAGTTTTTTATCTAATATGTCATAGCCAGATTTGTTATTACAAATTGGGTAAACACCGTAGTTATCAACAAAGTTAAGTATGAAGTAGCTTTCAAGGTCTTCTATTTTATGATTCCAGAACTTTCGAAGCATCTCGAAATTGATGTAAGTAAAAAAGAGTTGTTCGATTTTTCTGTAATTAATAAGTCCAAGATTTTTGCTTTTCCCTTCAAAATGTCCTATCAGGCGGCTTTCCATGCTGTTGGTCTTTTTCTCACTCATCCCGATGTAAAGTAGTCGGGATTGTTTAAAGGGATATTGAATTTTTGTCTTTTCATTGAAGATAAAATACAGTCCTGTCAGTCCTTTTAGTGGCTTTATGTTTTGTATTTCAAAAGTCTTTGGTCGATCAAAAAATATTTTAAATTCTGTCGTCTGATCTATCATCGTCAATATCATAATCCTACTCGATGGCTTAATCAATTTAAAAGTGGCCGTGAGAAAATAAATGGGATTGCAAAAGAATACTAACTCAGTTCTCTTTATAACTCAATAATGCCATAGAATTTTATTCTTGAGTTCAACGATTTTCAAGTTTGCTGCAGATACAAGGAAAATGCTGCCCTCGCTATAGCTCCGCTATGCGGGGTGGCAGTTGACGCAGTAGGTGCGGTGAAATTGGAAAGCGCGGGCATAGCCTACCAGGAGCGCCAGCCTTTCAACCTCGGAAAATACAACCCCAGCCTGATCTCCCTTTCTTCTTTCGCCCCCATCAGCCGTTTATACAACTCCAACTGCCCCTGATACCTTTCCTGCTCATGATCCAGAAACTCATCCAGCGATCCACCCTTATGCGCACCGGTCTTATAATCAATAATCCACCGGACATTGTTGTCATCCACAAACGTGCGGTCAATTTTGACACTCACGATCTTGCCGTGCACGTTTCCCGTCAGCGCATACTCACAAGCACTTTCTGAAAATTGTGAAAGAATCCATTGTCCTTTTTCATCAGATACCGCATTGACCAAGGTATCGATTACCTGCTGGACGGCAGCATCGATCTCATCGGCCCCGACACCGTACCGAAAAAGGTCCGCCTTAAAATATTTTGCCAGCGATTGGATCTGTTTTTCATCCCACTTGCTGATGTCATTTTCTGCAATCACTTTCAGCCATTCATGAACCACGATTCCCACGTGCCGGGCCGCGTCACCAGCCCAGTCAAATTCTATCGCTTGGGCAACTTCTTTGCTTTCTGATGGCTGATCTGCGCCTGCCGTCCATTTCACATCCGCCGGAGGTTCCGGCAATTGCCACCCATCGGCCAGCCGCCGGATATGCGGCACAACGATTGGTTCGGGAGTTTCATTTTCTATGACAGGCGGGTGGGGACGGGTCTTGTCATGATAAATGGCCTGGTTCATCTTGTAATAGATTTCACCCACTGCCGGCCACAGGGATAAAAGCAGGGTTTTTGCAGCGGGTTTTCTCACTTCCAACTCTTTGGACGAAATTTTTACCCCGCCCATGATATGAAGATATTTTTTCGCCCGGGTGGCGGCCACGTACAGCATGCGCGCGTCTTCACAGGCACGCTTTTCATCATGAATTTTTCCGATATACTGATAAATTTTATTCTTGTCCGAACCGGTCTCACTGATGGGTGCAAGCAGGAGATCTTTTTTATGGGTTGCGACCCGTTCCAGCCACAGCAGGAGCTGAGTCAAAGGATTCGGCGGACGGCGTTCCATGCCGGGCAGGATCACGGTGTCAAATTCCAGCCCTTTGGCCTTGTGAATGGTCATGATCTGCAGGGTATTGTCTGCCTGTGCATCCGGCCGGGCAAACAGGGATGCTGCCGCATCTTCGATGGCTGAAAAATCGCTCAAGACATCATTTTCAGTAAACTGTTCCAGCAGATCAAAAAACACATCCGCATCTTCCAGTTCAGATGCTTCAAACACGCAGGCCGGGCCGCCCAGGGCTATCCACACCCCTTGAACCATGCGCCTGAAAGGTTTCTGGTTCCGGTTTTCCACTGCCGGGATCAGAATTTCACGAACACGCTTGAGCCGTTTTTGTCCGTCCGAAGACAGGTTCTCAAAACGCCCCTGAGATTGTATCAATTCAAAAATTGTTTGATTTGGCGCTCCATCTACCAACGCAAAACAATCGTCTAACTTCATGCCGCACCAAGGTGCCCGCAAAACAGCCAGCCATGCGATCCGGTCGGCCGGATGGGAAAGTGCTCTGGAAAGGGATATCAGGTCCGTGATCATGGGCCGGTTGCCCAGGGGATCAATCTCCACCGCCTGAAATTTTTCGCCTGAACGCTTCAAAGCATCTACAATATTTATCAGGTGAGAACGACCCCGCACCAGGATGGCAATGGTGCCGTCCGGGTCTGATTTTTTTGCTTTTTTAATACACTCAACAACAACATCTGCTTCTTTTTGCCGATTTGGCGTCAAAAACGGATGCACCTGCACAGCGATTCCGTCAAGCAGCGGATGAAATGCCGCAGACGGTGAATAAGACACCCGGCCGGTGGTTATATCCACTGTATCCGGCATAACTTTGGAAAAACTGTCATTCACCCAGTCGATAATTCCCTGCTGGGACCTGAAATTCACGGACAATGTCAGCGGAATGAGTTCCACCTGGGTCAGCCCGTTTTTCCAGGCGTTCAGGAACAACCCCACTTCCGCCTCGCGAAACGCATAGATGGACTGCATGGGATCACCCACTGCAAAAAACGTGCGCCCGTCTCCGGGCGTCCATCCCCCGGTCAGGCGCTCGACCAGTTCATATTGCGAAAAACTGGTATCCTGGAATTCATCCATCAATATGTGGGAAATCCGGTAATCCAAAGACAATGACAGGTCCGTGGGATTTTCCGGATCGCCCAGGGCTCTGGCCGCCCGAAGCCCGATTTCCGCAAAATCCACTGCCCCGGCCGCCTGAAACACGAGTTTCAAATGACCCACCGCGACTTTTAAAATTTCAAACAACGCCTGCATGATGTCCCACTGGTCATCGGTATACGCCGGATCCGGCAAAATGCGGATCCGGTTTAATGCGTCAGCTGCCGCATCTTCACCTTCAAGGCGATTCAGGTAATCTAAAAACGTGTCCTTGGCCGCCTGCAGTTCCTGCTTTAATGCAGCATTGCCTTTGGCGCTGGATGGTGCGGGAAACCCGGTGTTTTTGGTCACGGCCTTGCGCCACGTTCCCTGCCCTGTGAGCAGCAACTCTGCAATACCCAGCCAGCGTTCAGCATCGCCTGGTGAAAAACCCGGCAGAGCGGTTAAATTTTCACAACCACAGATCAGAGATGCGGAACCGCCTTTTTTCAGGTTTTTGGCGGCAAATTGTGCGGATGAAAATAAAATATCCTGCCCCGGTCCGGGAAATTTTTCTTTGACATCTTTTAAGGCATCTTCAATCACGTCAGCCAGGGCCTGTTCCAGCATCGTTCGCAGGCCGCCGGGATCTGACGTATGCGCCATGTGGCGCAGCCACTGGTCCCGTTTGGCCAGCATGGCCGCCACCAGGGCTTCAATTTTTGCCAGGTTATTATCCAGATGCCGGACCAGCGCTTCAATCGCCGGGCTCCAGCGGGAATCGGACTCCAGATCGGCCACGGTATTGCGGGCGGCTTCGCCATACAAAACATCCGGCCGGTCCGTGATGTCCGGCTGCGCACCGAATTCCGACAAAAACGGCATCTGCCGGGTCAGGCCCGCGCACAGCGAATCAATGGTCTGGATTTTCAAGCGCGTCGGGTTTTGGGCAATCTGCCACTGATAGCGGTCATCCTGCAATAGCGCATTTTGGGCAAGCTCCCAGGTAGTCCGGGCATGGGGTTCTGCCGGCACTGTGGTGTTTTTTCCCCGATCTAACGCTTGAAGCACCCGGTTGCGCATTTCCGCGGCCGCCTTGCGGGTGAACGTGATGGCGATAATTTCTTCAGGGACTGCAACCGTTGACAGCAGTTTCAGGTAGCGCTGAATCAGCAGTTCGGTCTTGCCGGATCCGGCCGGTGCCTGGACGATGAACGAACGGGTGGGGTCGAGGGCTTGTTCGCGCTCTTTAAAATCAGCGATTTTATTTTGATTAATTGTCATTGTGTCAACTTATGAGTTTAATTCGCATAAACCGAATAATTATTTAAAAAAATGAACATCGAACATTGAACGCCCAACATCGAACGTCCAATATTGATATCGCTTCGCGATTAAATTTTTATTTTAAAGGAAGTCAATTTCGCCGATCCGGCACAAAGAGCCCAAATCACAATACAAACAACTCTTATGAATTGACACCGGCGACACCGTGGCAATACCCTGCCGGACTTCATCGGCTAAAAATTCGATTTTGCCGCGCCAGAGTTCAATGACTTCATTCAAAGAATTAAAATTTTCCATCAGGCCTTTTTTCGACCCCGGTTCTTGGGTCCCGGGAATGATGTGCGCATCTGCCGTTACTCCGAGATATTTCACGTTTCCTTTTTTGACCTGCCCAAAAACGACACCGGCCACTTCCTTTTCCACTGCAAAGCTGTACAGCGGCAGCTGGGGTTCGGCAATGCGCTCGGTGAACCAGTCAGCCGCTTTCGGCTCCCCTGTTTTATAATCCACAATCACCAGCCGTCCGTCATCCAAACGATCAATCCGGTCGGCATAGGTTTTAAGCTCTATGCCGGCGATCATGCGAACCAGCTTTTCCTCCCGCCCGATCACGGTAAACAATGTGCGCTGTGAATCAATGGCCAAAAATTCATGCACCAGGGAGTGCAGGCGTTCTTTTTCCAGTTGTTTGAAGCGCCCGGTAAATGTGCGGGGGTGATTTTTTGCCATGCCGGACACCGCACGATCCACTGCCTGACTGACAGCTTCGGACAATTCCGGCTCAGACATTTTTTTCAATGCATCCAGAGTTTTGACCTCTTCCCAGAAAAACTCCAGCGCATTATGAACAAGACTCCCCCGGTCCCGGGCGTTAAGTCCGGATTCCGGGACTTCAAGGATTTTTGCCTGGAGCCGGTAAGTGCTGAACGCGGAAAACGGGCATGCGGCCTGGGCTTTTAACAGCCCGGTCCCGCCGCTGATATGGGATTTTGCATCTGCCGGTGGCCCATGCTGATCCGCAAGCTTTTCAAACTCAGCAAAGTTAACCATGTGGGCCCACCAGTTTTTTCCGCCCGGATTGATTATAACCTGTTCAAGGTGGGCGATGAGCGGACTGGGAAACAGGGACGTATCCCCGTCTTTTTGAGGAGACGAAACCATTACATCGTCCGCGCTTGCAAGCAGCCGACGGGTCAGCTGGCGGGCGTATGCCAGCTCCCGTTCCGGGGAGGCATGGAAAATATTGTACTTTTTCTGGATTCCGATTGGCAAAAACGGACTGGGCGCTGGTGCCTGCGGCCAGGATTCCGCATCCAGTCCCATGATCCACAAGTGATCAAAGCATTCGCCCGCCGTTTCCAGCATTCCCATGATCTGGACGGGCACATCATCTGTTTCCGGCTGAAATGTTTTTGCATTAATGTTCTGACTTAACAGTCGGATGGCTGAATGAATATCCAACTCATCAGAAATCTTATCAAAAGAAGAAAACGCCTGAAGAACCTCATGCCAGGCATTAACAGCCTGAAATGATTCGCTGCTTAATGGCCTGCCTTTCGACCACCCCATGGATTTGAGCAGGTCGTCAAAACTCCGGGCCCAGCCGGACGGCAGCTGTTTTTTCGGTATTTCGCGTATTGCGTTTTTAAAATTATTCAGATGCGTGTTTAACTCCGGACAAAAAACACCCGCATGCCGGTCTTTATCCTGATGCGATTTTGAAAAATAAATCATGTCAGCAACCGAAAGTGCGGTTTCCCCGTTTTCCCGGATACGGGCGTCTAAAATCGCACGTTTGGATATTTCAGCATCCGCACCAGCCAGAAAAGGGGATCGCAGCAGCCGGCTGTATTCATCCACAAAAAGGGACCGGCAGGCAAAGTCTAATATCATCAGGGCCGTGCTGACGACCGGGTAATCCGCCAGGGAAGTACCTAAAGAAATATTATACGCTCTTTTTTGCGCAACTTGTGAAGAAAGCACCATGGACGGATGAAACACATCATCAAAAATCCGGACCAGCGCCGGCCGCAAAGCGTTTATGTCGTAAACGATTATTCCGATTCGATCCGATGGGTTTTGCTCCAGGCGTTCTTTTGCCCATTGGGCAGCTGCGGTTATTTCTGCCCGGGTATCGGGTAATTCACACCGCCTTACCACAGACGAGGTTCCGGGTTCTGCCAGGATAAAAACCCGGCTCCCCAGGTCTTCCAGCGCTTTTAACAGGGAAATCTGCTGTGGGGACAATTCATCAAACCCGGCCAGGATCAATTGCCCGGGTACGGGGATGCTTTTGGCGTTAAACAGTTGAATCACCGCACCTGGCAGCGTGGCCGTATCCAGCCAGTTGTTATCCCGGCATTTTCTTTCAAAGCTTTTTGCCCATTCTAAAAAAGCGATTGTGTCTTCCGGCGGCGCCTGGGACAGTTCAGGATAAGACAGATGCCACTGTTTGGACATTTCCCATGCCCGGGCCGCGGCTTTGGCGGTTTCCGGAATACGAAGCAGAACATTTGCGGATTCCGAACCGCTAATCACCTGTTCCCAGACATATCGTTCCTGGGCCGGAGACAGCAGAATCTTCAGGTTTTCTGACACCTCCTTGTCAGGCAGTAAATATCGCGCCTGATCATAGGTGCGCCTGAGCCAGGCGGCATAGGGTAAAATATCCGGGGTTTCCCACACGGTTTTGCCGGCATCGATCTGGTGCTGATTAAATCGATGGGCCAGATACCGGGAAAGGCGCTGGTTGACCGTGACCATTACCGCCTTGTCTTCTAATAGTTTCCGGGCTTTTGATTCGGAAATCATATTTGCTGCGCTCATTGAGTTCAAACCTTCATCCTAAAAATCAGACAATTTCGCCGATCATTTGCAAAGGTTTCAGTGTTCGGTGTTCAGGATCGTTACTTTCTTGCCTGACACCATACTCCTGACACCTTCATCGTTTTAAACTAACATATTTTTCCCCAAAGATTTCAAATAGTTTTGGAATAAACTTATGATTGGATGTGGGAAAGGGATATTTTTCCAATGCATTTAAAGCCACCCAGCAATGATCCGTGGGCCCGTTTCGTTTCACCCGGCCGGAAACAAAAGTGCTGATAAAAATATCTGCCGTGATTTTAAAATGGGTATAGGCATGTTGGATTCTTGTCAATTTTGATTCAACCGCTACTTTTAAATTGACTTTTTCCCTGATAATGCGCGCGCAGGCGGCTTCGGCACTTTCGTTGGCCTGCAGACGGCCGCCGGGAAATTCCCACAGCCCGCCGAGCATTTTTTCTTCCGGCCGCCGGACAATCAGCACCTTGTCCCCTTTAAAAACAACGCCCACCGCCATATAATGATGGGGCACCGGTGCTTTCTTTTTCTTGACCGGAAATACGTCAACCTTTTGATTGGCAAACGCCTGGCACCATTTTGACAACGTACAGATGCCGCAATCCGGTTTTGCGGGTTTGCAGACCAGAGCACCGAGTTCCATGACTGCCTGGTTGAACGAGCCCGGATCATTCACATCAAGCAATTCGTTCGCTATTGCTTTAAACACTTTATAAGACGCGGAAACATTAACCGGCGCATCAATTTCAAACAACCTGGCTAATACCCGTTTTACGTTCCCGTCCACCACCGCCTGGGGCCGGTCAAATGCGATGCTTAATACTGCTGCCGCAATATAATCCCCCACACCGGAAAGCGCCAGAAAAGACGCCCGGTCATCCGGGATATTGCCGTTATACTGCTCCACCACCGCCTGTGCTGCCTTGTGAAAATTTCTGGCCCGGGCATAGTACCCTAAGCCCTCCCACAGCTTGAGCACCGCCTGGAGATCTGATGCCGCCAACGTCTGTATATCCGGAAATTTTTCGCAAAACCTCTGGAAATAAGGAATCACCGTATTGACCTGAGTCTGCTGAAGCATGATTTCAGACACCCAGATATGGTAGGGATTTTTTGACGCGCGCCAGGGAAGTTTTCGGCTGTTTTTTTTGTACCAACCCGTCAGCGCGCTTCTGATTTGTTCTACGGTTTCTATTTTTTTATCTTTCAATACTTTTCGAACCCATCATCTCAAAACTGTCTTCAACAATTTTAAATGTTTGTAAAACGTCGGATACCGGAACGGAAAATCAAACCGGACCGTGTTTCTCATGATACTTTTATGATGAGAAAAAGTGTCAAATCCGAATTTGCCGTGGTACCCCCCCATACCACTGTTGCCGACCCCGCCAAAGGGCAGGTTGGGCGTGGCAAAATGAATCAGGGTGTCATTGATACAACCGCCGCCGAACGATACATTTTTCAGGACCGTATCAATAAATTTCTGGTTGTTTGAAAACAGATACAGCGCCAGCGGTTTTGGCCGGTCATTGATGCGGGCAATGGCATCGGGCAAATTGTCAAATTCCATTACCGGCAGAATAGGGCCGAAAATTTCCTCCTGCATGGACGGATGATCCCAGTCCACATCGGCAAGAAGCGTGGGAGCAATAATCTGCTGGTCCGAGTCCGCGCCGCCGCCGAACATGATGGTGGCGTCTTTGGTTAATCCGAGCAGGCGGTCAAAATGCTTTTGGTTGATAATTTTCGGGTAATCCGGACTTTCCGTCGGCATTGTGCCGTAGAATCTTTCGATATAATGGATAATCCGGTCCACCAGCTGTTCTTTGACAGACTCATGCACCATCAGGTAATCCGGTGCAATGCAGGTCTGCCCGGCATTGATAAATTTTCCGGACACAATCCGCTTTGCCGCAAGATCTATATTGGTATCGGCATCGACAATACACGGGCTTTTGCCGCCCAGTTCCAGGGTGACCGGCGTCAGGTGCTTTGCCGCCGCCGCCATCACGATTTTTCCTACAAACGGGCTGCCGGTAAAAAAGATATAATCAAATTTTTCAGCCAAAAGCGCGGCGCTGACATCTGCATCGCCGGTTATTACGGAGACATAAGCCGGGTCAAAATAGGCGTCAAAAAGTTTTGCCAGAACCTGCGATGTGTGTGCCGAAAATTCAGAAGGTTTTATGACCGCACAATTGCCGGCTGCCATGGCCGCGGCAAGGGGGGCAACGGCTAACTGGAACGGGTAGTTCCAGGGTGAAATAATGAACGCTGCCCCGTACGGCTCCGGATAAATATAGCTGGAAGCGGGAATATGGTAAACCGGGGTCGCCACCCGTTTGGGCCGGGCCCATTTCTGCACTTTTTTCACCATATGCCGGATTTCATCTTTAACAATCCCGACTTCCGTCAAATAAGCCTCATATGGGGATTTTCGCAGGTCCTTATGCAGGGCATGCAGAATTTTTTCCTCGTTTTCCTCAATCGCATGCTTTAAAATTTTGAGCTGTTTTACCCTAAAAGCGATATCTTTTGTCTGGCCGGAGTTATAAAACGCCCTCTGATTTTCCATCATCGTTCGGATCTCTGTCATTTTCCCGCCCTCCCTGATTAAATTTGATTAAATCAGTCGTGTTAAAAACACCTTAGTCCTAAGAAAATCACTGCTGTCGGCGGCTCAAAATTCGCCTGAGAATGTTGCCTGAGACTTTTAAAACCCGGTTACAATCAGCGAACAGGAATTGATTGACTTTTCCACTTTATGATGATCAAACAGCCTGTTATAAACTAAAAGATATGAATGAATTTGTAAAGGGTCAACTCATCGACAAAAATCGCAAATCACTAATTCTGACAGAATACTTAAAAAAATGAATAAAGATAAAGATTCAAAAAGCCCTCCCGACCTGGTCGCTGACTGGGAAAGGCTTTTCAGGGTTTTTATTCGGCCGGAAGGCAAGGCCTCCCGTGCCACCCTGATTAAATACATGGATCCCATCCTCTACGGCCTTAATGATTTTTTAAAAACGCACGTGGGGATTACGGAAGCAGTCAGCTTAAAAGAGCTTTCAAAAAATTTCACCGACACCATTATCCGCGGCAATCCGGAAAAAAAGCTCGCGGATGTCATCACCTGCCTGATCAAGGAAATCGCGCCGTATGCGGTCAATGTGGCATCTCCCTATTTTGTGGGTCACATGACATCAGCGATTCCGTTTTTCATGGTGCATTTAAAAACGATTGTTGCCGCTTTAAACCAGAATGTCGTAAAGCTTGAGACTTCCAAGATCGTATCGGTTGTTGAAAAGCAGGTGATCGCCAAAATACACCGGATGATTTACGATAAAAACGAATCATTTTATCAGGCGCATGTTCAGAATACCGACACCACTCTGGGAGTTTTTGTTGAAGGCGGCACCACCGCCAACCTGACGGCAATGTGGGCTGCCAGAAACGCAAAATTCCCGCCAAAAGAAGGTTTTAACGGCATTGAATCCGAAGGTGTTGCCGCAGCCTACCGGGCATATGATGTGGACCGCTGTGTCATTCTTGTCTCCCGCCGGGGGCACTATTCCCTGAAAAAAGCCGGCGGGGTTCTGGGCATTGGAAATCAGAATATCATTTCACTGGATACGGACAAAAAAAACCGGGTCGATCTTTCCTGTCTTAAAAGGACCATTACCCGTTTAAAAAAGGAAAACCCGAGAACATGCATTCTGGCGATTGTCGGAATTGCCGGGGCAACAGAAACCGGTTCCGTGGATCCGTTGGAAAAACTGGCAAAGATCTGCGCTGAAAATAACGCACACTTTCATGTGGATGCGGCCTGGGGCGGCCCCACGCTGTTTTCCAAAAAATACAAACACCTGTTAAAAGGAATTCAGCTGGCTGATTCCGTCACCATGGACGGGCACAAGCAGTTTTACATGCCCATGAGCTGCGGCATGCTCTATCTGAAAGAGCCGAACACCCTGGACGTGATTGCCTACCATGCCAATTATGTCAACCGCCGGGGATCGGTGGACTTAGGAATTAAAACACTGTCCGGCTCACGGGAAGCCAATTCCCTGATTCTTGACAGCGCAATAAAGATTATGGGTGCAAACGGCTACGCACTCCTCATTGATCATGGCATTGATACGGCGGCCGCGTTTGCCAAAGAGATAAAAAGAAGAGAACTCTTTGAGCTGTGGACGGCTCCGGTACTCAATATTCTGACCTACCGCGTCTGTCCGCCGGCCATCCGGAAAAAACTGGAAACCGCCAATGAGAAGCAACGGCGGGAAATCAATGATAAACTCAATACCGTCAACAGAAGGCTTCAGCGGATTCAGCGGGAGTCCGGATACAGCTTTGTTTCCCGAACCACCCTGCTGCAGGAGAATAACCCGGATGACGCCATTGTTGTTTTAAGAAGTGTCATCATGAATCCCATGACGACAATTGAAATCTTAAATGAAATTCTTGATGAACAGGAAGAAATTTTTGAGCTTCAGTTAAAGGATTTGCTGGAGTGAATTAGGTAGAGGGTTTAAGGTAGAAGGTAGAAGGCTGAAGGCTGAAGGAAAAAGCAGGTGTCAGGTTTCAGGAAAAGGATTTGACTTTTAGCTGGAATAATAAATCATACAGAAAACCCCGCAGCATCATAGAGGCTGCGGGGTTTTGTTTATTGATGCCATTCCGATACACTTCCAGGGGATCAGATCGCGTCAAAGGACAAGGCAAAATCCTCATCAAAAAATGGAACCATGCCAAGGCGTGACGGCATTTGTTCTCGTTCCCACGGAAAGACTTATTTTATATTTTTATCGATAGCATTTTACTATATTCTCAATAACTTATCGCGCCAACGGCCCGTCCGAACGAGCCAAGTTTGCCGTATATGCAAGGCGCAGGATATGAAGCTGTAGCTCCGCTACCGCGATTATCCTGCAACGCCGCAGATGCGGTGAAATCGGCTCGTTTCTTTATTGCTTAACGGCGGAGCGGCCTAATTCCACGGCCTTAATATTCATCTCCACAAACGCCGCTTTGGTGGTTTCCCTGATAGCCTCATGAATGCTTTCTGCGGTTATCGGCAGAACGTTTGTCTCTATCAGTGCGCCCAGCAATACCATATTCACCGACAATTCATTGCCCGCTTCTCTTGCCAGGGCATTGGCATCTAAGGTAATCAGCTGACCGACCTTTGATTCAATCAGCTGTTTTATGGTTTCAATGTCCGGGTATACGCCTTTGCCGATGGCTGCGGTAAACGGGGGCAGCTTGGACGTATTGGTAATGACAATTGTTTTTGAATTGCATCGGTTTAATGCCCGCAGCGCTTCCAATGGTTCAAACGCCAGAAAAAGGTCTGCTTCACCGTCCGAAATAATGGTGCTTTCAGCATCGCCGAAAATCATCGCAGATTCCACCACTCCGCCCCGCTGGGCCATGCCGTGGATTTCACTCATCCGGACAGGTACATCAAGCCGGCATGCTGCTTCACCCAGCACCTTGGAAGACAGAAGATTCCCCTGGCCGCCGACCGCTACTATAATCAATCGTGTTATATCCATTATATTTTTCCAGTTTTTGGTTAAATTAACTTTAACAAACTCATAAAAAGTCGATTTCTGATGGCAAAGAAAAAAGCTTCACCAAATCTTATAAAATTGGCGAGGCGCGCAAACCCTGAGTGATGATTCGTACTTAGTGCACTATGAAAAACAAAGGATGCAGTGCAACAAAGAATTTGGACTTTTTACGAAGCCATCAACTTTTAAGAGGCAAAATCGCATGCTCCGGGCAAATCTGAGCGCAAACGCTGCATCCCGAGCAAAGGGACGGGTTGATCCGCACCTTTTCATCCTCCACGTAAAATGCCGGGCATCCGAGATCATTGAGGCAATTTCTGTGATTTTTGCAACGATCGCTCACATAAAAAGGCTTGCCCACATGTTTTTTCAAACTCTTTTCAAACAGTGTGCAGCCCTGTTTGGCAATAATGACAGAAACGCCTTTGTGGTCAATGGCTTCTTTGATCGCAGCAACACTCTTCTTCACATTATACGGTTTGATCACGCTGACATGCTCAACCCCGATCCCACGGACCACCGACTCAATGGAAACCTGGCTGTATCCTTCGTAATTCATCCCTTTCATATCAACACCCGGGTGGGGCTGATGGCCGGTCATGGCTGTAATCTGATTATCTAGAATAATCAGGTTGACATCATGGTTGTTGAATACGGCGTTCACCAGTCCCGGAATACCGGAATGGAAAAATGTGGAATCACCGATAAAGGAAATCACTTTTTTGTCTATGGTTTTCGAAAAACCGCAGCCCGTGCTGACGGAGGACCCCATACAGATCAGAAAATCGCCGGCAGACAATGGCGGGAGGAACCCCAAGGTATAACACCCGATATCCGTGGTCCGGATCGATCCGGTTCCCTCGGTGGCCTCGTTCACGGCATAAAACACCGCGCGGTGCGAACATCCGGCACAAAGCGTCGGCGGTCGCTGAGGCAATTCCGGAATATCTGAAAGATCCGTCAGTTCCTTGGCATCATAGGACACGCCAAAGTATTTTGCGATGTTTGCCCGGACCATGGCGGGATCAAACTCAAAAAGTCTTGAAAACAATTCCGGGTATTTTCCCATCACCGGATTTGTAAACTGTATTTCCTGGGCAAACGCTTTGACCGTCTCTTCCATAAAGGGTTCGCCTTCTTCAACCACCAGAACCTTTTCACAATCTTTTATAAAAGACTGGATCAGCTTCTTCGGCATGGGATGTGAAAAACCGACGCGCAGGACTTTGATTTTATCAGCAATATTTAAGTCCCGGACGGCATCCGTCACATAGTTATAACTGACCCCGTTGCAAATAATTCCCCAGCTGCCGGTCCCTTCGATAAAGTTATAGGCAGACTCGCAGGCAAGCGCCTCGGCTTTTCCCAGGTTTTTCAAAAGCTTTATATGAAGCTTACGGGAAACAGCCGGTACGGTTACGTAATTAAACGGGTCTTTCGGAAAATCTCCGGAGGTAACCCTTTTTTTCATTTCTCCTAAAACAACCGGGGCCGTGGAATGATTCAGACGGGTGGTTGTCCGGAAAATAACCGGTTCCTGCAGCTGTTCGGACAGTTCAAACGCATAAGCCATCATTTCTTTTGCTTCTTCAGCAGAAGACGGTTCTAAAATCGGCAAACCGGAAAGCTTTCCGTAATACCGGTTGTCCTGTTCATTCTGACTGGAAAACATGAACGGATCATCTGCCGTCAATATGACCAGGCCGCCGCGGACACCGATGTAAGCCAGTGTCATCAAAGCATCTGCCGCCACATTAACCCCCACATGTTTCATAACGCACATGCTGCGGACTCCGGCATTGGCAGCTGCGGCCGCCACTTCAAGAGCGACTTTTTCATTGGTGCTGTATTCAAAATACAGATCGCTTTCCTGGGCCATCTGGAAGAAATTTAAAGAAATTTCTGATGACGGGGTTCCCGGATAGGTCGAGGCAAAAGCTACTCCCGCTTCAATTGCGCCGCGGGCAATGGCTTCATTTCCTAATAGAAACTTTTTTGCGCCCGGCTGATCAACTAAAAGTTTATGCATAATTTTT
>JAQYVU010000100.1 GCA_030145385.1 Desulfococcaceae bacterium
CATAACCCATTCTCAGATTGGCATACACATGACTGTCGGCCCGGCCGCCGGCTATTGTGTCTCCTTCTGGGCTTGCCCACACATACCGGCGCCACGTTGTAACATCTTTATAATGAACCGTCGCATTGGCCGAAATTCCATTTTCAAATACGGCCCGAAGCTGACCGTTTACCATGTGCTGAGGAGTCATTACCAGCAGCTCCCGAACCTGGTCATCTTTTTCATTTTGATCGCTGTATGAATAATTGAGGATCCCGCTTAACCATTCTGTCAACTGGCAGTTCAATTCCGCTTCCGCACCATATTGCTCGGCATCACCGATGTTCATGAACGGAAAAGGAATCACGGTGGCGTTGAGCTGATCATCAAAATAGGGATCGCCATCCTGGATAAAATAGATAAAATCATCCAGATGTGAATAAAAAAGATTAACACTGAAAATACATTTTTCCGACAGCTGGCCATAGTATCCCAGTTCATAGGTATCTGCTTTTTCCGGATCAATATCTTCCTGGCCGAATACATGCAGATACGTCCCGTCTCCATAGGGTGACATCCGGCTGTAATAGCTTTCAATAAAATCAGGGTTTCGATACGAACTTCCCCAGGTCAGACGAAAATTATGTTTTTTATAAGGCGAATAAAGCAGGCTCAACCGATGAGAAAACGTATAATCGGTATTCGGATTTTTGTCACATCTCAAGCCCGCATTCAGGCTGACCTGGCCTGTGAAATTAAAGGTATTGTCAAAAAAAATTCCCGGCAGGTCATGGGTATGTTTTCCCGCGATTGCGGGACCTTCGGCATACTTCTGGTCAAAGTTGGCTCCCCAGACCAGGGTATCTTTTGCAAACGGCTGCAATTTATGCAGCAGTTCAACGCCCCTTGTCCCCATTTGAAAATTCAGTAATTTATCACCCAGCGAATCTCCCTCACTCCAGTCCGAATCCTTTAAATGGGCTTTGAAGGTGACATTGGGGTCTTTGGCTGTATAGGTAAGAACGGTCTTAAACGTATCCGCGCCGGACCAGTCAACCGGGCCGGTGCTTTCAAAAATAAGATCCAGATTTTTTGGCGCCAGATATCCGGCAAAAAAGGAAACACTGGAATTCTCATTTACATAATAATCCAGGGATGTATTTAATTTCCAGGATTCCTGCCCCGGATCGCCGGCCCAGGCAATGTAATCCTTATTATCCGCCTGATCCCACCCCAATGTAATCCTGTAAAAAAGCTTATCGTCAACAGATCCGCCATGCATCATCGTACCGACAAGGGCTTTCTGCTCTCCTGCTTTTACGGAAAGTAACGTTCCCTGGGTGGTTTCCGGCTTTTTGGTTATGACGTTAATAACCCCGAACATGGCATTCGCGCCGTACAACGAAGAGCCGGGCCCCCGCATGATCTCAATTTTTTCAATTTCTTCCAGCGCAATCGGGATCTGATTTATTGGCGGCACATCATACATATCATACGCCCAGGGGGTCCCGTCGATTAAAAACACAATCTTGTTGGCAGGCAGTTTATGAAACCCCCTGATTCCGCCGGCAGCCTGAAAAGTGGCACTGGTTTTCCCCAAATGGACGCCGACAACCATTTCCAGGGCTTCGCTCAGGGAAGTTGCACCGGACAGCCGGATGTCCTCTGCAGTCACCACGCTCATTGCCGCCGGTGCGTCAGAAATTTTCTGTGAGAGCCTTCCGGCCGTTGTCACTTTAACATTCATCAGCTCATAAAGCGACATGTCCAAAAAATCCGCTGCCGCTTCTTCAGAATAAGAAAAATCAGGAACAGCGAACAACAGCAAAATACAAACAGAAATCGGAAAAGCCCTTTTTAACATTTCATAACTACTCCGCGTATTTGAAGAAAGCCAGATTATAGCATAATTAGTATATAAAATCACTATGAATATCAAATAGTTGATTTTAATAAAAAAGTATGACAGGAAGAAAGTTGAGTGTCAACGTCAAAATCATTGATCACGACCGGCCCTGACAAGATCTTTCAGAAACCGCCGGGCAAAGCCCAAAAAAAACATACGGCTCATAACGTGCATCTGATGTTTAAAACCCGAGGCACGCCGGCCAGGCTATTTGATTTTGTACCGATAATTCAACCAACATCGTCACTGGAAAACTCAAGGAGATATGGTTATGAATAAAATCTTCATTCTGGCTGCCCTGATACTTATTGCCTCCGGCTGCAGTCATCACGTTAAACCGGACAGCCCGCAGGATATTGGAAAAATCGACACCCGCATCATGGTCTATCAGGCTGAAAATTTTCTAAATTATAAAAGTGATCATCCGGCAGTCATCAAAACGCTTTCCTTTAACTTCAATGAGCCGGTTACAAAATTCCTGCCTGAATTTTTTAAAAATACATTTGCCAAAGCGGATTTCACCGACACCCAAACAGACTTGGGTGATAGTTATGATTTTCTGGCAGTCCCAAAGTTTGAAAAAGTCACTTTTGATTCGGACCGCATTTTTGGCCATGAACTGCGGGTGACTGTTTCAATATCATTTACTTCTGCTGACAGCTCCACCCCCATTGTGGTAAAAGGCATCGGTGTGGCCGAAGATATGTACGGCGGAAAAACTGTTTATGAACAGGAACTCGCAGAAAAGGCGTTTGCGGATGCGTTAAATGATTTGCAGAAAAATATACAAAACAGACGATCCGAATTTGAAAAAACCGGGCAATAAGTTTATATGCATCCGGATCAAGAAATCATTTTTTGCAGGTGATAATAATATGTTTCGCCTGTTGCCGACACTGCTCACCATAGAAGCATCATTCTTTATTTTACAGCTTGTTCCGGCATCTTGCAAAGCCCCCCGGCAGGATATCCTTGCGGAGATGCGCCTGATTTAAATTAATATGCTCTATTTTTTGACCGGTTTGAATCTGATATTCTCCCGGCGGCAATCCCTGGAATTTATAACGACCCGCCATGTTTGTTCTGGTTTGTGCAATTTTTTTTTGCGTCAGGGCGTCATAGAGATTAATCTGCTGCGAAATTGCCGGTCCCTGTCGTTTCCCACCATTTCCTTAATCCGGCGGAACAGCTGATCCAGGGGCACTTCCTCGTCCATGAGAAACCCCCGCCCCGCCTTGTCCACATATACCGTTATTTCCTGCCGGGTCTGCGGAGCGGCAGCCCTGCTTGGGGCAGCTTGATTTTAATGCCTTCATCCACCATGAAATTGGTGGTGAGCAGAAAATAAATTAACAGCATAAATACAATGTCGATCAATGATGTCAGGGGAGCAACAATAGCGTACCGCTCCCGCCGTTTAAAACTTAAAGCCATATTATTATACTCCGATCCTTCACCGTTGCATCGCGTCTCAGTCCGTCCTGGTTGTCTTTACTCTTTTTTCAAAACCGCTGTTAGAAATGTCACGGATCCGTCTTCAAGCTTGGCCTCGTATTTATCAATGCGGGCAATTAAATAGGAATGGGCCACCATGGTCGGCAGCGCCACGCATAATCCCAGCGCTGTGGTCAGCATGGCTTCCCATATACCGACGGCCAGAACGGCTGCGTTGACCTTGCCGCCCATCTGCTGGATCACCATAAACGCCTTGATCATTCCGACAACCGTCCCCAGGAGTCCCAGCAAGGGGGCGATATTTCCGATGGTTGCCAGCGCCTGGATGTACGTCGAAAGATTTCGCACTTCATTTTCCGTGGCGTTCGATATCACGGTTTCAATGATTTCCCGATCCTGGTTTTTCACCCCAATGGCCTGGGCCAGCACCCGGCCCATGGGAGAGTTAAGGATCACTACTCATAATTTCTGCCGAAAACACAAATAAAAATGCCGCCGCCGGTGATCCCGGCGGCGGCATTTTCTCTTCTGATCAAACGGAAGAATCTTTTAAGGTCATTGCCTTGTAAATACACACTTCCAGACACGACAGGCAGACAATACATTTTTCCGGATTAAAAGACACCTGCCAGGACTCCCGGTCCACATCCAGGGCCTGTGTCGGGCAGTGCGGCACACACGATGTGCAGCCGGTGCACCGGTCGGTTAAATGCTGAATTTCCTGCGCCAGAGGCTCCACCTGCACGCCGATCCGTTCAAGATAATTGGGTCCGCGTGATACCTGGCTGTCTTCACCGGCAAGCTCCACAAACATCCGGCCATTTTTTCCGGCGTCGATACTGGCGCGCAAAATATTCACCCGCACGCCGTAATCCGCAATCAAATGATAAATAACCGGTTCTTCCACGGTATTTTCCAAAAAATTCAATACTTTTTTCATTTGTTTCAAGGAATCGACTCCTTATATGATTTATTAATTTTCTTCATGAGAAATCCGGGATAGCGCCGGGAAGCGGTGCCTGGGCCCGGGTTAATAAAAAATCCCCTTTACAAATCAGATCCTTCAGATGACCGGCAACCTCCCGGGCCTTGGCATAACTCGAGAATGATCCGGTCGGAACCGTTTTCCCTTTGACGGTAATGCTTCCGGATTTCAGCTGCGCGTATGTGACATCGCAAAGGCGCCCTTCCCCCTCACCGGTGGGATAGAATGTGCTGTATTCAACCACCGGCGCCTTGAGTGCGTCATCGGCGACAGATACGTAACGAACCATTTCCTCATCTATGATCGGGATCGGAACCCCCACCGCCACACTCAGCGTCACGCCGTAACCGGTGAAAGATACCGCCTTAAGCCACTTCAAACTCATCTGCTTTAAATCACCAATCAGGGCCACGGTTCCGGCCGGGGTTTCCGGGGTCCCGTTTTCCAGGCGTTTTGCGGCCGGGTTGTGCTGGGTGCCCTGCCAGGCGACATACCCCTGGGCACCGCAGAAAAACACCCGGGTACCGATGCCGATGGTCCGGTAATAGGGATCATTTAAAAGGGGGGACAGCTGGCCGGCGCTGCAGTAATTGGCATTCCCGAGGTTGGATTTGAGTTTTCCCATATATGTATAAATCGGTTTATCCGAAAGGTTCACCGCCACATTGTAATTCTGATAACAGTTTCTCGGATTGAACAAAAATGCGTCATTCATGTCATCAAAGCCGATCAGCTGCTCCCGCTCCCTGAGCGGATAGCAGTCCGTACCGTGGCCGACGGCCTTGAGCGTCACTTTTTTCCCGGACACCAGATCCTCAATCACATGGGCGCCCCCGTACCGGAATTTTCCGGGACGGCCGTTGCTGTTGCGAGGATCACCATCCGGCAATGCAGTGGCACCTAAATAAATATCTGCCGCAGCCAGGCCGGCATACGCCGCAACACCGTTTAAGGTGGCAAATCCGCCGCCGATTTTCATTTTCGCCTTGGGCTGTTTGATATTAAAAAAGGCCCCGGATGAACACATGGGGCTGAATGTACCGGTGGTGACCACATCGACATCCCGGGCGGTCTGCTCAACCCCTTTTTCCCGGACCACATCGATGATTTCCTCGGCGGTCAGCACCACCGCCTTTCCGGACCGGATTTTCGCGTTTATTTCTTCAATTGTTTTTGCCATACCCTTACCTCCTGAAAAAAAATATTATGAATAATCATTAAAAAATCCATTCGAGCGGCCCCAAAAGGAGCCCCGGCATTATCCATAACTTGACCCAGTCGATGGTTTTGATGTCTGTTCGTTTTATTGTCTTCATAATATCCGGCGGTTTCATTTGCATAAAAACTTGTTATCAAATAAAAAAAGCCGTGAGTCTTTATTAAGACCCACGGCTTTGATATTGATTATGACGATAACGATCAACCCATGGGCGCACCTCGGGTGTGCATCATGGACATCATGAAACCGGTGTGTGCGTTGAATTGATCGTTCATCTTAATATACTCCGAATTGTAAATTATATCAAAAAGCAACCGTCCAAAAACCCGGGGTCAACCGTAATTTTTTGAAAACAATTTATCAGACCCTTGGTTCAAAATTTATCGCACTCAAAAAATTTATAGCCTGAAAAGACTCAAGATATCATTACAGCGACATTCCGGCAGGTTTTTCTTTAAGACAAACCGCATTTTTCATGCGCTTTTTTCCGGCCGGGCAGAAATCGGATTTTTTGATAAATCCTAAATTGAGCGTTTAATTTAATGCAGGTCTTTTACAGGAAAGCCCAGATATGCACTGCTGTATTTGGAAACACGCACCCAACCAAAACGCTGCTCTTCTGTGTCCCGTCGTTCAACCCCCATTCGCTGATCAAGTGGCCTGCTGAAAAATGAACGGGTGTAATCTATCCGGCGGTCATTGCCGGATCGCCTGTCTATCCCTGATCTTTTATTATTCTGACCAAGCATGAAAGACCTCCTGAATTTATGGAGATTTAATGTAATAACACTGACAGTTTATCAAAATAATTCTGCGATGCAACAAGAAAACCTTGTTTCAAATCTGACATCCAAAACAAGTTGCCGTGAGAAGCAGTTCGTTGCCCGGCATCCGGAAAACGATTTCATATGCTGCCTTGCCTTATTGCCGCAAGTGACTGGAAACCGGTTTACCCCTTTTGATCCAGGAACCGTCTTCCTGGCGGCAGAAAACCACATTAAAGTCATGGCTTTTGTCATCTTTTATCCAGATTTCCGTTCTAATTTCCTTGCAATCCACAGAATCTTCTTCAAACTGCCTTAACATTGAAACTTTTCCGTGGTTCCGGGACTCGGGATTCACCCATTTAAATACCGTGCCGGCTTCACCGGCTTCAACGATTTTCCGCGTTGTTTCCCGGATCAGTTCGATATCGTCCGCAGTCAATCCCCGGATGTCCTTGCCCGGAAGAACCAGATCTTTCAGTTGCCTGGAAATAGAAATCGGGTTCAGCAAGCCGAAAAGCCCTGAGACAACTCCTTTGCCTGCATCAGCCCCGAATTTCTCACCCTGGGTGGTGATCCGTTCCGCCTGATCAAGCATTTCAGGTATTGCTTCCCTTGTCTGTTTAACCTCTTCAAGAATATCCGGAATCAGGGGGCGTATTTCACTCAGCTCAGCGGTAAACGCCTGAACTGAACCAGATGCCTCATCAATGCTTTCAATGGCCATGGGAAGATCATTTCTGATATTTTCCGATTCCGCGATCATCAAAGGAATCTTTTCCTGAACGAGATGCAGCTTTTTCGTCGCTTCTGAAATAACTTCCCGGGTCATTCGGATCTCTTCCAAAACCACCGGAAGAACCGCCCGTGTTTGTCGAACTTCTTCCAGAACATCCGGCAATTTTTCACTTGTTTTATTTATTCGCTCGGTGATGATCATGGTCTGATCAAGTATATCCGGCAGGGCTTCCCGGGTGGCCTTGACCTCCGCCAGTATTGACGGCATGCCTTCCGCCACATGGCCGACCTCTTGTGCAATCGGCAGGATGTTTCTGCTTGTTTCCGCAATCCCTTCAATCACCGGGGATATCTCCACGGATGTTTTTTCCATTTGCACCAGGATTTCTGGAAACCCTTTAAGAAACTGGTGCACTTCAAAAGCAAAATATCCGATCGCCAGTGCCAAACATATGATGCTGAACGAAAATATCAGCTGCACGCTTGTTTTAATTTTTTCCATTATCCTGTTCCACGCTTGATCGGCAAATTACTACACCAATCCTGAGTCTATTTCTTCCAATTATTACTAACCGAATTCAGTGCATTGGGAAAGTTAATTTTACACCTGAATTATTCAGATTTTACACAATAGACGACATGATTTTAAAATTCAAGCGCATGAGCGTGTTTCATTTAAGAGGAGATGCTTTGATGAATGAATTTGGCAAAAAAATTTTGAGACTGAGAACCGAAAAGAACCCGGGCACCAAAGAAGCCGGTCATGCAGTTGCAATTCCCCAGTCACGATACAGCGAGCTTGAAAAAGGGATTCGAATTCCCACAGAGGGCCAGATCGAAAGGCTTGAAAATTTTTATAACGTGACTGACGGTCAGCTTTCAGCACTTCTTAAAACAAAACAATAACCGGAGGCCGGCATCAAAATCCGGCTGCCTTTTTGCGGATCATAGAGATCCGAAAGGCACTGACTATCTCAGGCATACTCCCCGGACCGTTGCGAAGTTATCCACACCGGTCATCAACAGGCCCTTAACCGCCTTTGAATAAATTTTCTTCCGGTTCATGCCGGATCAGCGAAAAATTGTTTTCGCTTTTTCAATCGCCTGTTTGAGTTCTTCCCAGGCGATATCGGCAGCGGCTTTTACTTCTTCCCACCGGCTGTCTCCCTCATTCTGGGTGTTCTCCAGTTTGCCGAGCGCCTCTTCGTACTTGACCCGCAGGTCGTCAATGTAATTATCAAACTTCACACTGGCATCCACCTGGGCTTTTTTGGCCTTGAGCTTTAACTCGTCTATCTGCCGGGTCCAATCACTAAACAGGGCTTTCTGCTTTTCAAGGAAATCCTTTTTTTCCGTCATTACCTTTCCTCCACTGGATAAAGATGTGATTAACGAACTAATTCATCGTCAGACAATTTTCCATATAAATTATCCGCCGGCGGCGTCCCTCTTTTTTCGCGTGAGGCAATTGTATCGGCGAGTTGCGGTTTTGAACTTCGGTTATGGGCAATCAGCGATTTAACAACCCGCCATCCGACTTCTCCTTTTTCCGCCATTGAAGTCAATAATTCCAAAGCTGTCCGGTTATCATAGGAGACCGGCCGGTAAGGCCTTGCCGAAATAAGCGCGTCATAAACATCACACACGGCAACAATCTCTACCATCAGGTCTTGCTGACTGATTCCCCGGGGATAACCGGATGCATTCATTCTTTCATGATGATCCCGGGCGACCATTGCCGCAATACTCCGGGGATCTCTGAAATAATAGCTCAGCAATACATATCCGGAGATTGTATGATGTTTCAGGTAATTGAGTTCTTCGCGCGTCAGAGGATTATCTTTTTTTAAAATATCCAGCGGTACACAGATTTTTCCAAAGTCATGGGTCGGTCCGTAAGCGATCTCTGAAACCCGTTTTCGATAGTTCGGCACCAGATCCCTGGCAATCAATATCGTCAAGGCAAAAATTGTCAGCATATGCCGATAGGTAGACACGTCGTGATGTTTAAAAAAATCCAGAACCTCTAAGACAGGTGCACCAAACCGGATACTTTTCATCACATCCAGAATTTCAGCAAGACAATCAGAATCTGCAAAAATAATATTATAGGGCGCATTGTCAAGAAAATCAAAAAGATCTATCTTGACCGAACCGTGATCCAGCAGGGGATACGTTTTCAGTTTGACCGGACGGTTGGAGGCCAGTAATTCCCTGAGGGATTCATCATTCAGCTCGCTTCCGGCTGGCAAGAGCAGCTTACCGTCAAGCGTTTTTATCGGATAAAACAGTTTTATGGGATCCATAAATGTATTCGGCCATAAGGGTTTGTTTTTTTTCATCTACTTATGCCACCAATCGGAGCATATGTCAAGATAGCAGGTTATATCTTAGGGCAATCTTAGCAAGGGCGGCCGGGAATGACTTAATCATACCTAAATTGGCTTCGGTCACAATCTTTATCCGTCATTAAATTGACGATATTCCTAAAAAAGTTAAGAACAAAATATAATTAAGAATAATCTCCGGCATAGTGCATTGTCTCTGAATTGACCCGGAGGACCAGATTTTATTAGCTGAACACTATTTCACTCATCAGTTCCCGAACGGCAGTCTCTTTGGATGACTTGCCTTTTAAAATCACTTTTCGCGCGTAATCCCGTTCTGAAAAAAATTAAAGAATCATGATTTCAATTAATTATACAAAAATCTAAATCGAATCGGAAAAGAACACAAGAAATTTAAAATATCAGGGAAATAACACACAAAAATCAGGATTCCCCTGATTGAATTGAAGATTTTTCTCTGTTAAAAGATGCTAACAAAAATCATCTTAAGGAGAATCGTATGAAAAGAATAACAATGTTTTTGATATTAATCGCAGTTTGTTTCGTTCTGGTCGGGTGTGATGAAAAATATACCGTTTCCAGCAGCATCCCGGATGCGGAAAACGCTCTTTTTACTTCCAGCGGCCGATTGTTTATTACCGGCGGAACCAATATTTATGAAGCCTTCGGCAACGGATCCGCCAATGCCCTGTGCCCGGAAGGCAAATACAACTTCACCGGCATGGCCCAGGTGGGAAACTACCTGTACGCCATTGCAACGGAATACCGTTTTGACTGCTCTGCTTTAAACTTAGGGGCCATTAACTTCTTTTCTCCAACAGCGATGGCGGATTTTGTAAACAGCATCACCGACATTTTCAAACGCTCGGTTCTGCTGTGCGCGGAAATCGTGCCCGGCGATCTGACATTTACGGAAATTTACACCATCGGAAATATGTTTATTCCCAACGGCATGACTGCCGACAGTTCCGGAAGGCTCTATATCGCGGATGAAACTTTCCTGCCCATGGGCAAAATCATCCGCCTGAACCTGACCGGTCCCATGGATGTGGCGTACCAGGAAACCTGGCTGGATCCGTCGGACAACGTCTATTCCCCAAACGGTATGTCCATCCGGGGAAATGCTATTTATTTTACGGATTTCAACCTGCTGTCCTTAAAACAGACTTCGATTAAAAAAGTTTCCATCAACAGCAACGGCAGCGCCGGAAGTATCTCCAAGCTCTATGAACGAACCAGCTTTTTTGATGACCTGTCGGCCGGCACCATTTACGGAACAGACGTGGTGGTGGCAGCTGATTTTGTCAAAGGAACCCTTGTGTTTGTCAAAGACAACGGCCGCAAGCAAAGCAGCCCCTTGTTTGAAACCGACCTGGCCATGTTTGACTGTCCTTCTTCCGTCACCTTCGGCAAAGGCCCCATGTTTTCGAGCGACGAACTGATCATCACGGAAAAAGGCATGATGTTTGAGCTCAAGTCCGGGTTCGGCAATAAAGTGTCTGCAATGATAATGGAATAAATTCTTGATGGCTTCGTAAAAAGTCCAACTTCTATTTTCGCTCTGGGTTGCGCAGCATTCTTCGCTTCTTCATAGTACGACAAGTACGAATCATCGCTCAGAATTTGCGCGCTTTAAATTTGGGCCTTTTTTCTTTGCCATCGAAATCAGATTTTTTACATGGGTATCATTCTTCTCTCCTGAATAAAAGCCCGGGTGCCAGGCATGGCCCCGGGCTTTTTATTTTAAATTTTATTTCATTTTTTGAAAGCTATCCAGCGCCAGTGCCAGCTGCGCAAGTCGCGATACCGTATTAACGGAAATAGTGGCGCCGGAAATCCCGTCAATGGATTGGGTTAACCGGTTATTTTCATCAGATGCGGCATTTTCAAATTGAGCCGTAAAATTTTCATTTTTGACCAGAGAGCCCCACCGGCCCTGGGCGGACAAAATTTCTACCATTTTTATTTTTCCCTGAGAAACAACAATGCCGGCACTGACCGGTTTTCCCTTTACCACATCGTCTAAAATCCAGACGGCCTGCTCATTTTCCCGCCAGTATTTTATCCGCAATCCCTTGTAGTCATGTATTAAAATCGATTCCATCCGCTGGCGGACTGCCGGCGTTAGCCAGATATAATTCGGTGTTGGCACCGATCCCTGGAATATTTTTTCCAAAAAATCGTCCTTACTGGATTCATCGGCATAGCCAATGCCGCTTGTTATTACTGCCAGGCACATAAGAAATGCCGCCGCACGGATCAGGTATTTAATTTTTTTTCCCATAATAGCACAAATTATATTTCGACTCTCTAAGTGCGTTGGAGCAGTTCAGGAACAAGGCACTTCAGTCTGAAAACGTCGTTTTTTTACTTTGAGGACTGAATAACGCCGTTCCTGAGCTGCTCCGGCGCATCTTAGGCTAGAAGTTATATCCCAGACCTAAATTAAACCCATCCTGGTTTTTATCATTTTCATTGTCCTGGACCTGGTAATCCGCTTTGAGCACCACATTCGGGTGCGGCCAGTAGTTGATCCCCATATCCCACTGGGTTTTTTCAGATTTTGAATCACTGCCGGCCTGGTTATCCCAGCAGTTATATCGGGCAAACACTCCGACGGTGGAAGTCAGCTTAAAAGACGGCTCAACATAATACCCGACCTGCTCATCAGCGCCGGACGCTTTCGGCCCCGAACCATCCAGATCCCACATGGCGTATAAAGCTTTTAACGTAAACGCTCCCTTGTTTATGATAGCATGGGTTTCAAACATATCAGCCCGGCCAGCGGCATCGTCGGTTCCCTGGGTAATGTCATCCTGATACTGATACGTGGCGGCCAGTTCCAGCCCGGGCAGGGCATTCCACCGCAGTCGGGCGGTTGCCGCCAGATTATCTGCCGACGCCTTGCCGACTTTCTGACGGCCGCTGCGGACTTTATAGTCCGGCCCGGATGTTTCCAGCCCGGAATGGAGGTACAGGTCATAGCTTAGGCCGGGAATAATCTGCCCGAATCCCCCGAACCCGCCTTCCCACCAGGTGGCCGGTATAATATTTTTTTCAACCGGGTTTCGTTCCACGCCGTAAAATGCCGGCGGTTCGTGAACTTCATTGATAATGCCCACCGGCAGCAGAAACAGACCGCTCCGTACATTAAAATTATCATTGATCAGAAAATCAATATACGCCTGCTCCAGTTCGACTTCCCCGGGCTGATCATCCCCGGATATGCTGTGTTCGACTTCCAGCTCGGATTTAAACTTGATGGATTCGGAAAAGTCATGGTCCAAAAACAGGACAAACCGGTGGAAGTCGATTTCAGACTTGTCAGAAGCGCCCCCTTCTCCCTGCAGGTTATTGTAATGCAGTTCCCCGTATCCGCCGATATGTGTCTTGCTGAACAAGTCACCGGCCTGAAACATATTTGATTCAACCGCGTCAGCAGTTGCATTGATCTTTTCATCGGTCTGGTGCAACCCCTGCTTCAGTTGGGCATTTTCCGTTTCAAGGTTTTCCACCCGGTTTGTCAGTTCTTCCAGTGTTGCACTGTAAGCTGCCGGTCCGGTTCCCAAAATAACGATAACCACCGCCGCGATTATTAATTGTGTATATTTCATTCTTTTTTTGCCTCCTGTTATACATATCGAATTTTGTTTTTGCATGGTTTAAAAGTTAGTTAAGACAAACTTTTTAAACAATCAAGAACTTTTTTTACGATTTAAAATATTTTTCTGTACAAATAACTCATTTAATATAAAAATAAATTATTATTTCAAAAGCTTGAACAGGAAAATAAATATTAAAAGCAATGAATTTTTGTTTTTATCCCTGGCGAGGCAAAAATTATTTTGGGAAATATGATATGAATGGACCGCTATGGTTTCGGAATTTCTTTAATTAAGGACAGAAGGGGAAAAAGCCTTAAAGGGGCATGACATACCAGCCCGGGGCAATGCCCCGGGCGTAAATAAAAACAGACCACCAGCTTTCTATTTTACGGGTTGTCCGCTTGATGCGCGTTCCGACAGCCCGCAATGCACTGAGCGCATTTTTTCCGGTCCAGGTCTTTTGACGAGCAATAACCGGTGAATGCGTCCAGCCAGTCCTGCCCGGCCCGGGGGCAGTTATGAACATAATCAATAAAACACATCAGTTTTTTCATGGACACCGGATCAATCGCATGCTCCATTTTGCAGGCCGTATCCTCGGCAATTTCTTCATCCACCTGAAGCACATTGTGAAGAAAATCTTTTAAACCAATATGCCGCACACTGATATCTTTGGCAATTCGGTTTCCCTTTGGAGAAAGCGTAATAAAGCTGTATGGTTCATAATTGATCAGCCCCATTTCCGCCAGCCGCTTTAAAGCACCGGTCACGGAACCGCGCTTGACATTGAGCTTTTCAGCAATCTCTTTGGCCCGGGCAACTTTATTGGTTTTTTCCAGTTCCAGGATCGTTTCCAGATAGTTTTCCATATTTTCGGACAACTTATTGTTTTTTTTCACAGTTCCTCCATTATATTTTTTTTAAATCTATGGCTGCTTATAAAACAAGTCAAGACTTAGATTTTTTCAGTGCTGAAAAAAATGCTTAAATAAGATATTTTGTTAGACGAATCTAACTTTTAAAACAAAAGAATCCGAATAATGAATATTTTACAAAGCCGTCATTTTTGACTTTCTCTTAAAATACCTATACCATAAGGCATTCGCCATTGCTGATTTTTTCATAGAAAAATATTTTAAAAAGACACCTGACCCCGGCTTCATAGACTATACATGATTAATTTGAGGAAAAAATGAAGATATATCAAAAAAAAATTTCCATGCTGATCACGGTTTTGATCCTGATCCCCATTGCGCTTGCAACTGCTGCGTCTGCTGAATCCGCTGATTCCATCAGTGATCACTGGAGCGAACTCCACGCGAAACTCGATGACACCTTAACGCTTTTGGAAAAAAAGCAGAGCCTGCCGGACAGCACCTGGAACCCGTTTAAAGACGACAAACAATCCCTGGATAAAAAAATCAATGCCCTGCTGGACGAAGCCATTAATATTCTAAACATTTCCGGCCTTTCGGCCATCAAGCAGCAGATCAACACGTGCCAGGCCGATATCAAAGATTACAAAAACATGAGTGCCGAACTGCACACAAAAAAAATGATGGCGCCCAAAGACACGGCTGACTGGAAAATATGGGAAAATGATGTAAAAGACTATGAAAATAAAATCGCGGCATACACGGAAAATATTGCTGAAAAGGAACAGGCCATTGATGAATTAAAAGCCCGGCTGCAGGAACAGTTTTCAAAACAGGGCATTATCCTTGACAGTGAACAGCTTGACACCCTGATCTCCAGTGTCACCGGCGATGATGACATTGAAATCATCAGCGTGTTTAACAATATCAAGGCCATTACCGCCAAACTCCAGGATCTGACCGATGAATCCGGCGAAAACATCGAAAGCGCCAGGCGGTATTACGGCATGCACGCCCTGTTGTTAAAAATTCTGATCAACCTGCAGCAAGCTTATACGGACCGGGTGGATCACCGGTATATGCCCGAACTCGCCGGCATTGAAAAGGACAACCGCTGGCTCATGAAAAAAACCCGCTCTCTGCTGAGCAACAGCGAACCGCAGCACAAAAAAATATACCAGGCCAACCTGGACGCCCAGCAGCTCACGGACAAAACGGTTCTGCTGTACCGGCAATATCTTGAAAAAAACAAAACCCGCATGAACCGGTCCAGAGAGAAAATTTTCAAGGAATACCAGGCAGCGGAAAACACCTATATGACCGTTTCCACGGCCTACGCCCTGATTGCCATGATGCAGGATGCGGACAACCTTTACAATTCCATCACCGAACTCCAAATCCCGGACCTGCTGACCTTTGACAACAAAGCCATAAAAGCGGAATTTAAAAAGCTGTCCGGCAGAATTGATAAAGAACAATAACTGATTTTTCCCTCTTAACCCTGAACAATTTACAAGATTTTCAAGTTTGCCGCATATACAAGGAAAATGATGCTCCGCTATAGTGAGCTATGCGGGGCGGCATTTGACGCCGTAGATGCGGTAAAATTGGAAATCAAAAATTAGCTCAAAGGAGAAAAATTCAAATGAAAGTAATCGGTATTAATGCCAGTCCGAGGAAAAGAGCAAACACCCAGACCCTGGTGGAAGCAATTTTGTCCGGCGCGGAAAAAAACGGCGCCCAAACCCGCCTGGTCAATCTGCGGGAAATGGAAATCAACGGGTGCCTGGGATGCGAAGGATGCAAAAAACATCTGGGCAAATGTGTTCAAAAAGATGACTTAACACCCCTGCTCCAGGATTTAACAGAGTATGATGCCATTATTTTGGGAACCCCGGTTTTCTGGTTTCACGTGAGCGCCCAGTTTAAAATGCTGGTTGACCGGCTTTACTGCTTTATGGAACATACGGATCCCAAAACCGGTGAACCGGTGATGCGGTTTGAATTTCCGGCCGGCAAAAAGTTCGTTCTGGTCATATCCCGGGGCGACAACGAACCCGCAGAAGTGCTTCCCCAGTTCTATGATCACTTAAACGAATGGCTCAACATCATCCCCCTGTCTTTAGGCGCAGGCAGTATTGAATTCCTTCACCAGTACGGCGCTGAAATCGACCGGAAGGCGGCAAAAAACGATACCGCGCTGATTGAAAGGGCGGAGGCCTTGGGCGGGACGCTTTAAAGATAAATTCTCTGCTTATGCGTTAACAGCAATTCTAATTGGCTGGTTTAGCCTAAACAAGCCAAACTCAGCACTATTTCTCAATAATGAAGAACTGCCCCCTTATGTCCAAAGCCGCCAGGATTAACCTGGTGGCTGTTTCTCTTTTTTGGGAGAGGAGTTAACAATCTTACTCAGCCAGGGGCTGGGTTTTCCATCGGTTATGTACCCAGAACCACTGGTCCGGATATCGCCGGATAACCCCTTCAAGGGCCTTGTTGAAATTCTGGGTGTTTACAACAAGATCCTTTTCCAGATCTCCTGTATTAATCACAGGAAGCTCAGGCAAAAACTCACATCGGTATTTACCGTTTTCACGAACAAAAAAATACATAATCACCGGCACACCCGTTAAAAGGGCCAGATAGGCCGGGCCCATGTTGGCAGATGCCGTTCGTCCGAAAAAATCTATAAAAACAGACTGGTGGCGTTTGGCATTCTGGTCGATGAGCAGCGCCATACAGTTTCCTTTGCCAAGTTCACGCAAAATTGCATGCACCGCCCCCTTGAGAGGGTAGAGCCGGCTGCCGGTGGATTCTCTTTTTTCATGAAAATATCTTTCCGCCGGCGCAAAATCAAGTTTTCTGTAAACACCGCTTACTTGCAAACGGGCAATATTGTTGAGCTGAACAGATATCTCCCAGTTGCCTAAATGCCCGGAAAACATCAAGACCCCTTTACCCTTGTTGTGTGCCGCCCGTAAATGCTGGATCCCGTGAACCGTGTAATGCTTTGTGACATCGCCGGGCTTTAATGCATAAACCCGGGGGGTTTCAAAAATCATGTTTGTCGCGTAAAAAAAAGTTTTTCTGGCGATGCGGTTAATCTCAGCAGCGCTCATCCGGTCGCCAAATGCCTGGGTAATATTATCAACGGTAATTTTTCGGTGCCGCTTATCCGCGACCCACCAGATTTTCGATAAGAACAAGGCAATCTTTTCACCGGTTTTAGGCGGGATCAACGCGATAATATCAAACAGCACTTTTATTGCTTTATAAACTATTGTTTCAAAGGCGGATTCTTTCATATTTTACGTCTTACCTTCTTCCTTTCTTCAAATACGATTGAGAGATTAATAAACAAGGATGAGAGATAGGGGCAGCCTGCTTTTAAGTACATGAAGCCGATTAAAATTTAGTTCCAGCTAAAAGAATTGAACAGGGGAAACCATCAACTCAGCAAATCATGCCCTCAAGCTAAATGATAACTATTACATCTGGACGGATTGTCAATATTCTTCTCAACACATTGGCGAAATTGACGCATGATTTATGATTGTTACCGGGTATGCGATTATTTAATAATTATTTCCAATCATAAGATCATAGCCAAACGCCTTTTAATAAAGATACTCTAAGAAGCCCTGTAGTAAAGAATTGCGAACAAAAACAGGATCACAAAGACAGCCTCTCAAGGATGAGAATCCATCTCCTTATTTTTAGCAGAAACTGTATTTGCTTTTCATTTTTTATAAGGACTGCGGTCTGGATGGCAGGAAAACAAATAAAAAAATAAGGCATCCCCCTGAGGGGGCGGATGCCTTATTTTTTAACATCTGAAGGGATTGCCTGTTCCCTTTTTTGCCGGTTCCATTGATAATATTAATGCCGCGGTTGGGTACGGCGTTCTTCAACCCATTTGACATCCATTTTAGAATCATAATTCAGATTGTCCAATGTTTTATTCATAATCTCATCGTTGATAAGATTTCCGGATTTATAGGTAAATAACGCGCCAGGTTTGCCGGCATTATAAAAAACGAGATCTTTTCCCAGCTTATGACTTTCCATATGCATCCCCCCTTTCTGATGAAACCGATGCGATAAAACAGGGAACAGGCATTTTAAAAAAGTTTAGATGAGCGAATTTACAAGAACCCGGATGAGCGTTCACAAACAATATGGACGGACCGATTTGCCGGAAAACGATATTCATTCGAACTGATTTAATCGATGGTGGAGAGAGGTACCGCATGTCATCTTTTTTGATTCTATAAATAAAATAAGGAAAAAAGATTTTATGTCAATACAATATGGCTAAATTCCGGGGCGATTAAATACACCGGTAAGCTATCAATATAAAATCAGTAAAAATCCTGACCCAGAGGGCCAGGCATTGGGTTAAGCCCAAAGGGCATGGTGTACTAAATTGATGATACCAATACTCAATTTTCATAATCCTAATCATCATCATAATCTTAATCCGTCTTTTGATGAAAGACTTTCGCCCAAAAGATTATGATTAAGAGAAAGATTACGATTAAGAATTTAACCGAATCATCGCTC
>JAQYVU010000101.1 GCA_030145385.1 Desulfococcaceae bacterium
TTAATTCGTAATCGTAATCTTTCTCTTAATCATAATCTTTTGGGCGAAAGTCTTTCATCAAAAGACAGATTAAGATTACGATGATGATTAGGATTATGAAAATTGGGTATTGGTATTATTAATTCAGTAAACCATGCCCTCTGGTCTTAAACCAAAGCCTGGCCCTTTGGGTCAGGATTTTTATTTGATTGTTATTACCGGAAATTATCCATGCAGCGTGATCAAAAATATATTTTAGAAGATATACTGGAAACCATTACCGCATCCGAGAATCCGGAGCAGTCCCTGGACCGCATTGTCCGGATGATTGCTCAACGTTTTACCATCGACGTCTGTTCGGTATATGTCTACAATCCCTATGTCCACAACCTGCTGTTAAAGGCCACGGTCGGCCTTAGCAGGGAATCGGTGGGGGTGATTGAAATGGATGTTGAAGAAGGGTTGACCGGTATGGTCATTGAAACAATGGCCCCGGTTTTTCTCGTAAACCCGTCTTCCCATCCGCGTTATAAGTATTATGCCGGCAGCGGGGAGGAAATTTACAAAACATACCTGGGGGTGCCGCTGATCTATCACAAAAAAGTGCTCGGCGCGCTTGTGGTTCAAACACTGGCAGAAGCCGGCATTGAAAAGACCGATATTCATCTGTTTAAGAATATTGCCAGCCAGATTGCCGCTACTGTCGCGTTTATCAATCTCAAGGAAGACCGGCAGCAGATGAATGCCGCACAAACCCAGAGATTAAATGTTGAAAATAAAGATACCCCAAAATCGCTACTCAGACAGAACCACCTGCGGGGCGAACCGGTATCTGACCGTGTGGCTTCCGGCTATGCCCATTACATGTTTGATACAATTGATTTTGATCAGATTAATTTGATCAAAATTACGGATGTGACATTGGAAAATAATCGCCTGAACAGCGCATTTGAAACCGCCGCCGCCCAGATTAAACATGTTGCCGAACATGCGCGAAGGATATCAGATCAGGAAAAAGCCATCATAGAAGTCCATCTTATGTTTCTTGCGGATAAATCCCTGCGAAAGAAAATAATTACAAAAATCAGCAGCAGCCTGAGCGCTGAATATGCTTTAAAGCAGGTGATTTTAGAATACGCGGATATGTTTAAATCCATTGATGATCCTTACTTAAGTGAACGTTCTGCTGATATCCTGGATATCGGGCGTAGGGTGCTGGGAAATCTTGTGGGCATCAACGGAGATTCGGACCAGGCGTTTACAAGAGATACCATTATCGTTGCATCGGATATTTCGCCGGTGGACCTTCTGGCTATTCGTCAGCCGAATCTGAAGGGAATTGTTCTGGCAAAAGGCGGCCGAACGTCGCATACCGTGATCATGGCCAAGTCCCTTGAAATTCCCATCGTGATCGGTGTGGAAGGAGTGCTCGATCATGTGCGTGCCAATGACTACCTGATTGTGGATGGGGTGTCCGGCTTTGTGTATGCCAATCCGACACCGGAAATCCGGGAGGAGTATGAGCGTCGCCAGGAAAAAAGCAAACGGGCACTGGAAAGACTCGAAGGGCTGCGCGGGCTTCCTGCTGTTACAACCGACGGGGTTTTGCTCAGGCTGGGCGCAAATATCGGTCTGTTGTCGGATATGATGCTGGCCAGGCAATATGGCGCAGATCATATCGGACTGTACCGGACGGAATTTCCGTTTCTGCTCAGAAAATCATTTCCGTCCGAAGACGAGCAGGTGGCTCTTTACACCCGGGTGCTTGAAAAATCAGAGGAAAGATCCGTAACCATCCGAACGTTTGATGTGGGCGGTGATAAGTTTTTGTCTTATCTGGATTATCCCAAGGAAGACAATCCGTTTCTGGGCTGGCGGTCCATCCGTTTGAGCCTGGATCTGGAAGATGTTTTCAGGACACAGATCCGGGCGATTTTAAGAGCTTCCGCATTCGGCAAAGCCAAAATTCTGTTTCCCATGATCACTAGCATCGACGAGATCCGGCAGGTCGTGAAACTGGTCGATGAAGAAAAGGAAAATCTGGATCGCAGTGCCATTGCCTATGATCGGAATATCGAACTGGGCATTATGGTCGAAGTCCCGGCAGCCGTCCCCATTCTGGACCGGCTGCTCCGGTATGTGGATTTTGTGAATGTCGGCACCAATGACCTGATGCAGTACCTGCTGGCCGTGGACCGGAATAATAAAAAGGTGGCCGTGCATTTTAATGTGCTGCATCCGTCCGTGATTGCGACTATTGACCAGATCGTGTCGGTATGCAGACGTTTTGAAAAACAGCTGTGCATCTGCGGGGAGGCGGCAGCGGTCAAAGAAAGCATTTTTCTGTTTATCGGAATGGGCGCTGATCACATCAGCATGGTGCCTTCCGCTATTCCCGGCGCAAAGCAGTTTATCCGGTCGGTGAGGCAAAAAGACGCGCAAAAGGCTTTGAAAGAATGCCTTGAAATGGAAGATGCGACAGAAATTGCGGCGTATCTTAAAAAAACGCTGTCAGGCCCCAGTAAGCTGTCATTGACGATTAAGCAGTGATTGACCTATTATGAAGTGATTGACCTATTATGCAGTAATTTAAACGACAATTAGTTCATGAACGAGACATCCGGCAATCAACCCCTTTCGTCATTTTTAAACCCACGCCTTTGCCCTGGAAGGGTCGGTAGGCTCGAACCTATCCCCATGTCGATGATTAATATGCCTTTCTTTATTATATTGATTTTCATGCCTTATATCAATTAGTCATTTTATTTAGAAAACAAATTTGATATAAATCGTATTTCGTAATTCGATATTTCGGGTGATCCCGGTCAAAAGAAAAATCAGGGAATGGCGTTATTGCCAAAACTTGCTGTCGATACATTGTGCACATACATTGAATTGGAACGTTGTTGACAAATTATACAAACTCAATAACAGCAAAGACACCCGGCCAATTAACGAATTGTAACGGGAAAAAAAATCAGTTTTACGATTTCGATAACTGTAAACTCCCAGCATCTTATCATCTTTACTTTTCTTGATGGGCAAGAAAAGTAACAAAAGAACCCAGCCCTGCGCTGCGGTAATCCCTGATCCGATGGTTTTCGTGGCGGGGGACAAACTCGCTTTCTAAAATCGAATACCATAATTTTTAGACCAATACCGTTTGTCGGAATAGACAGGTTGCTGTCATTTACCAGCGCTGAGCCTGTTTGAAAAGTCTGGATCAGGTCTGATAACAAGGCGGAAAGCGGAGAAAAAGCGCAGCATAATGGTTCTATGTGAGTAGTTTGAGCCGATTGACAACGCAGTTAGCAGACCTTAGACGGGCTTTTCAAGCAGGCTCTCAAACAGTGTCCCCCTTGTTCCACACAAACCTCGTTTCAGGGCCGCATCGCAATGGGCAAAACCCTTCGGCGAACAATTTTTATCTTTATCCTTATCTTGACGTACCGGGATTAGGGTTGCCGTTCACGTTTGACGAAATAAACAGTTCTCCGCGCAGAGCGCGCTTGAAAACCAACGAATCTCAAGTGGCACAAGCACTCCGACGAAAGTATTTCAGCGTCATATTTTGTGGCCATACATAGCAAAGAGTATTGATCAGAGATTTTGTTAGCAAATTGCAAAATGAGGGACAAAAAGTCTTGAGTGTTTTGGGCACCTGGTTGCCAGTTTTCCGGAGGAGCAAAAGGGGGAATTCAACAACCTTGCAAAATGCCACTTTTATTTCACAGAATTTGTGCAACAGCTTGAACGCCGGAGAAATCCCATTGCAGCACAGCCGAGAGAAGCTGGTTCCCATGGGACAAGGGAGCAAACTGTCTGAGCGGCGGCAAGAGAGGTCTTTGAGAGGCAAAAAGGTGAACAAGAAATAAAACAAACTTTCCGGGCCAAAGATTGAGCGAGTTTTTGATCCCGCCATGGAAACCTGCAGATCGAGGGAACGTGCTGCAGGGCGGGTTTCTTTTGCTACTTTGCTTTGCCCGCCAAAGAAAAGTAGAGAATATTTTCGATTTTTGAACCGGTGTGAACCGGGACGTGAACCGTTGGAATTGGGACGTATGGAATTGAGACGTGGTTGACAAATTACACAAACTCTATTACAGCAAAGACACCCGGCCAATTAACGAATTGTAACGGGAAAAAAATAAAATCAGTCTTACGATTTTGATAACTGTAAACTCCCAGCATCTTATCCTCTTTACTTTTCATGCCCATCAAGAAAAGTAAAAGAAAAAGAATATTAATTAGGTATGTTGTCTACCCCGATTTCACAGGACGTGACAACGATTTTTAATTCAACGTTCGATGTTTATTTTTTCCTTCCGTCATTCCCGGACAGTCGGGAATCCAGATTAAAAATACCCGACTCCCACCGCCCTTCAGACTTCAGCCTTCTACCTATTTCATTCTTTTTCCTTCCCTTCCATCAAATAATTTAGTACAAATAAATTTCTGTGCGAAAAAAATGTCATATGCTCATTTTTAAAAAAAAGGAGCAATCAAAATGGCTGATCGAACTATTGACATTTCTGAAGGCAGCGATTTTTTCTATCCCAATGTGACAGGCGATATTTTGATTTTATCGGATAGGGGATTTTTTAGATCTGAAAATAATGAATTCTGGCCGGGGCAGGAGAATCTATAGTGGCATCGGGCAAAAATCTTTTTGTGATGATTGACAATTCACAATTCAAGAATGACCCGTCTTTTTGTTTCCATTATGATATCCTCCGCTCAATATCATCTATAAATGAACGATATGCGGTTAAAAAATACGAAATCCCTAAAATATTGTCAAGCGGATGTTGTTTGTGTGAAAGATATACGGACAACCGGTAATCTAATTGTTATACCTTATGAATTCTGAAATTATGGAAATTCGTCTGACGAAACTAAAAGGACCAATTAAATTTTGGTTTGTTTGGGGAACCTTTTGGTTGCTAATGAGCATTTGTATCCTTTGGTCTGATCGGCACTCAAACAATTCTGAAGTCTCGGCTTGGTTTTTTTCATTATTGCTTATGGGTATAGCTGGATTTGGATACTGGAAAGTAGCTTATTACTCAAAATCATATTTTAAATTAACGATTGGTGAAGAACAAACCACTTTAAAAGAAATATTTTGGCACAACACTAAGATAAAAGAATTCAAAAATTCAAATGTTGAAGAGATTCATTTGATTAGAGTTGGCATCGATGACTCTGAGGGAGCAGATTCATACCCACGATACGGGATAGTCGTAAAGCTCGGTTTACCATACCTGCTGTTCGGAGATGCCTCTAGAAATGATGTCCTTGTAGCTGCGAAAGCCTTATCTTCAAAATATAAAATACCATTTATTGATCACAAAGAAAGCTACTTCAAGTATGAAAGAAAGTGGAAAGCCCCTTAAATGTAAAAACAATCTCTGCGTTCAACAATGTATTCTTCAATAATATAAGGCAATTGTATAACATTCGGCTTCACGCGACCGCGGGCCAGCGCAGTCCCCTATCATAGGGTATAGGCGCGGTCGCATGAGCCTATGCGTTATGGTTTTGATTTAGCTTAAACGGTTTAAATGAATTGTCATTATGAAATATGTGAATTCAATAGAAGCCCATTATAGAAAGCTAAAAGACTCACTAAGCAATGAGTATGAAGACTTATATGAGTCTTTTAGCAATGATAAACTTAGAATGTTATTTTCGACACTTCACTCCAGGTTGGTTAACTTATTTGATACGATGAATGAGAGACTACCAACCCGCGATGGTATTACGGCTCATTTCTGGGCAGATCCAAGTCGAGAATTAATAGAAACTATTTCAATAACTGAAGCTTTAGAGAGATCTCTTAAAAGTTCTCAGTTTGCTTTCTCAATTGATGATTATTATAGGGAAAAAATATCACTATGCAATACATTCCTAAGCAGAAGTGGCGGTAGCACAATCCCATCTAATACCGATAAAATTGAACTATATTATAAAATTCCAATTTTCTTACCTCAAAAATCAATTGTTCTTGAAAACCAGAAGACTGTGAAAAATTTAAAATTGATTGGTGAGGGCTCTTATGCTCAAGTCTTTAAATATTTCGACGATTTCTACCATAGAACTTTTGCTCTTAAAAGAGCAAAAAAAGATTTAAATCAGAAAGAAATAGAAAGGTTCAAAAGGGAGTTTCAAGAAATGAATAATCTAAACTCTCCCTATATTCTTGATGTTTACTGTTACAATGACAAGAACCAAGAATATATCATGGATTTTATGGACATTTCTTTAAGTGACTATATCATCTCCAAAAATATACAGCTTGCATTTCAAGAAAAAAAGAACCTTGGAATTCAAATTATTAAAGCTTTCAGACATATACACTCAAAACAGTTATTACACAGAGATATAAGCCCGAAAAACATCCTACTCAAATTATATGATGATGTCCCAGTGGTTAAAGTTGCTGATTTTGGTTTAGTTAGAACACACAACAGCAGCTTAACCTCTGTAAACACAGAACTTAAAGGGTATTTTAATGACCCCAATCTATTAGTTGAAGGATTTCAAAATTACAACATTTTACACGAAACATACGCTTTAACTCGCATTCTTTACTTTGTAATGTCAGGAAAATCTAACTTAAATAAAGTTAAACCAAGTCTAAAAGCCTTTATTGATAAAGGGCTTCACATAGACAAAGACCTGAGATTTAAAAGCGTTGATGAGTTGAATGAAGCCTTTCACAATATTAAAAAGGTAGATTAACCAAAGTTAAAACACCATAACATCCGCTTACACACGGATCGCAAAAAGCTCCGCTCGTTCCTCGCTCCACATTTTTACGCCCGGTGAAGCGTGCGTTCTCAGAAATCATAAGGAACCTTATGGCAATAAAAATAACATTTCAAGTTAAAACCGAAAAAGATGCAAACATTGCAGAGTTACTTGGAGATTTTACTAATTGGGAAGACAAGCCAATAAAAATGAAAAAAATAATTCCTGGATTATTTGAAATTAGCGTAAAATTTCGTGAAAACAAAGTATATCATTATAAATATAAAGTTGATAAAAAATGGAAAGAAGAAATGGATGATGGTTCTCCTGCAGATGGAACCGTTCCGAATCCATTTGGCACGAGAGACTATTTTATTGACATACATCAATAGAAAGTAAAATTATGCGCTTTAATAAAACTTATGATTCTAAAGCTGAAAGAATTCTTTTTGAAGCAATAAATAAACAAGGTTTTGCTGAATGGAATGCATACAAAAGTGACAACAAATATATCAACCTTGAAGGGATTAATTTAGAAAAAGCCTATTTACAATCTGCTGATTTATCAAATATCAATTTATGTAAAGCTAACCTAAAAAAGGCAGATTTATACATGGCTAATCTGGTAGAAACTTTTTTAGAAGGAGCTGATCTTCAAGAAAGTAATCTTGTTAATGCAAACTTAAAGAGGTCCCAATTAAAAGGTGCAAATATTGGAAATGCAAGGCTAAATAATGCTTGTTTAATAGATGCGCAAGCGAACTATTCCAATTTAAAAGGGGCCGATTTCCATAATTGTTATATCCAGGGTGCGGACTTTTCATTTGCTATTGTTGATGGTGAAACATTACTTGATACTGATTTAGTTGATGATAAGACAATTTTTATCGGTGTTGGTTTAGCTTCAGCACGGTTAAAACCTGGGTTATATGATTTGCTGACCTACAATATGAGAAAATATCGTTGGAATAAATGGTATAATACTGGAAATTTATTTTTACGTTGTTTTAAAAATATATCTTGTCGATTATTTTGGTTTTTTTCAGATTATGGCGCATCAACAATCCGGCTTATTATTACGTTTATGTTTTTTGTTTTTTTATTTGCATCTCTATATTACGTTTTAGATATTCTAGGATGTTCAGCTATTGAAAATTTTTCACAAATAAATAGGAACGATAAGCTAATTCCGTTGTGTACATCTCAAGTCGTTTGCAGGTCTCTATATTTTTCAATTGTAACAATGACCACTTTAGGTTTTGGTGATATGTATGCAAATCCAACAAATATATGTGGGCATATTTTATTAAGTTTCCAAGTAATGATAGGATATATACTTCTTGGTGCATTAGTAACTAGATTATCAATTCTTTTTAGTACAAATGGTCCAGAAATAAGTCCAAGAAGAAAAAAAAGACCAGGCAAATGAACCGGGACATCCTATAATCCTCCAGTGAATTAGTGAATTGATGTGCCTGGGGTCGGACCATGCTAATTCCTTTATTTACGGGCATCTTGTTGCCAAATGATGGTGTTTTCAGGGGCTATATTGCCTTTTTCACCATCAAAAAGAGGATTATAAGGTTCTGTTTCCTCACAAATTTGAAAGCTCTGCCCCTTTTCAATAATTTTGCGACCTTTTGCCCGCGATCCCAATTGTGACAGAATATCAGTTGTAAACGTATTGCTCCCAACAGCTATACTTTCACTCCATCTTCGCTCTCTCCTTTTATCATGAGTTGCCAATGAACCATCAACCCAACTTCGATGGGCTGCCTGAAAGGAATCAAATGTGTTAAAACCGGTTAATGCTGCAAGTCTCTCATAATCAATCAATACGTTTTTCCGTCGCGGGCTTTGAATTTCATTATAGCCGCACCAATACCATTGGGAGGGATGGTCAATAATCCCGGCTCTCACCATATTCAAATCTACATAGACAAGACACTGCCGAAGGTGCATCTCAACCCACCGGCTTTTAGCCGGTGGGTTGTTGAGTCAACAACTTGTTTTTGTTGTTCCGCACTCAGCCCAACGAACCGGGGGATCTGCTTCTACGGTATCCCGGTTCTCCACGATCAGTAGCTTCGAATCCTCATTGAACGTGTGCGAGTGCGATATGCCGCGCTTGTTTCGGAAAGTGTGGGCATGGGGCGATTCTACTCTAATCAAAAACCACGCCACGGCCTGAAATAGCAAACGACAGGCGATGATGTCGCCTGTCGTTTACGGACATTGAGAAACTTACTGCGCAACCGTCTCGAACGTCACATCCACCGGCATGCCGGGTTTCAACCGCCCATCCGTATTTTCCACCGTCAACTCGATCGCGTAAACCGTGGTTTGCCGCCCCTCCCTGGTTTGTACATTCTGTGGCGTGAACTCAAATTTTTCCGCAATGCGCGTGACCGCAGCGGTGAAGGTCTCGCCGGCAAATGAGTCTGCGGCCAGTTTGGCCTGCTGTCCAAGACTGAGTTGACCGTACTCGGTTGCGGGAATGTAGACCCTGACTTTCAACTCGTCGAGTTTGCCGATGGTCATGACGGGCATGCCGGCCTGAAGAACCTCCCCGGCCTCAATGCTGCGGATGAGCACCACGCCATCCATTGGCGCCCGGATGGTGAGTTTGTCCATCTGCGTACTGATCAAATATAGGGAGGGCTGCGCGGCTGCCACAGCGGTCTGTGTTTGATCAAGCATCGCCCGCGCCTGGTCCACAGCCTTGCCCGCAGCCAGGACAGTAATCGATTGTTCGCCGGTTTGCAGGGCACGCAAGGTATCCAATGCGGTGTAATGACATTCGCGCGCCACTTCCAACCCGGCGCGGGCCTTTAACACATCACTGGCGCCCTCGGTGGTCAGCGCGTCATCGCAGGCTTTCTGCGCATCCTTTAAATCGGCCCGGGCTTTATCGTGAACGACCTGGGCGGCATCCCGCAGATACGTTTCATCCAAGGCGAGGTCGGTCGAGTCCAGCACCGCCTGGGTGATATCGAATGCTATGCGCGCATCGGAAAGCCTCCGTTCGATCTCGAGAAACTCAGCACTGTCCGCTTTCTTTGAAATATCATTCAGATTGTTTTGCGCCTTGCCCAGCGCGTCCCCGGCCGAACCGATGGCAGCCTTTGCAGAGCGGATCTGCTCCTCCTTTGAAAAATACCAGGCAGGCTGGTTGTACTCGTCAGGCTTGCTTGACTTCCACCGTTTCTTTCGAGTCAATAATGCCTCTTCGAATAGCGCGGCGGTCAGGGCCATCTCATATTGGACGAGGGCGGAATCCAACGTCGTCTGAGCGACCCGAACGGACGCATGGGCGGAATCCAGCGCGGCTTTCGCAGCCTGCTTCTTGGACAGGAGCAGGCTGTCGTCCAGACGAAGAATCGGATCGCCCGCGTGGACGGAATCCCCCTCGGCCGCAAATACTGCCACGACACGGCCCGACAGTTCCGAAGCGACCGTGATCTCTTTTGCCTCGATCTGACCCGAGGCCTGGATTGCGCTATCGTCTGTCGTCTGGCACCCCGCGGCGAAAAGGACGAGGAACAGGACAGGAATGATGGTGTTTTTTCTCACAATAACCTCCAATCTATTTTTTCATGGCAGAGATAAAGACGTCTTCGAGCGACGGTTCGATCACGGATACTCGCCCGGCACTGATTCCTGCGTGGGAAAGTTCGCTTTCGATGGCGCGTTGATATTTTGCGATATTCGGCGCGACCGCATGGACAAGCGCGCCGTAAAGTTCCACCTCCAAAAGAGGGATGATCCCTTTCGCCTGGGCAGCGCGCAGTATCCCGACCGCTTCCGGCGCATCCGAGGGCTCTAGTTCGAGAACCTCCCCACGCATCATTGTGCTTTTGATCTCGGCTGAGGTGCCGCAGGCGATGATCTCGCCATGCTGGATGAATGCAAGCCGATGGCAATGCTCGGCTTCGTCCATGTAGTGCGTAGTGACGAAGACCGTGATCCCCTCCGCGATAAGCCGATAGAGCAAATCCCAAAACGCGCGGCGTGAAATGGGATCAACACCTGCAGTGGGCTCATCAAGGAAGAGAACTTCCGGGCGGTGCAGGATAGCTGCGCTCAGAGCCAGCCGCTGACGCCAGCCGCCGGGGAGGTCTTTCGTCGGCGCGTCCTCGCGGCCTTCGAGTCCGGCCAGGATCAGCGCTTCGGCGATTCGCGTTTTGAGGTCCGCGCTGGAAAGTCCATACGCTGTGCCGTAAAAATTCAGGTTTTGTATTACGGTCAGGTCGTTATACAGGCTGAACCTCTGGGACATGTATCCCACGCGCGGACGAATGCTGCGCGTATCGTTATCCACTTTCATGCCGAGAACTTCGACCCCGCCGGAGGTGGGCTGCATTAATCCCAGCATCATGCGTATGGTGGTCGTCTTGCCCGATCCGTTCGGCCCGAGGAATCCAAAAATCTCACCGCGCTGAACCTCAAAATTAACGCGGTTGACGGCGACAAAGTCGCCGAATCGTTTTGTGAGGTTGGTTGTTTGTATGGCGGGTTGGGTAGAATTCATATCGTCTTTAAAAATAATCGTCTATGTTCAGTTATCATTGATGAATTAGTAAAAAGTCTCAGGATGGCTAAGTTAAAAGTTTCATATACAAGGCGTAACGTTTTTTCAGGCATGAAGGCATACATATAGTATGTCGAATGTCTGAAAAAACGCTACAACGCAGTAGATGGAACTTTTTGCGACGCCATCATCATTATTGTCAATCCAACGCTTTCCTCACAAAGCGGAACGAAAACGTCCCAATCACAATTCCAAGGATCAGCAGCGCCAGCACATTCGGCCAGAGCACATCGAGACCCGCGCCTTTGAGCAGGATGCCGCGTAGAATGGTCATAAAATGATGAGCCGGGATGATGGTCGCGAACCACTGCAAAACCTGCGGCATGCTTTCCACGGGTGCGGCAAATCCGGTGAACATGAAATCCATTATTCCGACCAGAAGAACAAGCAGAAACGCCTGGTGCTGGGTCTTTGAAATGACCGAGAGCACGAGGCCCTTGCCCAACTCCACCAGCAGGTAACCAAACGCAAGCGTCAGCAATAAAAGGAGCGAGCCGCGAACCGGCACGTCGAAGGCGAAATGGACCATGCCCAACAGCAGCAGAAAATCGGTGAAGCCCACAACAATGACCGGGAAGGACTTCCCGATGATGATCTCCAGCGAGGAGAAGGGCATAACCAGAAGCTGTTCGATGGTCCCCAATTCGCGCTCTCGCGAAAAGGTCAGTGCTGCGAATAGCAGGATCGTGAATTCAAGCATCAATCCCAACTCGGCGGGCGTGGTGTACAGTGCCTCGGAAAGGTTTTCGTTGAACCGGACGCGCAGGCTGGGAGAAAAGTCGCTGAATCGGTCGTCACTCAACCCAAGGCGCCGGGTCAGGATTCGTTCGTCAATATCCCGTACCAGTCCACGGATGGCGCGGTTGGCGGCTTGGGCGGGCGTCGATTCCGCGCCATTGATGATGACCAGCAACGTCGGCTGGCCCCTGGCGGATTGGAGTTGTTCTGCGTAATCCGGCCCGATGACCAGCGCGGCAGTAACCTGTCCGCGATCCATCGCATCCCGTATGGTTTGCATATCGTTGACCTGCTGGGGCTCGGCAAAGGTTTTTGTATTTTCCACCCCGCTGACGAAGGCACGGCTGGCTGCGCTCTGGTTTTGGTCGAGAATCATGACCGGTAAATCGGTGATCGGACGCGAAGTCACCCAGGCCACGAGAAACAATTCCATCGTGCCGGCGACCAGCATAAACACCGGCAGCCACCAGTCACTGCGCAGGTGAATGAATTCCTTGACAACCAACGACCAGATTCTTTTCAACATTTCATATCCATTTCCCTCTAACAAAGAAAGAGGGCGGGGTCAGGGATTATGCCAGTCTCTTGCGGAAGAACAACGAAGCCACTGCGGTGAAAGCTATACCCAGGACTACCATCATCACTGCGTACGGCCAGAGCACGTCCATGCCCACGCCCGGCAAAAAGATCCCGCGCGTTATGATAGCGTAATGCGTGCCCGGCAGGAACATCGCCTGCATGCGCACTTCTTCCGGCATCGAAGCCAGGGGGAAGAAGATGCCAGTCAGGAAAAAGCCGGGGAAGAATATCACCAGAAACGACAGCGCCAATGCTGCGGCCTGGGTACGCATGAACACACCCACGATCAATCCCATGCTCAGTACTTCGAACATATAGATCGCAGAGAGCACAAAGAATAAAAGGAAACTCCCGTTGAGCGAAATGTGAAACCAGGCAATCGATAACATCGGGATGAGGATCACATTGATCAAACCCACGAGAATGTACGGGAGCGTCTTGCCAATCAATAGTTCAGCCCGGCCGATGGGCGTGGCAAGCAATTGTTCGAGCGTGCCGTGCTCGCGTTCGTGTGCAAGCGTCAGCGCCACTGACAGTGCGGGAAAACCCAGCACCATTGATATCAACCCCGGGATCAGGGCGTTGCGTGGTTTAAGGTCCGGGTTGTACCAGGTCTGGATTCGCAGGTCGAGAATCTGCAGGGACGTGATCGGGATTCCCTGGGCGCGCAGCTGCACGGTTAATGCACTGCTGATGAATTCCTCCACGCGTTGGGATATGTGTTCCACCGCGTATTGACCGCTCTCAGGTTCAGTCCCGTCGATGATTAGCTGTAATGGGATTCTTTTCATGGCTTGGAGGTCGCCGGCGAATCCCGGCGCGATGATGACCGCGGCCTTGATCTTCCCGCGCATCAACATGGCGTCGATCTCCTCCATGCTTGCGGCGTAGGCGTAAAGATCCAGGTCCTGGCCTGCAGTGATCTGCTGGATGAACGCCTGCGATGTCTGGGTCCGGTCAAGGTCCAGCACGGCGATCGGGATATGTTTCAGATCCACGGTCAGGGCATAGCCCATCAGCAGCAACACCAGGGTCGGCGTGAACAACACCAGTAACAGGGTGCTCCGATCGCGCACGATGTGATGGATTTCCTTGCGGGTCACTGCCCGAATGTGACGAAGTGACGCTTGTGCTGAAAGTAGTCGACGCATCATGCCTCCTGTTTTCGAATCAACGAGATGAAAGCCTCTTCCATGCGCGCCGGCGCGATGCGGATACTGCGATATTTTAAACGCGCACGGTGCAACGACTGTTCGATCTCCGGCAAACGACGCTTTCCTGAATCGACCAGCAAATGGATCGACTCCCCATAGGTTTGCGCCTCCCGGACGCCGTCGGCGCCGGCTACCGTTTTCAAAGCCTGTTGCCAATCTTCGGGCTGGATCACGATTACCTCCCCGTCCAGTTTCTCCCGAATCCTCCTGGGCGAATCGCACTCGATCAGTCTGCCCTCGTACATCAACCCAACGCGCGAACAGCGATCCGCCTCGTCCATATACGGCGTACTGACCAGGATGGTTGTGCCCCGCAGATGCAATTGTGTCAGGATACTCCAAAATTCCCGGCGGGAAATCGGGTCTACGCCGGTGGTGGGCTCATCCAACAAGAGGATGTCCGGTTCGTGGATCAACGTACAGGCCAGGGCCAGCTTCTTCTGCATACCGCCGGAGAGATTGACAGCGCGACGCTCCTTGAACTCGGTCAGCCCGGCGAAAGTCAGCAGACACTCCGCTCGCTCGGCCATGTCCTTTGATGCGACGTCGAACAACTCCGCGAAGAACTGCAAATTTTCCATCACCGAAAGTTCGCCGTACAGGCTGAACTGTTGCGCCATATAGCCGATGTGTGGCTTGACGGATTCCGCCTTCTCCCTCAGGTCGAAACCAAGCACGGATGCCTCACCCTCGCCAATTTGCAACAACCCGGCCAGCAACCGCAAAGTGGTCGTTTTGCCTGCGCCATCGGGACCGACGAGGCCGAACAATTCCCCCGATTCGATGGACAGAGACAACCCATCCACCGCGCGGGTCTTCCTGAAATTGCGTCGAAGGTCTTTGGTTTCAATGATTGGAGTCATCGCGTTCCCGTCTGCTATCGGTAATGGAGCAGCCCCAAATGCATGTGGAGGGGCGTACACTTGCACCAGCACGCCGCGTACACCGATGGGATGTTTGTGCTTCCAGATCGGTCCCGCCAGCCAACCGGCGATCAACCCGACCACGATCATGGCAACGAGGAATAAAAGGAATAAGATATTGTTTTTTTTACGACTTAATGTATCTCAAAAATCGTCTTGTATGTCAAGTTTTAAAAGGTACTTTATGTTGTGGCGTGTTCGGGAGTGGCTTTATGAGGAGCGGTCGGTTATGCCGGATCAATGGATGATGCCCTCTTTTTTGAGCAGCGCAAATACTTCCCGGCGAAAAGCAGCCTCCAGATCTCAGCGGGAAGTCTCCCCCAGCATTCTGCCAATGATTTCTTTCAATATTTTTCCTGCCACCATACCTGTCATACCATGAATATCTCGTTCCGGATTGTATTCAACGATATCTGCACCAACCAATCGCCCCTCGAAATTGCGGATAATCCCCAGTACTTCTCGAGTGCTCATCCCCCCTGGTTCGTGATGAGAAACTCCGGGGGCATATGCCGGATCAAGACAATCCAAATCTAACGACAAATATACCGGGCCATCAAATTTTATCTGCCCCATTTTGCCAATGTCCTTCATCTCAATGACTTCTACACCAAAGCGTTTTGCCTGCTCATACTGGTGCCCATCCATTGTGCGTATGCCCACCTGTACCAATCTTATTGCTATATTCTCTTCCAATATCCTTGCAAACGGACAGGCGTGTGAGTACTGATTGCCATCAAACTCATCATAAAGATCAGGATGGGCATCCAGATGCAAGATATTCAGATTCGGATACCCCTCTCCATAGGCACGAATGATCGGGTAAGTAATCGAATGATCCCCGCCAAGCGAAATGACCCGCAGCCTTCTTTTTAGCAATTGTCTGATTTCGTTTTCTATCAGCTCAAAAACGTTGTCCTGGCCCGACAGTCTCATATCGTCTGCTACTTCCCAGTCGGAGGATTCTCCTAAATCAACCAAATCCTCGGTCCACATGTTTGACGATTCGCAAAACAATGATTCCCGAATGCGTTTGGGTGCTGACGCCGGCCCTCTGAGATAGGAAGAATTTTTATCGAATGGAATCCCGACTACGGTGATATCTCCACCGTTGATACCTTTTTTCCCTGCCATGTTAATTCCCATAAATGTCTGACCTTTTATAGCTTTATCCTGAGGGGCGCGTAACTATATTGTTATTGACCATTTATCATACGGGCAGGGCAAGAGTTATTCGGGCGTGTTTGAAAGGAGAAGGTCATGCTGCCGGGCGTCGCCTGCTAAAATCCGGTTGCAAGAAAAACGGCTTTGCGACCATCAAAAATATAATTCACTTTTTTTTCTGCAAATATTATCAAATTTGATCTTTTTATGCGCATCAATTATTCCATATATAAATCGTTCGACTTGCTCATTATCACTACATATATCATAATTAACACATAATCTTACGCCCGCTCCATTGATTGGTGTTGCCGGAGGCATATATAATGACCCTATAATACCATATTGCTCAATTAAATAATTTCTAAACTCAACAGAATCGGGTTCACTTCCGATTTCAATAAACATCATCGGTGATTCTGATAAAAGTTTAATTCCTGCATTTCTAATTTTTTCTCTAATGTATTTTGTCTTATCCAGAAGGATGGCTCTACGTTCCGGATTTTGAAATAAGAAATTCATCCTTGCCTGCAAACCGGATTCTTCAATATCGCTGGGAGCATTTGAGAAAACAAAAATAGTATGTCTTCGGAATAAATTAAATAATGATAATTTTGCTCTCTCTCTTTCAGCATCTGTAAGTGGTCGGTTTAATTTTTTTTCCAAATAGATATATCTTTTTTCGAAAAATTCCGGCTGCAATCCAATGACACCCAGAAGGCTGCAACCAGCTTTGGATAAACTGGCTGTAAGAATATCTGCTTTTGCCGGTAGTGTTCTATTTATCGTCAGATCAGAAGTGGCCGTGCCGAATAATGAATGTGATTCATCTATTACAAGAGAACAGTCATGTTTTTTCGCTATCTCTGCAATTTCCGGCTTAAGCAAATCCCCGTATACACTAAAAAGGCCTTCAGTATAGACGACGCCGGGGCCATGTTTTTTTATTCGTTCATCCAAATCATCATAATCATTGTGATTAAAAGAATAGAATCCAACTGATTCTAAAATCTTAAGTAAAGGTTTTTGAATAATTCTACGGATGTCCTCTTCAGAGGTGTTTGATTTTTCTAAACGGCTTAAAGCCAATTTAAACATCTCAATAGATTCAAGCATCCGGCCTCTTGCCAGATTAAAACCGCAACGCGTTGTAGCATGAGTATGTTTGTCAAAATAGACCGGAATATTTTTATGTGACAACATGTCAGTAGCAATTAAATTGGCTTCGGTGCCGGATTTCAACAGCATTATACACTCCGAACCCATTATTTGCTTTAAAGAATCCTTTACCCCTACTTGCCAATCCTGAAACAGGGGTGAAGATACATGTATTTGTTTTGAAACTTGAGATATTTCCGCCTCAAGCGCTTCGGAAATTTTTTGAATACTAAAGTAATCATTAGGCCGCGTGTCAATGACTGGTTTGCCATGCTCTGACTCCCATTTTGCAATATCAAGATCAGTGTATCCTAATAGCGCATAACGCATTTCACCATATTTCACAAATTGTTTTTCTTGCATCCATGAGAGAGAAATTAGTTTGTCTATTTCATCAAATAATAAGTTTTTATTCATGGCAAAATACAATTAAATGAGTTAAAGTTCTAAATTAATACTTTATATATCCGATAAATATTAAATTGTTTTTAAAATATTGTCAATAGAATCTCTGGGTCATTATAAAATCTTTAGAGCAATTCTAATTAATGGCATAAGCCTGATTTGGATTTGAAATTCCAATTTAATCATATTTCTGAGCATGAATCATAACATTTTTAAAATAATTTAAATAATTTAAATAATAATTCTGGACACTCATTGTTATCCTTGATAATAAAAACCGGTTAGGTAGTTCTCTGATATTTCTGATATTTCTTTCAACTGGACACAGCTTTTTTCCGCGTCCTAAAATCCGGATGGGCTGCTTTTGGGTTGTAATCACCTCCTATGGGATGGAGAGGCCATGGGACTAAAATTTCTAAATGATTTTAAGAAGTTTAAAGGGGGATTGAAATGAATTCAGCTCGGTATGTTTACACAGAAGATAAGACTCAAAAGACTGAAAAAGATAGTAGCGATCATAAAAGTGTACCTATTGTTAATTCTTATAACGAGTGGGATCCGTTGGAGGAAGTCGTTGTCGGTCGAATTGAAGAGAGCATCTGGCCTCTGCGGCATTTTTATATGAAGGGGGGCATACCCAGCGACTTTTATAATCTTATGATTATATTTGGGGGGAAAAAAAGACGCCCTAAAAAATATTTTGCTGAACCGGCTCAGAAGGAGCTGGATGAATTTATTCATATCCTTGAAGCCGAAGGCGTAACGGTCAGAAGACCGGAGGTTATTGATCATGGTAAAAAATATAAGACGCCTTTCTGGTCTTCTAAAGGTCATACGACG
>JAQYVU010000102.1 GCA_030145385.1 Desulfococcaceae bacterium
TTACCGGGACCATGACAGTTATGAAGCCGGGGCAGGAGAGAAAATCCCCAACAGCCAGTTCCGGGATCACCATGCCCGGGCCGCCACGGGCATGAAATGGAATGACAAAAATACCACTGCGTTGTCTGCGCAATACACAAAAGCCGACAATGTGGGCATTCCGGGCAGAGGGCTTTCATTGCCATCCGGGCCGGATGTAACCTATACAAAGGCCGGCCTTTGTCTGTGGAATTTGACCCATACGCTGACACCGGAACAAAGCTGCCTCAAGGAATCCAAAGCCACTGTTTTTTACCAGAAGATTGAACGTAAGGTGCTCATTGATAATTTCCCGGCCACTTATGCGCTGACGGAAAATCGCCCGGGGGCGGACCATCGCACCTGGGGCATGAAATGGCAGAACCGCATGGCGATCAATGACCAGACCCTGGTGGCGGGCATTGATGCCTGGCGCTGGGACATTGGTAATTCCCAACGATATAAAACCCTTAAAAACGGTCTCACCGGCGTGGACAGCTCCCTGGGAGATCTGGAACAGTTTTCCGGCGGCGTCTTTGCCGAAGACGACTGGCAGATCAGCGATGTGTGTGTCCTGAACCTCGGGGGGCGGATGGATTATATCCGGGCAAAAAGCAATGATCTCTACAACTGGATTGAACCGCCGTCTTCGGCGATGACAGTTTCGCTTGTGCGGGATGGCGATACCTATGATGATATGAGCTGGAACGCCCACGCCGGCATCACCTGGAATGTCGTGCCGGACTGGTCCATGACATTTATTTCCGCCTCCAGTTACCGGGCGCCGGACCTCATGGACCGGTTCAAATACATCAGCCTGGGCGGTGGGGTAACGCTGCTGGGCAATCCAAATCTGGACCCGGAACGGTCGCTTTTTTTTGAGTACGGACTGCACTACACAGGAGGAAAACTGCGGTTCACCGCAGCCGCCTATGCCAATTATCTCACAGATCTCATCACGGAAACCGTGGCAAGTGACACGCTCCGCACCATGGAAAATGTGGATGAAGCTCAGATTCTCGGGGCCGAGTGTGAAGTACAATGGGTATTTCTGCCGGGCTGGTCGGGCTATGCGACCCTGGCCTTCACCCATGGCAAGGATACCACAACCCATGAAAACCTTGCATTTATCCCGCCCCTCAACGGGCTTGCGGGCACCCGGTACGATGACGGTACCGGATTCTGGGGCAGTGTTGAAATGGAGTGGGCAGCAAACCAGAGTGATGTCCCTGCCGGCGGCTTCGAGAGCGGTAGCTGGGAAACCCTGAAGCTCCGGGCCGGGTACCGGTTTCCCGGTAACAAAATCCGCCATGAACTCATGGTGGGGGCGGATAATCTCTTTGATCGTTCCTATCGTAACTATCTGTCCACTTCCCGGGACATTGAACTCAAGGAGCCGGGTGTCGGCTTTCTGGCATCCTGGCGGATGATGTTTTAGAACCCGCATGGCGGCTTTCCGCCACAATCAATATCGAATCCTGAATGCCGGGGGTCACCCATTTAAAACCCGAATCCGAGCCCCTTTTTAAGGGACCCGGATCTTTACCTGATGTTTGATTATCCCTACATTTTGACCTGCTGCAGTTCCTCGTCGGTAAAATCCCAGGTCGTGTTATGCGGCGGCAGTGGTTCTGCGAAAAAATCAGGCATTCTGTCATCCGCTTTTGTAAAACCGGCACCCTTGTTAAACGCGTGTTCGTCTTTTAAAATTGAAATCCCTAAATCCAGAAAATCATTGGGTGTCATATTGATACCGTAACGGGCATTGATCAGGGATACGATTGTCTGCACGCCGTCTTCGTTGTCAAGGACGGGAAATGCCGTAAAAAGACATATGCCCGACGCATCGATGGCGGCGGTGGCGATCTGGAGATTTTTCGAGACCTCCACATTGCCTTCTTTTTTGAGCGGATCAACATCTCCGCCGACTTTCAACACATTCTGGCACACGGCATAGCCTGCCGTGTGATCCGCGCCCATGGGGGATGTCGCATAGGTCACCCCCACCCCTTTTACCGACCGGGGGTCATATGCGGGAAACGCCTGCCGTTTGACCACCGGCACCCGGTCGATGCCGAATGCCTGACCGGTAAAGGCTGCGCCGTTGCCGATAATACGTCCCAACGGAGCATCGGTTCCCACTTTTTTTAACAAATCAATGGCTGCTTTTCCATCCCCCCACGGAATCAGTCCCCCTTCCATGGCGATCCCGATGGCAACGCCCATTTCAATGGTATCAACCCCGATATCATCACAGAGCCTGTCCATTAAAGCGATATCATCAAGATCCTTTATCAGCGTATGGGCGCCAAACGCCCAGATGGTTTCATATTCCATGCCGGATGTCACGTAACGGCCTTCTTTGTCGTGATACGCCTGGGAGCAGTGTATGATGCATCCCGGGTGGCACCCTTCCCTAATCACGCCGCCCCGTTTTTTGATCAGCTCGACCATGCGCTCGCCACTGATATCTTCGGCAAATTCAAACCGGCCGGAACGGAAATTTTTGGTGGGCAGCGCGCCGGCTTCGTTGATCAGGTTGACCAGGATGGCGGTCCCCAATTCAGGCAATCCCTGTCCGGAAACCGGATGTTTTTTGATCATCTCCACCCATCGCTTATTTGCCGTCTTAAATGCTTTATCGTCTGCAAGAAAAATTTTATCAGCACCGGTGTCATCGACCACAATCGCTTTTATCTTTTTTGACCCCATAACCGCGCCCAGGCCCCCGCGACCGGCAGCACGGCCGGCATGCCCTTTGGGGTCCGCAAACTGTATGGAAGCAGATGTAAGGCATTGCTCTCCCGCGGGACCGATACACATGACGCCGACTTTTTTCCCGTATTTGTTCCAGAGTTTTTCAATAACGGCATAGTTGCCAAGCCCAACGTATTCATCCGCCGGAACAATTTCCACGGAATCTCTTTTGATCACCACCAGCGAATATGCATCATTGTCCGGCCTGTCTTCCAGGACAATGGCTTTAATTCCAAGCCTTGCCAGTTTCTGGGAAACCAGGCCGCCGGAATTGCTTTCCTTTATTCCGCCGGTCAACGGCGACTTGGCGCCGACCGAGATTCTTCCGGAATTGGCGGCCGCAGTCCCGGACAGGAGTCCGGGCGCAACAACAAGTTTGTTAAATTTGCTCAGCGCGTGACACGTCGGCGGGACCTCATTTAAAATTATCCGTGATGTCAGCCCCCTTCCCCCCATTGAAGACAACGCGTTTTCCGGCTGTTCAACAGTAAATGTTTTTTCTTTTGTATTGATCCTGAGTATTTTTTGCATGTTTCCTTCCTTTAATGTCCGATTTAAATCAGATGGTTCCATATTATCGCTAACATTTCCGTTGGTTGACATCGGCATTATTTTACTCCTTTTTTTCCTGTATTTGCGCTGTGCGCTTTAAAAGAATCCGGCCGTCGGCCACCCTGCACCCTTCGCCTTCCGGGTAGACAATCAGGGGATTGATATCGAGTTCACTGATTTCCGGGTGCGCCGATACCATCTGGGACAGGCGCATAATACAATCCTTAATCGCGTCAATATCCGACGGCGGATTGCCCCGGACCCCTTTGAGCACTTTGTACGACTTGATCGACTGGATCATTTTCTCCGCGCTCAGTTCCCACATGGGCGCCAAACGGAACGTGACATCCTTTAATGATTCCACAAAAACGCCGCCCAGGCCGAACATGCACATGGGGCCGAAAACCGGATCACGGGTGGCCCCGAGAATGACTTCTACCCCGTCCTTTGCCATTTGTTCGACAAGCACCCCGTCAATACGGGCGTCGGGATTATATTTTTTCGCATTTTCCATGATTTCAACAAACGCCTGCTTGGCCTGGTCAAGGGTTTTGATTTTTATCCGGACCCCGCCGGCATCGGATTTATGCACAATGTCACGGGACATGATCTTCATGGCAACCGGCAGTCCGATCTGATCAATCATCGGAGCAATTCCGGAAACATCTTTGGCCACACCACTTTTGAGCAGCGGCAAGCCGTAGCATGCCAGAATCTCACTCATTTCATTTTCCGGCATATAGTATTGATCGTTGCCGTCGAGTTTTTCCGCGATAATCGCCCCCGCCTTTTCCTCATCTGCCGGCAACTTCCGGATTTTGCTTTTTCCATTGCCCTCTGATTTTAAGGATTCTCCGAACCGCACCATGGCCGCCATGCTCCGGGCGGCGGCTTCGGGAAAAGTATAATTCGGTATGCCATGGCTTTCCAGGTATTGCGTCCCCACGGTCACATCCGACAGTCCCATAAAGGACGTTAAAACCGGTTTATCGATGCCCTTGGCTACCCGGGGAACAATTTGCGCGGTTTCTAAAATATTGCTCATGGCCTGTGGGGTTAGAATCACAATCGCGCCATCCACACCGTCATCGCCGAGGATATCGCTGATGGCCGACTCATAGCGTTCCGGAAGTGCATCACCGACAACATCCACCGGATTATGAATGCTGGCCATGGGCGGCAGATCGCGTTTTAAAGTTTCAAGAGTGGCTTCCGAAAATTCGGCCAGTTTTAACCCGTGCCGGATGGCGGCATCCGTGGCCATAATACCCGGGCCGCCGGCATTGGTGACGATGGCAATCCGGTTGCCTTTGGGAATGGGCTGCCAGGAAAACGCCTGGGCATAATGAAACAGCTCATTGACCCCTTCTACCCGCTGGATGCCGCTTTGCTTAAAAATCGCGTCATAGGCCGCATCCGAACCGGCCAGCGCACCCGTATGCGATGTGGCCGCTTTAGCGCCTTCGGCTGACCGGCCGGATTTTACCGCCAGAATCGGCTTGCCGGTCTCGGAAATAATCTCTCTGGATATTTTCATAAACCTCCGGCTGTCGCTGATATCTTCCAGATACATCAGAATAACATCTGTTTGCGGATCATTTTTCAGGTATCGCAGCAAATCGATTTCATTGACATCCACCTTGTTTCCAAAACTGATGACTTTGGAAAAACCGATGTTGCGGCCGGCGGCAAAATCCAGCACGGATGTGCACAATGCGCCGGACTGGGAAATAAACGCGATATTGCCCGGCCGGGGCATGATTCGGGCAAAACTGGCATTCATGGATAATTCAGGATCGGTATTGATCACCCCCAGGCAGTTGGGGCCCACGATCCGGATCCCGGAACCGTTTGCCAGGGCTTGAATATTTTTTTCAATTTCCGCGCCCCGGCCGCCGATCTCTTTAAACCCGGCTGTGATGATAATGCATCCGCTGATTTTTTTTTGCGCGGCCTCTTTGACAACGGCTTCCACTTTTTCCGTTGGCACAATAATCACGGCCATATCCACATCATCCGGAATATCTGAAATTTGTTTCCAGGCTTTGACACTATGAATGGACCGGGCAGCAGGATGCACCGGGTAAAGAACGCCTTTATATTCTCCTTGCAGCAGATTTTTAAAAACAGCAGATCCCACACTGCCCGGACGGTTGCTGGCACCGACCACGGCAATGGATTTCGGATTGATCAAAGAATCAATTTTATTCATGGTTTTATCCTTTTATTCATCTGAGTGGTTACATTAATTCCGTTCGTGTCAGTCTCAATAAGTGATGACTTGCATAAAACATGCCATTGGATCATGATCAAAATACGAATACGAACAACCCGTAAATGAAGATACAGGACCGGCCGGGAATCCGGATTTTGGCTGCCCGAAAAATGCGATCTTTATCGATAATGAATGAAACTGCGAATTCAAAAAAACTGATTTTGAAATTTTGCGAGAATCGATATCGCAATTTTCCTAAATTTATCATCACCCGATATATGAGATATAAGGTTTAACGCTTAAAATTTAGAGCTGACAGAATGGCACACTTGATGCAAATTAGTGGTTGAACAAAAACCCCTGAATTCCAGTTGTCATTACGAGGAGTGAGGAACGAGCGACGAAGTAATCCCCTGTCTATAAGGAGATTGCTTCGGTCGTACCTCCCTCGCAATGACTGGAGATTGATAATTGAGAGACTTTTCGTTCAGGCACTAATTATAAAATCCGGTTTTGCTTCATTATTAAGGAGAGTGCATGCTGAGAAAATGCGCGGGAATAATCGTTGTTGTACTTTTTCCTGTTATCGGAATGAGCCTTTCTGACTGCAGTCCATTAAAAAGAATGAATCAAGCCTCCGACAGTGTTGATGTCCCAACAGATGTAACGGCAAAAGGCCCTGACATTATTTTTTTCCCGGCCAGCCTCGGGTCGGTGTCCTTTGACCATGGCATGCATCAGGATCTGTTAGAAGGCAAATGCGATCGTTGCCATCATCCGCTGGCGGCAAATAGTTTGCGGCAACGATGCCGGGACTGTCATAAACGAAAAACAGAAACAACCGATAATGATCCGGCGTCATTCTATGATATTAAAATGTCACTTTGCAGAGGATGTCATCGGGAAAAGTTAAATGCGGATGAAACATCAACCGCACCCGTCAATTGCAAAGGCTGCCACAATGTCAGGGAAATCCGGTTTCAGTAGACACGGATCAGCCGGTTAACTCTTTTGATATGCGCCCTCCCCGCAGCCGCTGCGGGGAGGGCGCTGTTTATTTCTCAAACCGGGCACAAGACCTTGCCCTGTAAACGCCTACAGGCCAGTGGTTTATGAAAAATTGATAATTCCGACCCCGTGAACGGGTACCTTTTTTCTATGGACGATGTAAGTTTTATTTAGTGCCTGACCGAGAACATCAAATCCTGGTTGTCATTACGAGGAGTGAGGAACGAACGACGAAGTAATCCCCTGTCTTTAAGGAGATTGCTTGACGTCGTGCCGTCCCTGCCACGACAGAGGCGTGGCTCGCAATGACGGAATCTTCATTATTGAGGGAGTTTCCGTTCAACCACTATTCAGCGGCCCTGGCGGTCTTCCACATCTCTTCAAACGCTGCTTCGGTTTTTTCGCTCATCACCTGCCAGATCGCCACGGTTTTAAAATAATCATTATCCCCCACATGGAACAATTCTTTTTCCGCATTGGTTACCATGGAAGAGACATTGTTCACAACCGGGGACACCCCTTGCGATTTTACAACCTCGACCTGAACGTCTCGGGACAGTTGAAAATTGATCCACCGTTCGCAGAGTCTCTTGGTCAGACCCTTGGCCTCGCTGGTGATGCACCAGTAATCGATCCATGCAGAACCGCCTTCCTCGGGACTGGCGATCAGCCATTTCCCCCCATTGAGGTTGGCCTGCTGGGCCGCAAATCCCCAGGTGGTGGCAAGGAATAATTGAGGAAATTCGTCGGGATTGGCCGAACCGTCCCAGAAGCTTTTGGCATTGGCCGCCAATACATTCAATTTGCCTTGAACCTTGTCTCTGTCGAGTTTATCGATATCAAAAATATCCTCGTAGCTATACCCGAGCGAAAGGGCGGTAATCCAGATGTTGCATTTATGAAAGTTGTTGTTGATGGTGTATTTTCCGGCATACGCAGGATCCCATAAAATATTCCAGCTGGCCGGTGCTTCTTTTACCACATCCGTATTATACGCAAGGCCATAGGGACCGCAATTGTACGGCAGGCCATACCGTTTCCCCTTGTAAATTAACGACTCGTCATTTTTAAAAAACGGCAGCATTTTTTTGAAGTTCGGTACATGGTTCAGATCAATGGGAGACAGGTAAATGTTATTGTCATTGAAGCAATAAAAACGAGGGGTCTTGGCCAGATCCGCCGGGGGCCCGATCAGGTCCGCGGTGCCGTTTTTGGCGGCAAGATAAAATTCATCCTGGTCCGTGGGGTTATAAATTTCCACCGCCACATCAATGTTATATTCTCCTTTGACGATCTTCTGGAACTTTTCAACAAAAGGCCTGGCATATCCCTCCCAACAGGTAATCCGGATCGTGTAATCAGCCGCCATGGCCGGTTGAATCATAAACAATGCGATAAAAAAAGAAACCAATAGGGTAATAAGACTTTTTTTCATTTTTTTTCTCCTTGATATGAGATTTTAGGTTATAAAATACTTAACAACCTGTTAAACAATATAATTCTTTTTATGCTCTATCTTTCAACGCTATGTGCTGTTTCCCTCCTTTTTTCAAAATCAACCCGGTTCACTGCTGTCGACTGACAACCGCCGATTGTATTCTCCGGTAAAGCCTTTCCGGGTCACCCGTTACCGAAAAAAAAACGAACCAAAACCGGTCCAAGCACGGTTAACATAAATGCGGCCGCCAGAAAAAAAGGGGACAGGTCCAGCCAGGCAAGCTCTTCGCTCCGGGTGAAATCCGACATGGCGGCTGTTTGCAGCAAACTGCCGATCAGTTCCTGCGGCGCCTGCCTTTCATCGGCCATGATGTATCGTCCGCCGGTCGTGTCCGCGATTTTCTTTAAGGTCTCCTGTTCAAGTCTTGTCTTTAAATAGGTCCCGTCTTCGTCCAAAAGGTAATTGACCACCGATGTGCCGTCTTCATTTCGAATCGGAATCAGCGCCATTTTGCCGGTACCGATGCCGACAGTGAATATTTTTATGTTTTTCTCAAACGCTATTCGCGCATACTCAAGCAGAGTGGACTTATCCTGACTGATATCTTCACCATCGGAAACGAGAATCATCACCTTGACGCCCTTATCAGCCGAATTCTCCAGCATGGTCAGTCCGGCTTTAATCGCTTTTCCTAAATCGCTGCCGGGAATGGTAATGGCGCTGTCATTGATATGCCGGACAATGTAGTTGCAATATTGATAATCTGTTGTGAACGGAACAATTTCAATCCCCTCATCGGCAAACATGTAAACGCCTGTTTTTTCTCCATGAAGTTCCGATATGAGATTTAGTACAAAGAGCCGGGCGCGATTGAGCCGGTTAAAAACCGTAAACATGTGTCGGGCGGTTTCCGGAAAGCTCGCGTCTTCAGCCAGCATCGATTTCGATACATCAATACCGACAGCCACAGCAATGCCCGCACGATTAAAGAACGTTTTCAGGTACTGAACCCGTGGACCGGAAACCGCAATGATCACCAATGCCAGCACAGCGCATAGGCAAAACTTTTGAATCCAATAGGTCGCCGGACTTTTCTTTTTTTGCGCAAAAAGAAAAAGCCAGTTGCGGTCTTTTACATACGCATTCGCTGCAAAGCCCAGAAACAAAGGGATCACCAGGAGTGCCCACAGATATGAAGCAGTGTCAAACGCCATGGCCGGCTCTTATTTTTTTATTCGCATGTCAAGCGGTTCGCCGGGAGCATACCCGCCTTTTTCGGGAATAATCGCTTCCAGATTACTTTTAAGTTCCAATCGCCGTTCCGCTTCCACGTGAGAAACCGATATCTTCCTGACGAGTTGGTTTTCATAAAGAAGTTCCAGGTTCCATCTGGGAATATTTTTTTCCTTCGCCGGCAAATCGGTCGTATCGACAAGGGCAAGCGCAGTTTTCAAATCCGAGATGGCTTCCTTCAGGGTGCCCCGCACTTTTTTCCAATTTCTTTCCGTATCCAGAACGATAAAGGCGCTGAGCAATTTTACAGCACCCCGCAGATTATGGATGCGCCAGGAAGTCTCGTTTTTCAGCGTGTCAGACTCGATCAGGACTTGCGCAGCACGGTCTTTCATGCTTTCTAAATGATCGGCCAGCGCCTTATAAAGCAATGGCACTTCAGCGTCCAGAACGGCATTGAATTTGGCACGCTTTATCCGGTCCAGCATGTCCAGCGCCATGCGCCACTGACGCTGTAATATGCGCAATTGAATATCCGGCTGCGTGGGGATAATTTTTTGAAAGGCAAAAATCGCCTCCGCCGGATCCGTTATGTTATCGGCCGCCTGCATTGCTTTTTCCACATGACAGCGTTTTGTTTCAAGTAACCAAAACCGGTAACCGTGCCAGGCGCGATCAATCCCCGCGATGCTGAAAATCAACGCCCCCAGTAAGAATAAATGCGATGGGCTCCATTTCATAGCCCCACTCCTCTGTCCGTAATATTCATAGTTTTCGAAACCCCGGCGCCACGTGAAAAAAACATCCGCCGATTAAAAAAAGAAAACTTGTTATGGCAAAAATTTGCCGGGTTTCCTTTTTGTGTTGAGACAATTTGACAAGCAATCTGTTTTTTTCCATTTCATGGATTTTACGATAAACCGCTTTAATCTTATCGATATCAAACGCCTTCGGCGCATAAAAGATTCTGCCGGCCGCCTTGTCTTCCAGCGGCAGTTCAATCGCATCCTTGAGTTCCCCGTTAACTTCACCGCCGGCCACGATAAAGTAAAAATTTACGCCAAGATGTTTAATCAGCTTTACCACGTTCACAAAATTCGGCAGTCCCTTTCGGACATCGTCTTCACTCTTGTTCGACTCAATACGGCCATCGGTAAACATCACAATGGCCATGCCATGGCCGAAATCAGCCGCTTCGAGTTTTTTCGGCATACGAATCCGGCGCATCGTTTTACCCAGAAGTGAAAACCGAAGATCTTTCAGCTCCGCAAAAGACAGCTGATTTTCTTCCGGCAGCAACATAAAAAAAGCATTTAAAGCCAGCCATGCCGCATAGGAAGCATTGGTGGCCCCGCCAACCGTCATTTCCCTGAAAACAATAGAATCCTGTTTTCTGTTTAACAGGTTCAGCTTTTCCTTTAATATGGTTTTATCAAATGTCGGCGGGGATATTAATTTGGCATAGCTTGAAAAGGCTGCGATGCCGATAAGATCGTCTTTCTCGCGCATATCGATAAAGGCCCGGGCGCCTTCAAGGGTAACATCGCCTATGGTCATGTTGTTGCCCATTGTGCTGGCACGATTCATGGAGCCCGACAGGTCCTGAACGATCATAATCCACTTGGATTCCCGGTATGTTTCCCGCCAAACGCTTGAATACTGAAAATTGGCAATGGCCAATACCACCAGGCCAAGGAACATTGATTCAAAAAAATCAGGGGCATAATGTTTAAAGCAAGACAGCGCCGCTTCCGGACATATCAGCGCCACCGCGGAAAAAGAGGTGGCGGCCCGGTGTCTTCTCTTCCAATAAAGATAGCAGGGAATGAGCAAGAGCAGGGCCAAAGCCCATGGATATTGAAAAAAAGGTTCGTTCATTGACGCCAATCCTGGTCGAGCACTGTTAAAACAGATTCGATAAGTTTTTCCAAATCAGGCGAATAGTCCATTTCCGAGGAAACGATTCGATCGATGATCCCAAAAACAGTTTTCAGCTTCAAAACCAAACCCTTCGGGATCGTGTGCCGAATGGTTTCTAAAAAGACGTCACCGCTGCCGCCTGCCGGGTTGCCGGTGAAACCATACTGCGCAGCCAGATAAAGCCTTAAGGCCTCATTCATTTCCAGAACATATTGCCAGTGTGATGCCGGCGGATTTTTTTCCAGCAGCGCACGCAACCGATCCTTTTGAATATCGACGGGCATTTGCTGTTGTAATCGTTTGGCCGAATCGATTATCTTTTTCCGGCGAACAATAAAGGCCGCTAAAAATAAAAAGGCAGCCGCAAACGCGGCAACAGATAACCCAAAATCCTGATACGCCTGATGCTGAAAATTTTTCAGATTAAGCTCCGGTAAGGGATCGTCCATTGGAATGATCATATCATGACTGGCCTGGCCCGCCGGCACGATCGATGCGACCCTGATCAGGACCTTTTTTGTTTCGATCACCCGTACCCGGCTGTTTGAGCAGGATTCGCATGTATATCTCACCGCAATGGGGGGGATGGTATATTCTCCGGGAGCGAAGAGCTTCAGGGTGCCGGAAATACGAATAGGACTTTGGGCCGCCACCGCCACATAATCATAGGGATCCATGCGCACGTCCACCAGTTCTTTTTGAATGCCGGCCGGCCTTACATCCAGGAGCGCCATGGCACCGGGATCGATTTCCACTGAATCGGAAAAAACCACCTGAAACACAAAGGGGAACGCATCGCCGACATGGCCGCCGTGAATGGGCAGGGATAGCGTGGCTTCAATGGTCGGCATCAGTTTGACCAGATAGGGAATTGTCTTTCGAATGTGTATATCTTCGGCCAGCAAATTGATCGCTTTAAAAAGGGGGATTTTTCCTAAATCAACGCGGTAAACGTTCTCCGCCTCATCTTTAAGCACATGGGCCTGTTTCAAAATGCGTGTTTTAATTTCAGAAGCAACCCCTGTTTTCCATTCCAGTTCAACTGCATTGAAAAAAGCGTATCGGTTTTCTTTGATTTTAAGAACGGGGTGGGCATAAGCAACAAACGGGTGCTGGTTCAGCCGTGCGATTAAATATTTCACATCCGATGGTGTCATGCCTTTCCGAAGTTGGAAAAAAACCCCTTCTTCCAGAAGATTCTCATCGTAAAGAAAATCCAAAAGTTCATCATGGGCTTGTGTCAATTCCTTTGCTTTGTGAACGACTACTTCTTTGTTCGAAACCGTCATATCGGGCGGTTCTTCGCCTTGCAGCATCGGCACAAACACAACAGCCACCCAGCCTGAATCGATCTCTGGAATCACCTTTTCCATATCTGCATCATAGAACCAGATGTCATCAATATCTATGGGCACCGGCTGGCGGGTTTGCATTCCATCGCCGAATCTTGTCACTGCATTTGATTCGGATATGAAAACCACTCCCACAAACAAAGGCACGATACATAAGGAAAGAAAAATTTTAAACCGATATAAAAAACCGCAGTTTGTCATTTTATATAAACCCTTTTAATGCCGGTGTTTCATGAATTCGTTGATCCTGAGTGCATAATTGTCCCGAGGGGTAATGGTCAGCATGTCAATTCCGATTTTGCGCAAATGATTTTCGATTTTATCGTGCGTCTTCGCCATCGCATGATTATAAGATGCCCATTTCCCCAAATCGATGAGCATCTCTTTTCCGGTTTCATAGTCCCGAAAAGATATGAGGCCCTTTGAATTCGGCGGCAGGTTTAATTCAAAATCTTCCAAAACCTGAAGCGCCTTTACGTCATGCTTGCCGGTGCTGTGGGTCGTACGCTGGAAATCGTACTCAAATGCCACCGGATACAGGAAATCCGACAGAATAAATGTAAGGCTCTCAGGCAGTTCGGTCATCAGCTTCCTGAGCGCAAAGTTTAAACCTGTGTGACGGCATGGCTTTGGGCGGGCCGCAGCGATGGCCGTAACAATCTGAAAAAAATGCGGCCAGCCCATACGGGGCGGTATATACATGTCGACATCATCGGCAAACAGGATCAGGCCGCAGCCGTTGTTGGCGGCAATGGCGGTATAGGCAAGGGATACCGCAATATTGGCCTGAAGCAGTTCCTTTCTCCCAAAAGAAACGGAGTTACTGATATCGTACAGGATCATCAAGTTGAAATAACTCTCCGCCAGGTATTCTTTCACATAGTACTTCCCGGTTTTTGCGGTTGCCTTCCAGTCGATATCCTTAAACGAATCAAAGGGAGCCAGTTCCCTGAGCGCCCAGAATTCTATCCCCGAGCCCTTAAAGATACTTTCCCAGTCTCCAGGAAAAGGCGAGTCCACCCGGTGATTCACGAATATTTCCAACAGTTCTTTTTTGGAAAGAAGCTTTTTTTCCGTCTTCATGGCAATTGCGTCATGCGTATCGGTTGGGTCAGCTTCGAGACGCGATGATGCATCATTGCATTCAATATGCTTTTGTCGTCCGAAGAATCTCATGAATAATCATGTCCGATGTAATCTGCTTTGAAATCGCGTTGCTGTTTAAAAGAATCCGATGCCGCAGCACATGCGGCGCGCACCAATTGACATCATTAAAATCTACAAAATCACGTCCATGGCAAAACGCATAGGTTTTGGAAAGCGCCAAAAGTGATTCAGCGGCCCGCGGAGATGACCCCAGTCGAATGTACTGGTAGATATCGGCATTCAGCTGCTTTTCATTATACGTTTCAGGCGGCCGCGTGGCAGTGCAGACATTTATCATATAGGTCATGACCTGTTGGGAGACCGTCACCTGTTCATGGATGTTCTTTTGCATTGTCAGCACCTGTTCCATGGTGGTAACGGTTTTGACATCAGCTTTAAGATCCTCGAAATTCTTGTTCTTTCGAAAAATTAATTCCGTTTCTTCTTTCCGGTTTGGATATTGAACGTTATATTTGACCATGAACCGATCGACCTGAGCCTCCGCCAGGGGATAGGTGCCGACCTGTTCAATGGGATTTTGAGTCGCCAGCACAATAAACGGCCGGGGAATCTCATATCTTTCGCATTCGACATCCACCATCTTTTCCTGCATGGCCTGCAGGAGCGCGGACTGGACTTTGGGAGAGGCGCGGTTGATTTCATCGGCCAGAAAGACATTTGTAAAAATGGGGCCGTACTGGTAATCAAACTTTTTCTCTTTCTCATTATAGATCATGGTGCCGGTGATGTCGCTCGGCATTTTATCCGGTGTAAACTGAAATCGTTTAAAATTTCCGCCGACAACCCGGGCAAAGGTTTCCACAGCAAGACTTTTAGCCAGACCCGGCACCCCCTCCACCAGGATATGTCCCTTGGCGAAAAAAGAATAAATGATTAAATTAATCATCTCCTCCTGCCCGATTATCACCTTCGCAATTTCAGACTTCATGTCCTGAAATATTGTTGCGTACTTTTCGAATTCTTTCTCTTGCTTAAATTTCATGCGCTGTTCCATAAAAAAGCCTTTGGTATATCTCCTTGTTACATATATTCAAATTGTTTCCGGTGCTTTATCAGCAAATAGAGAAAAAACGGTCCACCCATCAGAGATGTCAGAATGCCGATCTTAAGGTCCACCTTAACGATAAGGCGAACAAGCAGATCTGCGTAGATGACGAATACCGCTCCCAGAAGCCCGGCAACCGGAATCAGCTTTCTATTATCCGTGCCGATAAGCCCGCGAACAATATGCGGCGCAATGAGACCCACAAAACCGATGACACCGGAAACGGCAATCGCTCCACCGGTTAAAAGGGAAGAACAGAAAAGAAGCGCATTGCGCGTCAAGCGGATATTAACGCCCAGGTTGGCGGCGGTTTCCTCATCGATCATCAGGATGTTTAAATCTTTGACAAAAAAGAGTGTACCCCCGATGGCCAGCAGCGTGGTGGACAAAACAATATAGACATGCTCCCAGGACCGATTATTCAAATCCCCCATCAGCCAGGTGACAATCACCCGCCCCACATCAAATTCCCGAGCGCCCAGTGTAATGACAAAAGAGGTCATGGCACCGATAACCAGATTCAGCGCAATGCCTGCCAGAAGTAAGATTGAAATTGAAGTATGTCCTCTGGATGTGGCGATGATAAACACCAGAACCAGTGTCATCAGAGAAGCCAGAATGGCGCATATCGGAAGTGCAATCAATGATCGGGCGGCAAGACCCATGTATATGGCAAGCACCGCGCCAAGCGCCGCCCCTGAACTGACACCGATCACACCCGGGCTTGCCATGGGGTTTTTAAAAACCCCCTGCATAATGCAGCCGGCAGTGGCAAGGGAAATTCCCACCAGAACCCCGACAATCAATCTTGGCATTCTGCCGTCCCAAATAATGGTGGCCTCTACTTCATTCACCACCCCGGTAAACAGTTTCAGCTTCATGAGGATCACTTTAAACAAATGCCCCTTTTCGATGGGCCATGATCCATAGGCCACCGCCAGCCCTCCCCCCAGCACCAGCAGCATCAGCAGTATGCCGGTTAGAATACGTTCCTTTGTGATAAAAAGTTTAAAATTCATTTTCATAAACAATACCGGCCAGCAGGTTGGCACTCAAAAGGATGAACTGCGAATCAACCCGCAGATACACCCCCGGAATTTCATAGATCTTGTTATGTTTAACGGCGCTGGAATGGGATAAGACCTTGTCGGCCATCAGATGATCCTTCAGACCGCTTCCCGCCGGCACAATGATGATATCCGGATTCCAGCGTAACAGGGTTTCATTATCAACCTGGGCCCATGATTTGACGCCCTGTTCCCCACCCACATTCACGGCCCCAATAATGTCGCAAATTGAGTTAAAATTGGATATTTTCCCCGGTATATACCCGCCTTCATCATAATAAAGGACTCTTTTGGGAGAATCGGGTGCCGGCAGCATTTTTTGAATTTTTGACATGCTGCGGTTGATGGTCTTAACCAGTTCTTCCGCGTTTTCTTCTTCCCCGATGATTTTTCCGATCAGAAGAATTTGTTTTTTAATGGAGCCGATAGTGCCAAAATATCCCAGATCAAAATAGGGTATTTTCGCTTGATTCAGTTTTTCTCTGAATGCCGCACCAGAATAGAACACCATAAAAACAAGGTCCGGCTGAAAACCGATGACCAGTTCCGTCTGCCTGGATTTAAAAACAGGACCTCTTTTTTTTACCGCATCGGCAATAAAGCAGAATTCCGGATCTGCTGAAAATTCATTAAATGCGACGATTCTCTTTCTGGGACAGATGGCCCACAAAATTTCAGCAACCCCTACCGCATGGGGAATGATGCGAGATGGTTTTTTTTCAATCTCAACTGTTTTCATTTCTCGATGAAAAACATTGTTTCGAAAATCATAGGTTTCATGCGCATAGGTCACCTTTTTCGGCCAGACCCGGTCGCTTTTTTCTTTTTCCCGATCCATGCCCCGATCCATACCCCGGACCAGGCTAAGTTCGGTCTTGAGCCCATCCATATCAAGCGGCAGGACCAGCGGCGACTCGCCGGCGGCGTGAGCACTAAAAACCGATACCGCCCACCAAACCATGATGCTGATAAAACCGAGTATTTTTTTCAACGTGCCGCTCCTGTTTAATGTCTTATAGCGCCCGACCGAAAAGTGTCTAAATTGTATTTTATCTGTCATTGCGAGGGAGGTACGACCGAAGCAATCTCCTTATCGACAGGGGATTACTTTGTCGTTCGTTCCTCACTCCGCGTAATGACAGCCAAGATTTAGAGGTTTTCGTTCAAGCACTATTTATTTAATCCGGTTTATAACGCCCGTCTAGGGGCGATAAAAATAGAGAAAACTTTTCCCGTTTTGGGTGATCTTTTCCATACCCACGTTAAATACCGTCTGAATATTTTCTTTTGAAAAAGCATCATTTGAAACCCCGTTAAAAAAAATTTTCCCCTGGTGAATAATCGTGATCGTGTCACAATATCTTTCTGCAAGATTAAGGTCATGAATATTGATGATAATTGTTTTGCCCTGGCGCTTTAAATCCGATAATAATTCCATAATAATTAGTGCATGTTTGATATCAAGATCCGATGTCGGTTCATCCAGCATGATGATGGCGGCCTCCGTGGCCAATGCCCGGGCAATAACGGATAATTGACATTCGCCGCCGGAAAGCTCATTGATGTTGCGATCTCTGAGGTTAAACACCTGGGTTACCTGCAGCGCTTTTTCAATGATTTCCCGGTCTTTTTGGGTCAGGGCCTGAAAGCGCCCAAGGTGCGGATGCCGTCCCATGGCGACCATTTCGTAGACTGAAATGGGGAAGCTGGCACTTGCGTTTTGCGGCACTAGTGTGATCAGCGTGCTGAGCTGTTTTCTTGAAATACTTCGATAATCTGCGTTGTCGATATAAACGGTGCCGCCCTGAGGTTCCCATATTCTGCAAATGTTTTTCAGCAGCGTTGATTTGCCTGCGCCGTTGGGACCGATGACACCATGAATTTGATACGGCTCGAAATGAGCCGAAACATCCTTTAAAATACTTTTTTCATCAAATGCAAAATGGAGATTTTCTATTGTCAGCATGGCAATTCTTTTTCTCCATTACATGGACATTGTCTCAGCTTGTAAGCAACCGGCAGAATAAACTTTGATACCGCCACCAGCAACACCCCGGAATACACCACGGCATTCACCACAAAAGACGCCTGGTTTATTCCGAATTCCGCGGTGACGGCCAGTGCAGACCACAAAAAAATCTGCCCCAGGATCAACTGAAAATTCTGGGAGACCGCATAGATGACCCAGAAGTTACGGGAAAACCCCTTGTCCATGCCGTTTCTGAGGCTGATTTCTATAATCTTAAACCACGTCCGTCCCTCGACAATCTGTGCGGACCCGTCACAGGCATGGTGAAGAAAATAAAAAAAAACCATAAGCGGAGCCTTGAATGAAATATCTGCAAACAAAAACTTAAATACCGGAGGAAAACAGAATAAAAGAAAAATAGCCCCCAAAGACTGGCAGATGCCGATTCCCACATAGGCTCGGATTAACTTGAGCACCTTGTCCTTAATTTTTTCGAGTGATTCCAGACGATCAATAAACCCGGAGACC
>JAQYVU010000103.1 GCA_030145385.1 Desulfococcaceae bacterium
CGGGGAAGTCGGACTTTTAATGACCAGCGGCAATTCGGAAACCGATTCTGTAAACGCAAAAGCCGGCTTAAAATATGAAAAAGACCATTTGCTCGGAGAAGTCAATCTGGCCGCCCTTTACAGTTCTGAAACAACGGAAATTGACGGAAAAAAGAAGGATAAGGTGTCTGCGGAAAAATATAATTATTCCGCAAAAATCGGCTACAAATTCAACCCGGCCAATTATGTATTCTTAAACGCCGATTATGAAGATGACCGCTTCAGCGGATATGACTATAGAACTACTTATTCAGCCGGTTACGGCAGAAAAGTGATCGCAACCGATAAAGTCAAACTTGATTTCGAAGTCGGCCCCGGTTACCGGTATGATACACTGGAAGGCGGCGAAACAAAAGATGAAGCCATATTGCGCGGCTATGTTATGTTCAACTACAAATTTTCCGATTCCGTATCATTCCAGCAGGATGTTACAGTGGTCACCGGCTCTGACAATACAAACACCAAGTCCGTTACAGCCTTAAAAGCCCAGATCGTGGGTGCCCTATCCATGAAGGCGTCATATAAAATTGACAACAACACCGACGTTCCGGCAGGCAAGGATAAAACCGATACGGAAACGGCATTGACACTGGTTTATGACTTTTAGACGATGCATATTAAATGTTAATATTTTAAAAAACCGAAAAGACACTAATAAAACACCCGCCGCTGCCCCCGGAATCGGAAGTTTCCGGTTCCGGGTCTGTGCCTGAATCCGGATCCGTATCAGGCGCCGGGGCTCCCACTGCGGCCAGGACAGCGGCTTCGGCATTAACCCGACCGTCGGAAATCAGCTTTCCGGCCAGATCCGGGGATAGATCAACAGAATCCATAATAATTTTTTTGACTTCCAGGCAGCTTAAATCCGCGCTGGCAGACCAGACCAGTCCGGCCACCCCGGACACCACCGGGGTGGCCATGGACGTTCCGCTCTTGAATCCATATTCATCGCCGGTAAATTCCCAGTTGATTCCGCTCAATGAAATATCATCCAAGTAAACACCATCATAATTGTTATCTTTATCGGATGTCAGGCTGAATCTTAAATAGAAATCATCAAAATCCGCATCATTACTCCAGATTATCGTTCGCTCAACCCCAAAAGAAAACCCGGAGATGGAATGAATCAGGAAATATTCACCGTTTTCTTCCTCGGAATGCTCGATTTTCAAATAATCAAAACGGGATTCAAGGGCGTATGAAATACTGAACTGCAGGTTCAGGCCACGGAAATTTTTTGCCTGGATCCGCTCTGCGGTTCGGATGTATGAAAATTCATTCTCATGATAATCGTTAAACGAATCGAAGACCACCATGGAGTTGAAATTTTTATCATACCCGGATGCCCAGCTCTCAAATTCACCGCCGGTCACCCATTGACTGTCCGCACTTTCAAAGTCATCGGAAAAAATCAATTCCCGGGGCGGCGGCGTGGTGCTGAATATATTTGAAACAGATCCGCTCCCGCCCGGGGCCGCGACATCCACGGAATTTTTCCCGTAATTGGAATAAGACGCCAGCGCATCGTTTTCATCGGTGGCCGCCACACTGATAATATTATCAAGATCATAGCCTGCCGGATAAGTAGGAAAGCCGTCATTGTCCTGGCTGTCATTTCCGGCGGCCGCCACCACCAGCACCCCGTTTTGCCCGGCCAATTGATAAGCTTCATACAACGCCTGGCTGAAAGACGGCCCGCCAAAGCTGCAGTTGATGATTTTTGCCCCATTGTCTACTGAATACATCAGGGCTTCAAGGACAACAAACGTTGTCGCATTAAACGGACTGGCCTCAAACAGGTCGAAAATCTGGATCGGCATAATTTTCGCCTGCCACATCACACCGGTGGCACCAAGACCGTTATCTCCTTCTGCTGCAATAATACCGGCCACATGGGTACCATGACCGTTGCCATAAAGGTCTTTGGAATAATCGGACGGGTTATTGTCATTGTTTACAAAATCCCATCCGTGAACATCATCAACATAACCGTTATGATCGTCATCTTTTTCGTTATCCGGAATTTCTTCTGCGTTGCGCCAGATGTTGTTCGTCAAATCCGGGTGATCAAACGCCACGCCGGAATCAATCACCGCAATAACGATCCTGCTGCTCCCGGTTTCCATGTTCCAGGCCGCCGGGGCTGAAATGTCCGCCCCGGATGTTCCGGATTTCCCGTTAACCTGCTGGCCGTTATTATCCAGATACCACAACCGGTTAAAATGAGTGTCGTCGGGAACCATTTGAGGCCCGTACAAAAAATTGGGCTCGGCATATTCCACAGCAGGCATGCCGGAAACCAGTTCAACGGCACCCATTGTATCCGTATCTTCCGGCAACTGCCAGTACTCCACCCGAAGCGGTTTTATTTCTTTGATCAGTACGGCATCCACCATCTGCCGGGCCTGATATTTTTCGTTTTCATCCGCCCAGGGATAAAATTTTACCAGCAATTCATGGGAAACATAATTTTCAGGGTCCTGCACTTTTTTTTCCATTCCCCATGCGCTCCCCCATAAATTCCCATAGACACATGCCATCAGCATAATGCCTGCGACAATCACATATACTTGTCTGACCATTATATTTTTCATTATGCCCCGGCTCTGTTTATTAATTTGTCTGTAAAATTTGACCGGCTCAGAAATTAAATGGTGTCTTTTTTCATCCGCACTACCTTTAACAATAAGTGCTTTATCCGCATTTGAAAACCCATTTTTGATCTTTTAACATTATAAACAGCTACAAGCATTAACCCAATATTTTTTATTGACATGGGCCGCGCTCCCTTTTAATCATGACAAACAATCGATAATTCTGAATTTATTCTTTCCCGGATCTTAAATCCAAAAGGAGATCGTTTTGAACTCGCTATTTCTCGCCATCATCATGATGGGCGCTTACATCGTTGCGTACTTTACCTATGGAAAATTTTTAGGCGGAAAAATCTTCAAGCTGGCTGCCGATAATGTATGCCCATCTCATGAATTTGAAGATGCCATCGATTTTGTACCAACCAACAAACATATTCTGTTCGGCCATCACTTTACCTCCATTGCCGGCCTCGGGCCCATTGTCGGTCCGGCAGTCGCTGTGATATGGGGATGGGTGCCGGCGGTGATATGGGTTCTTTTCGGCTCCATTTTTATCGGTGCGGTCCATGATTTCGGAGCATTGGTCGTTTCCTTACGGCATCAGGGCCGTTCCATCGGAGATCTGGCTGCCGACATAATCAACCATCGAATCAGAACTTTATTTTTATTAATTATTTTTCTTTTTCTGCTGATTCTTATTGCGGTGTTTGCCCTGGTAATCGCCATTCTGTTTACAATGTACCCCCAGGCAGTGATCCCGGTCTGGGTTGAGGTGCCCATTGCCATGTGGCTGGGGTATATGGTCTACAAAAAAAACAGCAGCCATGTAACCTTGAGCATCATTGCCGTTGTTTTATTGTATTTATTTGTGATAGTCGGCGCCTATGTGCCGGTTGACCTGAAAATACTTGGTTTAAGTGACGGCAATATTTTGATCGTCTGGATGCTAATTTTATTTGCATACGCATATATTGCCTCCACTCTGCCGGTCCAGACGCTGCTGCAGCCCAGAGACTATATAAACTCCCATCAGCTTTTCATCGCACTGGCCCTGTTAATTGCCGGTGTCCTGTTATCCAGACCGGAGATTGTGGCCCCGGCATATGACGCATCACCTGCCGGCGCTCCGCCGGTATGGCCGTTTTTGTTTGTAATCATCGCCTGCGGTGCTGTTTCAGGCTTTCACTCCCTGGTGAGTTCCGGCACATCATCCAAGCAATGTTATTCAGAAAAAGACGCCCGTTTTATCGGATTCGGCTCCATGCTGCTCGAGGGGAGTTTATCCACCCTGGTCATCATCGCCGTGGCCGGCGGCATCGGCCTGGGCCTTAAAACCGGTACCGGAGAAATCCTGACCGGGACGGCCGCATTCACCCATCATTACGCCTCATGGGCGGCAGTCACCGGACTGGGCGCTAAAATCGGGGCATTTGTTACGGGGTCTTCGAACATGATCGCGTCCTGCGGTATTTCTGAGAATATTACCATGACCATCATGGGCGTTTTTATTGTTTCCTTTGCCGCCACCACGTTAGACACCGCCACCCGGCTTCAGCGCTACATCATTGGAGAGCTGGCCGTTGCCAATCATTTACCCTTTCTGGCCAAAAGACATCCGGCAACATTGATTGCTGTTTTAAGCGCATTTTTTCTGGCATTTTATAACGGTTCCGGTAAAGGGGCCTTAATACTGTGGCCGTTATTCGGTACGGTCAATCAATTACTTGCCTCAATGGCGCTGCTGGTAATCACCATTTATCTGTCAAAACAGCGGATATCCATTAAATTCACAGTCGTTCCAATGAGTTTTATGGTCATAATGACCGGCTGGGCCATGGTACTTAATCTGCGAACATACATTACTGATCAAAACTGGCTGCTGGCCGGTATCGGCACCATGGTATTTATTTTAGAGATCTGGATGATCATTGAGGCGGGATTGTACGTAAGCAATAATCGAACGCAGGCTCATCCGATTTTACAGCCGGAACAATAGAAAAAACAGATGATTTATTTCGTTAAAACGCCCTATTGATAAAAATACGCCTTGGTATTGATATGAACATCCGGTGCTTTGAGCAACGCATCCATATCCCACCATTTCATCATAGCGTGCTGGCCATCGAAGACAAACTTTGTTTCACAAAAAAGCGTCAACGTGTAAGCAAGCACGACATAATGGGTATTCACGTTTTCAACATTTAAACAGTTATCATCATAGAGGTGATCAAACACCCCAAAGAGTAAGGCATCTTTGTAATTAAAATTAATGCCGAGTTCTGTTGAAAGGATGCGTTCAAACGCTTTTTTGACGGTTTCATTTTTTAAGATCCGGCCGCCGGGGACAAACCAGCAGTTTTTGGCCGGCCGGTTTTTCCGGAACCCAAGCAAAATCCGACCATTTTTGTTTTTAACAATCAGGTCGACAGATACCAGGGGAGTGGATTTGACCACGTCAATAAATTCAAAATCGCTTAAAATCATAAGCAATTATTCTGCCATGTAAAAATATTGTGACATCGCACAGCCGTTTCAAACAACTGCCCGACAAAGGGGAAAAACCATTATTCAGTGTTCTCTTCAGGCGCAAGGGGAAACATTTTGAAAAATATTTCATCCGGAACATAACTGATATCCGCCCGCACCGGGGTCTCCTGAAAAATCTGGACTTCGGGTTCATAGCCGGCCAATTGCGCCTGAATCAGAAAGTCATCGGTTTTTTTCATCGGCCAGGGATACCATTTATCATAAAACCGATGATACATCGGTGTCTTGCCCATATATTCATTGTTTATCCGAATCTCTGCAAATGCAGGTTTGGAGTCGATCCTCACCAGCTTGGACGTGCATCCGCAAACCATGCAAAAAATTAACGCAGCAAATATGAGCCGGATTGTCTTATTCATTTGGCACAACCTCCAATTGAAAAATAATGGGTATTCATATGTCAGACTGATGTCGGGTTTTATTTTGAATTGTTATGATTGATAACATATCCGGATTGTTACCACAAGAACATATTCAATGAATCTGCCATGGCCGCTACACATATGCATAAAAAGTTATCGCCTCAACCAATAGCCGGCCGGCAGGCCTGAAGCTCTCATCCACCCCATCATCAATTTTATTTAATTATATTGATTCATTATCAAGTATCACGCATAATAAAAAAATCGGAAAATCGAAGTCCCTTTGTAGTTTTGATCGTCGCTGCATAACTTTAACCAAAGTTGAGGTTTAAAAAAAGGCCCCCCTATGACTGGAACCGGAGCGAAAGAGGAAATCTATTACGGCTGGAAGATTGTCGTTCTTTTATTTTTCACCCTGATCAGCACTGCCGGGAACGGATTTTATGCTATATCGGTCTACGTTCCCCGCCTGATTGATGAACTCGGCTGCAGCACTTCCGGCCTGATGCTTGCTGCTGCCGTATGGGCCATTGTTTTCGGGTTTTCAAATCCCATTATCGGTTCCCTGATGCATAAACACGGGGTCAGAAGAATTTTTATCATCGGTGTTGTCTGCGCCGGCGCCGTGACGCTGATGATGTCTTTTATTACCCAGCTCTGGCACCTGTATGCATTAAACCTGATTTTCGGGTTTGTCGGCGCAGCCACAATTCTTGTGCCCTGCCAGACGCTCATCACCAACTGGTTTAATAAAAAAAGAGGCGTTGCCATGGCGCTGATGATGATGGGAATCGGCGCGGGCGGGTTCATTATACCGCAGGTAGCTGCCTGGATGATATCCGAATTCGGGTGGCGCAACTCATTTCGCATCGGCGCTGTCCTGAACTATATCCTCGTCCTGCCGCCGCTTTTGTTTTTTTTAAAAAACAATCCCGCAGATGTCGGGCAGTATATTGACGGTTTAAAACCGGACGAAAACACTATTTCAACCCTTCGGGCGCCTGAGGGAATATCGGCCGGACATGCGTTTAAAACCGTAAATTTCTGGCTGCTGGTTGGGGTCTATGTTCTCCAGCTTTTTGTGATGTCCGGGTTTCAGATGAATATCCAGAATTTTGCCGAAAAACAAATGGGGTATTCTTTGATCATTGCCACCCATTTTATGGCCTTTGCCCTGTTTATCACCCTGCCGGCACGTTTTTTCTACGGATGGCTTTGCGACCGGTTTAATCCGAAATACATGATGGCGTCTTCCGGCTTTTTCCTGATGGGAGGCGCCTTTGTTCTCTGGTATTTTGTCATCAAACTCGGCTGGATCAATGATTACCGGGCCATCGGCCTGTTTTCTTTTTTCCAGGGATTTGGTATCGCCGGCAGCGCCGTGGTGATGCCGATTATGGTGGGACGATGCTTTGGAGAACGCGAATTCCCGAAAATTCTGGGGCTGGCAATGGCCGGATTTGCCGTGGGTGTGTTATTCGGACCGTTTTTGATGGGCAGGATTTTTGATCTTACCGGAAATTATGCCAATGCATTTGTCCTGGCCATGGGCATTGCTTTTACAGCCGGCATCCTGGCTCTGCTGATTCAAACCGATGCATTAAAAGATGAATTTACCACATTTTCATAAAGCCCAATCGGAACCGGAATTACTCAATGCCTTTTTCAGGGGACAGTTTTCGGCAATCTCCTGCCCCTGACGATAGGCTTTCAGGACCTCGATAGATTTTGCAGCGAGCTGCCTGCGGACCTCTCTTCTTTTTCCCTTTACCCGCGCGATACGCATTGAATCGTAGGCTGTCGTCTGGTGGCGCATCCAGGCGATAACTGCGGCCTCGGCACGCCGGGCAACAGGGATTCGCGCGGTCCTCGCCACCGTCCCGCTACCGACAGGGGTTGCGTGTGCGGTAATTTTTTCCCCAAGCAGATTCGCCTCGTTCTGATATCGATGATGAAAATCAAGGAAACTGACGACTTCAGTAAAAAATTCCTCGACATACGCCTTTTGTCTGGCCGCGCGCCTGGCAAGATCCTTTTTCCGCCGCCTGTCATATTCAGGAGTTGACCTCCTGGCTTCGATTTCCCTTCGTGATTCCAGGATATGTTCTGCTTTGGCCCATATCCCCTTTGAAATCTGCCTTCTGCCTTTACGCACCTGCACGACCCAGGTTGCGCCCTTCGCCTTTACGCTTTTGGTTATGACTGCGTCGCCGGCGGGGAGAAATGCCCAGTTATCAGGAGGAGTCAGCGGTTCGCCCGACTCTGAGAGAACAGTCCCTTTCGTCCGGCCGGGCAAAACGATACGATGAATATGTGCCATAATTTATATAAAAAAGGGGCTGGTCCCTTAATTCCTCTATATTTCGCTTGCCGGGTTAGCGCCTTTAGGGAAAAAATTTACATCAGGCATATCTTTAAAATCCGAATCCTGAGTCCATACAATACAATTATACGCGCGCGCAGTGGACAAAATAATGCTATCCGCCATTGGAAGACTATTTTGGAGACTTATTTTGGATGCATTCATTGCAATACGCGTGTCAAGTTCCACAACCCTGCCTTTTTTAAGCCTTAAAGCATGAAAAAAGGGTGCTGACCAAGAAGATCCCACGAAACAGCTATTATTATTTTTGCCAGATGTAAAATTTATCTCTTAACTCAATCCAATTTTGGACGCCGTATTTTTTGATTTTTTTTATATTATTTTTAGGCATTTCTCCACAGCGAGGTTGCAAAATGTCAAATTTATCGCATTCGTCCAAATTAGTGCATTCCCAACAACCTTCGAAGCTATTGGAAATACAGCATTCCATTATCTTACAAGGAGTTCCGGAGCATCCCCCGCCGACGCGACAAGGTTTGTCGCATTGAGTATTCGACAATGCATTTAATACTTTAATAAATTCGTTATAATTTTTGAAATTAGCCCCAAATGGAGAATCGATTTCAGCATATTTATGGAATTCAACATTCTCAAGCTCATCTCTTAATTGGCGGGCATATACTTCGTATTTATTTTGGTAACGAATACAGTCAGGGCAATATATGCCACAATAAGCTGTTTCATGCTGTGAGTTCATTTTAGCTCCCATGATTAAAAGCATCGAGTATATAGTTGATTGCAAAAGCTTATAAGCATCGTGTCTTGCCCGTATCCAGCAATAAAAGAAAGCCCAACAGGCACGCCATTCGCTTCTGCCACAGGAATTGTAATTTGAGGCGCGCAAGATAAGCTTGAAATCGCATTCACTCCCATTGCTCTTGGAATATAATCTCCTGTTAAAAAGTCAGGCGTAATTTCATCCAATCGTGGGGCTAAATCTAAAGTTGTAGGAAAACATAGGATTTTCCCTTCACAAAGAAAATTGTTAATTTTGTTTTGAAATGCTTTTTTTGCATAAAGACTGCTTTGAATATCTTTTCGATTGGCAGATTCAGCATAACCGTGAAGATTATATTCTACTCCGGAACTCAGTTTTGGTTTCTCATTTTTTATCCAGGCTCCAAATGTGTTCCATATCTCGGTTGACAGCAAGAATCCCAATTGTTCAAAAAGCCAATTACAATTAACATGTGGGTCTGTAATCTCTGCAAGTTTCAAGGTCTGTACTTTACAAATATCGGATATCTTATTCAGACCGGGTGTTATTTTATCAAGAATTTGCCTGTCAGACATTTGGAATACATCATCAATAAAACAGACTGACGAAAAAGCATTGCTCTCATTACTGTTCTCTGCAAGCAAAACCCGCATCACCTTTTCTAAGACTTCTCCTGTTTGTGCAAGAATCCCGACCGTATCAAAAGAAGGTGCCAGGGCTAATACCCCGGAAACAGAAATAACCCCATATGAAGGTCTGTATCCCCAAACACCACAATTGCCCGCTGGAACTCTAATTGAACCGCCAGTATCTGTGCCGATTGCAAAATCTACCAATTCGCCGGCAACTGCTGACGCAGAGCCGCTTGAAGATCCGCCCGGCACCCTGTCTGACGCTTTTGGATTCAAAGGTGTACCATAAAATGAATTGACGCCAATCAGACTATAAGCCAATTCATCTGATTTTGTTTTTCCCTGAAACGTTCCGCCTGCATTCAGCAACTGTTCTAAGCAAATAGCGTTTACCACTGGTTTGGAGTGAGTGTCAATCCAACCCGGGCTCCCATAACCGGTAATTTCATTTGCTACATCAATATTATCCTTTATTGCAAATGATAATCCGTTTAATTCGCCCGGGGAATAAGGCTCGATTGTATTTTTGCTGACAAATGGATCGGAAATATTTGTCTTATCAAATTGATTCATTTTTTGTCTTTTTTATCATAACACCAAAATCTGCGGTTCACCCGCAGCATTTTGATTGTTGGGATTAAGTATTGTGTCCCCGGACGGATATTCATTAATAATTCAAGAGCCTGCCATTAACATTTACCCTCATCATGGCCCGGTCTCTCTAATCGAAAATCTCTGCGTATTTTTCTTCAATCACCCGAATTTCATCATCAGTCAACTTTTCGAATTCCCTTCTTCTTGCACGTTTTGATAGTTTCCCATCATTTTGGGAAAGAAATCGTATAAGTAAATCAACAAGCCGATCAGGCATATCGATATGGTTTTTGATGAATTCATTAAGAATATCATATTTTCTAAGATATTCGATTTCTTCAGGAAGCGTTTTATTTACGGTTTCCTCAACGCATTCAAAGAAAAATTCGGCCTGTTTGGTTGCATCAAAATAACGATATAAATCGATAGTCTCGTTTAGCACCTCAATATTGTTTTTCTCTGTTGGTCGCCATTCAATATGATCAAGCCTGGGCTTTGAGAAATGCTCCAATACTTTCCTGTATTCCTCTATCCGAGCCAAAATAACAGCAGATACCGGGAATATTAATCCTTTCGGAACAAAATCTTTTTCAGCCAGGAGATGGTGAAACAAATAACGGTGAATCCTCCCGTTTCCATCTTCAAACGGGTGAATAAAAACAAAACCAAAAGCAAGAATAGTTGCTAATAGAACAGCATCAAAATCATCCTTGCAAAGAAGCTCATACGTATCGATAAGGCCCGATAGCAAAGTGTTTAAATCATTTGCGCAAGCGGAAATGTGATCGGGCATGGGCATGCCCGTGGTGCGATCATGTTCCCCGACAAAACCGCCTTCTTTTCTTAATCCTGGTGTTATGAAGCGATTGTCTTCAATGACAATCTGTTGCAGATACGCCAGTTCTAAAACACTTATTTTGCGTTTTCCAGCTTCACCGATAGCTCTCCCCCATCGCTCTATCCGGTTGTGCGGAGGGTTTTCCCCTTCGATTGTGTAAGAGGCTTTTGAATCTTTGAACAAAAGAAAAGCAGCGGCACGGCTTAAAAGATCGGGGTGAGCCTGGCCGATATTTTTCATAGCTGTTTCTGACAGCTTCTTGCCAATAAACTTTTCAAGTTTTTCCGTTTTTCGGATCAATGGGCTGAAATTTCGCGTTCCCGGCAAGTTATTGCGAACCCGATGACGCTTAGATGGATACGATCTCCCTTCATATTGTAACTTGCGGTCAATGAGTGGAACAAAATTTCCCATCGTTGCATCCTCAACATCCAGTTGCTCATCACGCAACCACTCCCATAAAAACCACAACCGCCGGCTATACCGACCTGTAGGCTCCGATAGAATAATTTCCTGGATTTCTTCGGGTTCAATTTTTTGAAATAAAGCATTGAGAACAGCCAGATCAACACCCTCATATTTAAGTGCAAAGACCAAATGTCCATGAAGAGTGTCTTTCGGCGCATGCCGCGGTGTAAAAATATGCCATCGTTCATAATCATATTTTTTGTGTTTCGTGCCGATGCCACATAGATGATCAGGAACAGGAACTTTTAAACCATGTGCTGAAATTAATGCTGAATATCCAGCTAAACGGCTTCCTTCTGCTAATGCTGGAAAACCGTGAAAAATAGTTATACGCTGTGAATTTTGATTATAATGAGCCATTTTTATGAATTCTCTTTTTGTTTGTCGGAATTATAATGGCATGAAAAACGACTATTGTCTATGAATTTCAATTATAATATTACGATTTTGTGAAAAACAGTTTAATTGAGTGCTTTTAGAAAAAAAGGGAGTAAGGGCCGTGGAAAAAAATAATTGCCCAAGATGGCGCAGAATTTTGGTTCGTATTCAAGGCGTGATAAAGCGTGCATATCGGGATATATGAGCTTTGTCGCAACAAAGAATACGGACCAAAAGACATGCAAGATGGGATAATTATTTTTTCCCACGGCCCTAAGGCTATCATCAATTTGCCGCTGTAGCTTTTGCTGTGCTTTGTCCGTCTCAACACCCCAAATAACCGGCTCGCTCGGTTCATTTGGAATTTTAGAATTTTGAAATATTAAAAATCAAGGTATGATTAAAATTTCCTTAGAAGGCTCATTTTCGTATTAAAATGTGACCGCTAAGAGTTGTTCTTGAGGGCTTTGAAAGAAATTTTCTTTTGTTAACAGTTATTTATGGAGTTTTGCTTGGTCCGACCCCATTTTTATTTTTAAAGGCCGGGATCGGAAAAAAGGTCCGGATTGTCGGAAAGTACGTGGGGCTGGTCCGGCGGGATTCAGGATGAACCTCAAGAATAAATAATCCCAATGATCACAATTATCAAAAAAAGGCCCGGTCCCGTAAAATTTTATAATAAAATCTTTCGGGGCCGGGCCTTAAACACAAGGAGGAGGAATCACTTATTTTGTGAAGCCTTGTGAAAATTATATTCCGATTTCTAACAAGCTTGAGGGCTTAGGCGGCTTGTCTTTGGACCATGTCCTTTGCCGCAGGCGCGGTTTTTTTGGAAGCCGATACGGCAAAATCCTTGTGTTCGATCATGTACGAAACCACCACACCGCCCAAAAGCGCCCAGAAAGGCGCACTGATCTTGGCAATGGAAATCCCGGACATGGCGATAACGAGCGCAAAAAAAGCACCCACCTTGAACTTGCCCGAGGCAAACGCCTGTTCAAATGCCTGCGTGAGCACACCGATCATGGCAAGGCCCGCCACAACACCCACTAAAGGACGCGGCACACTTTCAATGAATGCCACCGCTATCGAGGCGATCAGTCCGAACCCGCCAAACAAAATCCCGTTGACCACGGCTGCCGCATAACGGCCTTCGGTATCCTTGCCTGCGGCTTCAGACGCACAGATGGCGGTCATGGGGCCTGCGACGTTGGCGTTGTGCCCGCCGAAAAATGAGGTGATGATCCCGCCGAAGCCACTGGCCACGGTCATGAAGTTCACCGGCGGTTTGTAGCCTTCGGTGAGCAGCACACCCGTTGCCTGGGCGTTTTCCGCGCCGATCACCAGAATCGCCACAGGAACGCTGATGGACAAAAATGCGTCAAAAGAAAATTCCGGCGCAAACACCGTGGGCAGGACCAGGGAGTAATCCGCTCCTGAAAAATCGATCCCGCCGGTAAAGGCCGCTGACAAAATGCCGAGGATCAACGCCCCCAGCACGGGCGGAAACTTGCGGACAAACCGGTTGGTAACAAGATATCCCGCCATGGCAGCGCCGCACACCACAGGGAGTTTTTCCACACTCACAATCATACCCGTGCCGAACTTGATCATGGCGCCAGCGATCATCCCCATGACAATGGGTATGGGCAGCCAGCGCATGATTTTGCCCACCAGCCCCGAAAAGCCGAGGGCCAGCACCATGATGCCCGCCAGAAGATAGGCCCCCACTGCCTGGTTGAAGTTGAAAAAAGCAAGGGTGTTCCCCAGCATGACCGCAATGGGAATGGACCACGCGCCCGCAATCGGCTGCTTGTAGCGCAGGGCCAGAATCAGGCTTAACACACCGCCAAAAAAGCAGACCGAAGCCAGCCACGAAATGGTCTGGATGCTCGTGTACCCGGCGTTCATGGCCGAGTTCATAATAATCAAAGGCGGTCCGGTACAGCCGAAAATCGCGGCAATCAGCCCGGCGCTGATAGTCTCGGCGTTCAGATGCCTGGGCAGGTCGGAAATGCCGGAGCGAAACCCCGGGGCCTTTTCGATGATATCTTTTTTGAAAAAGTCACTATCTGACATGAAGGTATTCCTTTTTAATTATTCAAACAATCCGGCGCGGAACGCCTTGAGATACTTCATGCAGAAATCGTCTTTCCCGGCCAGGGCTTCACCTAAAGTGATGGCCGCGATCATGCCCTTATCCATGGGGTTCATGATGGCACCATCCAGGCCCTTGGCAATGGCGATGGTCATGAAAGCGCGGTTGATGAATTTTCGGGCAGGAAGGCCGTAGGAAATATTGGAAAGCCCGCAGGCGGTGTGGATTCCGGCAAACTGGGTCGTAATCTGTTCAATGGTGTCTAAAAACTGCATGCCGAATTCCTTGTTTACGCTCAGGGGCTGCACCAGCGGGTCGATGAAAATGTTTTCCAGCTTCACATCCTTTTGCAAAAGACCGTTGACCAGTTTGTCGGCGATTTTCATGCGGTCGTCCACGGTCTGGGGCATGCCGTCGTCACTCATGCACAGGGCCACAACCTTCAAATCCGTTCCGGCCACGATGGGCAGAAGATTTTCCCAGCGGTCCTTTTCCAGGGAAATGGAGTTGATCATGGGCGCAGCACCTTTGTGCACGGCCAGCGCCGCTTCAATGGCCTTGGGATTGGGACTGTCGATGGCGCAGGGAACATCAGTCACTGCCTGGACGTTTTTCACCAGCCAGGTCAGGTAGTCGGGCTCGTCATCCACAAAAATGCCCGCATTGACGTCAATAAACGATGCGCCGTTTTCTGCCTGGTCCGCAGCCACCTTGCGCACGGCTTGTTCGTCTTTTTCCTTGATGGCCGCGCCAATGGCCTTGCGGCTCGCATTGATCAGTTCACCGATAATAATCATCAGAGTTGCTCCTTATATTTATATTTTTTCGGGCACCTGCCCGGGGAGTTTTTTTGATTTTATAAAAAACAGGGGCAGACCCCAATTGATCCGTCAACCCGGCATCCGCCCCTGTTTTTCTATGTAAACCCGGCATTCGTCGGGATATGAACCGTCCTCCGGTAAAGAAGGGTTAATTGCTTAACAGGGTCTTGGCCAGTTTACTGGCGGAACCCGCATCCGGGGCATAGCCGTCCGCGCCGATTTCCCTGGCAAAGTTGTCGCTCACGGGCGCGCCGCCAACAATCACCTTCAAAGAATCGCGTACACCGGCATCAGCCAATGCTTCGATGGTAGATTTCATCATGGGCATGGTGGTGGTCAACAGCGCCGAAAGCGCCAGCACGTCAGGCTGAAAGGCCTTGATTTCGGAGATAAAGGTGGCGGGCTCAACGTCCACCCCGATATCCTTGATTTCAAACCCCGCGCTTTCCAGCATCATGGAAACCAGGTTTTTGCCGATGTCGTGCAAATCACCCTTCACCGTGCCGATAAGCACCTTGCCCGCACTGGAGCCGGCATCGTCGGCCAGGAGCGGTTTGAGCTTTTCAACGGCTTTTCCCATGATCTGGGCAGCCATGAGCACTTCAGGAATGAACATGTCACCTTCCTGCATGCGGTCGCCCACGATATCCATTCCGGCGATCAGGCCGTCGTTCAAAATGGCGTCGGCATTAGCGCCGTCAGCCAGGTATTTATCCACTTCGCCCAAGAGTTTGTCGGCGTCAAGAGCAAGCAGTGCTTCGGTTACGGAAGTAAATTCAGACATTTTGTATACTCCTTTTTATTTTTTTCGGTACAGGGGCCCGGCCGCGCCCAGACGAGAGCGGCCGGCGAAAACCCCGTGAGCCGGTTTGATATAGTCTGTTTTTGGTTTGTTTCGGTGCAACTTAGGCAACGTCCTTTAATTGGAGCACCGGATTGTCATCTTTATGTTGCTGATCTTCATTCTTTTTTTGCTGGTCTTCGTACAAAAGCTTCGCACACTTCATGCCCGCCCACACCTGGGGGATATAGAACAGCGCCACAGGTACTGCGGAAACAATAATGAATGTCTGCAATGCCTTGATGCCGCCGTCTCCGATCTTTATGAGCACGGCCGCCATGGCGCCCATGAGAAGCCCCCACAGGATACGCACCCAACGCGGCGGATTTTCCTCACCGGTGACCGATATGGCGATGCTGTAGGTCATGCCCGCACCCGTGGTGACCAGAAAAAGAACCACCAGAATCAGGGCAACGGGAGTCAAAAGACCCGACAAGGGAAGCTGTTCCACAATGGCTATGAGCGCAGCCGGAAGCCCGGATTCATTAAGCGCCGTGGAAACCGAGCCGGGGTTGGTCAGCTCGTAGTGGATGCCCGCGCCGCCCAGCACTGTAAACCAGATATTGGTGACAACAGGAGCGATAACGGCCACGGCCAGCATAATTTCACGAATGGTACGGCCACGGGAGATACGCGTGGTAAAAATGGCCATCATGGGGCCGTAACCGAGGAACCATCCCCAATAGAACACGGTCCACCAGCCCAGCCACTGGGTGTCGGTGCGGTTCAGGCTCATGCGGATAAAATCCTGGGCATACAGGCCAAAGGCGCTCATGAAGCTGTCTACAATGAAACCGCCGGGACCGAGAACCATGATCGCGGCCATGAGACCGATGGCGATGAGCACGTTGAACTTGGAAAGACTGTTAATCCCTTTATAAATAGGGGTGGCGGCAGCCAGCGTGTAAATAACGGTGATCACCGCGATCACGGCCAACTGGCTGGAATACACATCGGGAATCCCCAAAAGATACTCGAGCGCATAGGAAAGCTGCAGCCCGAGAAAACCGATGGGACCGATAGTTCCCGCTGCCACCGCAATGATGGAAGCCGTATCCACGGCAGTTCCGATGGGACCGTTGACACCTTTTTCACCCAGGATCGGGTAAAGCAGCGCACGGGGTTTCATGGGCATATTCTTGTGATAGCAGGAATACATCAGAATAACCGTACCCAAAGTACCGAGAATGGCCCATGCCAGAAAACCCCAATGCAGGTAACACTGGGCCAGAGCCGGGGCCACGGCTTCGGCGGTGGCTTTTTCCACACCCGGAAACGTCGGGGGCGGGGAAAGGAAATGATACATGGGCTCGGCCGAAGACCAGAACACACCACCACCGGCCAGAAGCGCGCACATGATCATGGAAATCCACCGAAACGTGCTGATTTCCGGCGAATCCAGACCACCGACGCGGACAGTCCCATATCGGGAAACCGCGAGCGCTACGGCCAGAATGAAAGTGGCCAGCAAAAGCACCTGCCACAAGGCGCCGAAATACTGGGTGGAAAAGGCCTGGGCTGCATTCACAACCTTGCTGACCAATTCAATATTTACCAGCGAGCCGATCACGAACAGCAAGAGAAAACCGGCGCTGATGCCGAACACGACCCAGTCCGTTTTTCCCCTGGGACTCCTGATCTGATTCTGAACGTTTTGAGACACGACAAACTCCTTCAAATATTTTGAATAGTACGTATTTTTAGTGCCGGAGCCTGAATATCGAAACAAGGATCCGGCACGTTATTTTTTTACCGGTTACTCGTTTCCGGCACCGTCTGCAGTGGCCTTTTTGGCGATGTCATCAATAGCCGCTTCCACGTCCGCCGAAAGCAAGGATTCAACCGGCGCTTCCAGCATGGCATGCACCTTTTCCATGGCAGCGGTGCGGATATCCTTTTTGCCTTTCTGTTCCCAGCGTTCCCAGTTGTTGTGATCAAACAGGTCCGAATGCCACAGTTCCTTGCGGAAGTTTTTGAACGTATGCGAATGACTCAGGAAATTTCCGCCCGGGCCGATTTCGTTGATGCAGTCCAGGGCCAGGGTATCGTCATCGACCACCAGTTCTTTTAAGGCATGCCGGATGAACGCCATGGAATCATTGCAGAAAACCAGGTCCGGGTAATCCACTACCAGGTCCGTGTCCAGCTGCATAGAATCCATAATATCGGCCACAAACGAGCTCAACGTGCCGACCATGCCTGTTTCAAAACCGGCCTGGGCATCTAAAACCTTGGAATCACGCAGCATGGAAGGCATGCGGATGGGCAGGTACAAAGACAGCCCCAACTGGCTCATGGCCACCTTGAGGACGGCAAACTCCGGGCCGGCCATGGAGATATTGGAGGTCTTCATATTCATGCCGCGGGCAAAGCTGGTATAGACCACCGGCGCGCCGGGGTTGATGAGCTGGGACAGGGTAATGCAGGCCAAAATTTCGGCATGCGCCTGGGCCAGGCAAGCGGCAATGGTCACCGGCGAAGTGGTTCCCAGAATCGGGCCGGAACTGAGCATAATAGGGATATTGTGGCGGTTCATCTCCATCATAGCCTCGGTGGAAGCTGTGTCGCAGCCCAGCGGCGGCAGGGTCAGAACCCAGCCGGAAATAAAAGGCCGCTTGAGGAATTCCTCTTTGCTGCCAACAGCCAGGGCGCCCATCTCGATGGCATCCAGCACTCCCCGGTAGCCGTAGACGCCGCCAGTAATATGCTTGGTTGTATTTTTGATGGTGGTGGTCCAGGTGTACCAGTCATTGGTCGCGCCGGGAACTTCCTGGGGGGTCACCAGACCGCCGTTGACCGCAATGCATTCCAGCTGGTCGGCAAGTCGGGTCAGACGCACGAGATCTTCATCGGTTGCCGGACGTTTTTCTTCGGTGTAGGGATCGATAACGCTGGTCGCCATG